>NZ_JBQCGQ010000113.1:0-39433 GCF_051955515.1 Sinomonas sp.
GCGCGGATTCGGCGCAGGCCTCCTGGAACGCCTTCACCTGCTCGAACGAATACAGGTACGCGCCGCCGAATTCGACACGCCGCTGACCGAGGCGGTAACCGCCGTCGCAGTGCTGGACGAGGCCGCCGGCTTCGAGGGCGGTGGAGATGTTGCGGGTTGACGAGCGGGCGGCCCCGATCCCGCGGGCGAGCTCTGTGACGGTCATGGGAACGGACGGTTGGCGAGCCATCAGGCCCAGGAGCTCGATGGCCCGGGACACTGCCGGTGCGGCTCCGGGTTCGCCTTTGGGGATGGAGGTCATGGCTCGAGCTTCCTCACTCTTCGTCCTCCGAGTGGAACTATCTGCAAGTATCTTATCAAATGCGAGGTAATTCTTGTATTCTGAATCACGCCCCCTCCCCCGAGGAGCAGCGCCCGCGGCAGCGAAGCCGCCCGAGATCAAGAGGAAGCCGATGACCGCATCGCCCTTGGACCTGACCGAGAAGCTCATCACGGAAGAAGTCGTCA
Source organism: Sinomonas sp. (assembly GCF_051955515.1). Taxonomy (GTDB): domain Bacteria; phylum Actinomycetota; class Actinomycetes; order Actinomycetales; family Micrococcaceae; genus Sinomonas. The sequence continues at coordinate 508 of NZ_JBQCGQ010000113.1, forward strand.
TCCACACCGCAGGCGACCTGCGGGTCGTGAAGCGCCCGCTCGGCAGCCCGCGCGACGACGAGGCGATCGTCGACATCGCCTACGGAGGAATCTGCGGCTCCGACCTCCACTACTGGCAGCACGGCGCCGCCGGAGCCTCGGTGCTCAAGGCCCCGATGGTGCTGGGCCACGAAGTCGTGGGCACCGTGCTGGCCGCAGCTGCGGACGGCTCCGGGCCAGCGGCGGGAACACCGGTCGCAGTCCACCCGGCCGGCGATCTGGGAACGGACCACGCGTACCCCGAGGGCCGCCCCAACCTCTCCCGCAGCGCGACGTATCTCGGCAGCGCCGCCCGCCATCCGCACACCGCTGGCGCCTTCGGCACTCTGGCAAGCCTGCCGGCGCGGATGCTGCGGGCTCTTCCGCCGGGGCTCTCCCTCCGGGGTGCGGCGCTGGCAGAGCCCGCGAGCGTCGCATGGCACGCTGTCGAGCGCGCGGGCGACGTCAGGGGCAAGCGCGTCCTGGTGATCGGCAGCGGGCCGATCGGCGGCCTGACGATCGCAGTGCTCAAGCGCTTCGGAGCAGGCGAGATCATCGCCGTCGACCTCCATGAGGAGGCCCTCGAGCGCGCGCGAAACCTCGGCGCCACGACAACGCTCGTGGCCACTGGCGAAGAAGCGGTCGAAGCAGTCCAAGCGGACCTCGCCATGGAATCCTCGGGGAGCCCGCACGGACTCTCCGCGGCGATCGCAGCCACGCGGCCAGGGGGACGCGTGGTCATGGTGGGCCTCCTCCCCAACGGCAAGCAGCCGATCCCCATCGCGACAGCCATTGCCCGCGAGCTCGAACTCGTGGGATCGTTCCGGTTCACGGAGGAGATGTCCCCGGTGCTCGAGGCGTTGGCCGACGGCTCCCTGGCGGTCGGCCCGCTCGTCACCCACGTCTTCCCCCTCGGCAAGACGCACGAGGCCTTCGAGACGGCGCGCGACCCGAAGGTCTCGGGCAAGGTCCTGATCGACTTCAGCGCGCAGGAGTGAGGCACGGCATGCAACCGCAGCAGATCATCCAGACCATCTCCTTCCCCGACCGCGAGCTCCTCGACGAACTCTCGCCGCTTCCCGGCGGACTCCGCGGCATCGTGTGGGATCTGCGCTCGGCCCCGGAGGACGGAACCCTCGAGGAGATCGACGGCGTTATCCTCCCCTATCTGAACGCGGGCGAGGTCTTGGGCCAGCTGGCGAACGTCCCGAACCTCAAATTCGTGCAGGCGCAGTCCACGGGCTACGACGGCATTGCCGAAGCCGCAGGCCCGACGGCGGGGGTCGCCAACGCGTCGGGCGTCCACGCGGCGGCGACGGCGGAGCTCGCCGTGGGCTTGGCGCTCGCCAGGCTTCGGGGGATCGACGACGCCGTCCGCGACCAGGCGCGGCACGAATGGCGTCCGAGCCGCAGGCGTTCGCTGGCCGATCGCAGGGTCCTGCTGATCGGCGTCGGCGGGATCGGCGCGGAGATCGCGCGCCGGCTCGAGCCCTTCGAAGTCGAACTGACGAGGGTCGGCAGCACGGCGCGCACCGACGCTACGGGGCCGGTCCACGGCATCGACGAGCTGCAGCAGCTGGCGCCGGAGCACGACGTCCTCGTCGTGGTCACGCCCCTGAGCGAGAGCACCCACCATCTGATCGACGCCCGAATCCTGGCAGCCCTCCCGGACGGCGCCCTCGTGGTGAACGTGGGGCGCGGCGCCGTCGTCGACACGGAGGCACTCACCGCCGAGGTGACCTCGGGGCGCCTCCACTGCGCGCTCGACGTCGTCGATCCCGAACCGCTGCCCTCGGACCACCCGCTGTGGGCGGCGCCGAACGCGCTCATCACGCCGCACGTAGGCGGCAACACCAGCGCCTTCGAACCGCGGATTCGCAAGCTCCTCGCGCGGCAGCTCGAGGCGCTGGCGGACGGGCGAGCGCCCGAAAACCTCGTCCAGCGGGGGCCGTTCTAGCGCACCCGCCGACCGCGCACGGAGGGGCCGAGGGCAGCTGCTGCCCTCGGCCCCTCCGGCGTGAGCGGAAGGCAACGCACTGTTTACGGGCGCCTCGGAAGACACCCCTTGACGGGAAGGCGAATAAGCGCGAAACTCTTCTCATATGTGATCGACGTCGCAGAAAATCTTGCGGCGGCCAGAACAGAGGAACCACACACCATGGCCAACACACTTGAACTGACGGTCCGCAAGGCCAGCGCCTGGAGCCGTCCCCCGCGGACCCTTGTGGAGGCGTTCAAGGCCTTCCCCGTGGCCAACATCGGCGACGCGATGGAGCGACTCGGCATGGTCGATGCCGGCATCAGCGCCATCTGGGACGGCGCGGCCGCGGTGGGCACGGCGCTCCCCGTGCTCGGCGCGGCGGGCGACAACGCCGCCGTGATCGAGGCCCTCGATCACAACCAGCCCGGCGACATGGTGGTCATCAACGGCTTCGGCCACCGCGAGCGCGCCCTCGTCGGCGAGCAGCTCTCGCAGCGGTTCGCCGCCGCCGGGGCCGTGGGGGCAGTGATCGATGGCTGCATCCGCGACAAGAAGACCATCACCGAGATCCGCTTCCCCGTCTTCGCGCGGGGCACCACCCCGGCCGGGCCCTTCAAGAACGGCCCGGGCGTCATCGGCGAGCCGGTCGCAGTGGGCGGCATCGTCGTCGCCCCGGGCGACATCGTCGCGGCTGACGGCGACGGCGTCATCGTCATCCCCCAGGCCCGCGCCGAGGAGATCCTCACCCGGGTCATCGCCGTCGCGGAGCACGAGGCGGAGATGACCGCCGAGGTCTCCAAGGCCTACAGCTGATCCATCCCTCCCATCCCCAACCCACCCCTCCTAGACTGAGAAGAACCAATGAACCTCTCATCTCCCTCCACGCCGGAATCCTCACGGCTCGACACCTCGCAGGTCCGCGTCATCACCGCCGATGGCAAGGTCGTGCGGAAGGCCACCATCGCCGGAACCATGGGCTCGTTCGTCGAGTGGTATGACTACGGCATCTACGGCCTCCTGACCACCTATCTGGCCGTGAACCTCATGGGATCCAAGGACGTCGGCTCGCTCCTGCTGACGAACGTCGGCTTCCTGGTGAGCTTCCTGGCCCGCCCATTCGGTGGCATCATCTGCGGCTACCTCGGCGACAAGCTGGGCCGCAAGACGCTGCTCGCCGTGCTGCTGCTGATGATCTCGGGGGCGACGGCGGCGATCGGCCTTGTGCCGTCGGCGTCCGTGATCGGCTGGGCGGCTCCCGCGCTGCTCATCCTGCTCCGCATCCTGCAGGGCTTCTCGGCTGGCGGCGAGGTCGCCGGCGCGATGTCCTTCGTGGGCGAGTACGCCCACCGCAACCACCGCAACTTCGCGCAGAGCTTCATCGCCGTCGGCTCGTTCTTCGCCCTGTTCTTCGGCAGCGCCCTCTCCGCCCTCCTCATCACCACCCTCGGCGACACGACCATGAACAGCTGGGCCTGGCGAATCCCGTTCGTCCTCGCCCTCCCGCTCGGCTACATCGGCTTCTACATCCGCTCGAAGATGGAGGACACGCCTCACTTCAACGCGCTCCGCGAGCGCAATGTGGTCGAGCGCAACCCGCTCAAGACCGTCTTCACGTCCAAGAAGCACCTCGCCGCGATCGCGCTGACCATCTTCCTCCCCGCCGTCAACGGCCCGGGCTACTACCTCTTGTTCGCCTACATGCCGACGTACCTGAAGACCTCGCTCGGCGCGAACAACTTCACGATGCTCGGCGCCCTCGTGGTCACAGCGGCGAGCCTGGTGGCGATCATCATCGCGATCCCGATCATGGCCCGGATCTCGGACCGCTTCGGCCGCAAGCCGGTCCTCGCGTGGTCCGCCGTCGCCACGGCAGTGCTCTCCTACCCGTCCTTCCTCATGATCACGACCGGAAACATGGGCCTGGCGTCGCTCGGCGCGGTCCTCATGGCCCTGGCCTTCTCCGGCCACGCTGCGTCCGTGCACACCGTGCTCACCGAGCTGTTCCCGACGACGGTCCGCTACAGCGCCTACAGCATCGGCTTCAACGTCAGCACCATCATCTTCGGCGGCAGCGCCCCGCTGGTCATGACCGCCATCATCAGCGCGACCAAGGACTCGATGGTTCCAGGCTACTTCTCGATCGCGGCCTCGATCATCACGCTCGTGACAGTCTTCTTCCTCCGCGAGACCAAGGGCCAGGAGCTCACTACCCACTGACCGCCCTCACCGATTCGAGGAAGGATTCCCCCCATGACCCAGACGGATCCAGCACAGTCCAAAGTCGCTATCGTCGCCGACCTCGGCGAAAGCTTCGGCAACTACACCATCGGAGACGATGACGCCCTGCTCGGCCTCGTCTCGTCGTCCAACATTGCGTGCGGCTTCCACGCAGGCGACCCCCGCGTCATGGATGCGACCGTCCGCGAGTGCGTCGAGCGCGGGATCGAGCTCGGCTGCCACCCCGGCTACCCAGATCTGGTGGGCTTCGGGCGGCGCCTGATCGAGGCGTCCGAGGAGGAGATCCGCACGGACGTCCTCTACCAGCTCGGCGCGCTGGACGCCTTCGCCCGGATCCACGGCGGCCGGATCAGCCATCTGGCCCCGCACGGCCGCATGGGCAGCATCGCCCAGACAGACCGCGTCCACGCCCGCGCCATCACCGACGCGGCGGCAGCCTACGACCCCTCGCTCATCGTCGTGTGCCAGCGGGGCGTGCTCGCGGAGGAGGCCGAGAAGCGCAGCCTCAAGGTCGGCTACGTCTTCCTCGGCGATCGCGGCTATGGCGACGACGGCATGCCGGTCTCCCGCAAGGCCGAGGGTGGGCTGCTCTTCGACCCCGAGGAGGTGGGCCGTCGCATCGTCCAGGCCGTGCAGGACGGAACGGTCCGCTCCGTCAGCGGCAAGGTGGTGCCGCTCGGGCACGACTGCGACGTGGCCCTCCTCCACGGCGACCACCCGCTCGTGCTGCAGAACGGCCAGGCCGCTCGCGCCGCGCTCTCCGAAGCCGGAATCGCGGTCACGGGCCTCCAAGAAGTCCTGCGGTCCAAGGCTCCGGCCGCAGCCTGATCGAACGGCGGCGTCCCGAAAGGGGCGCCGTCCTTTCGTGAGACATCCCAAGCCGTTCGAACACCAGAGAGAGAAATGGCCGAGCATCCCCCCGGATCGTCCAGCCCACAGCAGTTCAGCGTCACGCCCTACGGAGACTCGGCCGTCCTTCTGACCCCCACGTCCGCCGACCCCGCCGAGCGCCGTCTGGCGGCGACGCGCCTCCGGGCCGCCGTCGCACAGCACCGCCCGCGCGGCGTGGTCGATCTCGCGGCGGGGCTCGAATCCCTCCTCGTCGAGTTCGATCCCCTGCAGGTCTCGCACCACTCGCTCGAAGATACCCTCCTCCTCATCGCCGAGACGTCGGGCCACGTCGCGGAGACCGGGGACGCGCGGGAGTTCGTGATCCCCACGGTGTTCGGCGGGGAGCACTCACCGGACCTCCCCTCGGTCGCGAGCGAACTGGGCCTCACGGTCGAGGAGACGATCGCGGCCTTCACGGGCTCCCTCCTCACCATCAACCTCTTGGCCTCCGCCATGGCGCCCATGATGGCGGGCGTCCAGTTCCCGCGGCCGCTCGCCCGCCTCGCGGAGCCGCGCACCGACGTCCCCTCGGGCTCGATCATGGTGGCTGGCACCAACGCGATCATCCAGCCCTTCCCCGGCCCCACGGGCTGGCGGGTGATCGGCCGGACTCCCCTGACGATCTGCGACATCTCGCGCGACCCCGCCGTGTCCTTCCGGCCCGGCGACACGGTGCGGTTCACGGCGCTTCCCGAGGAGCGCTGGGACGAGCTCGCCGGGGAGTTCCTCGAGTCGGTGGGAGGGCTGCGATGACCACCGAATCCGCCTTCACGGTGATCCGCCCCGGAATCCTCGCAACCTTTCAGGACCTCGGCCGCCGCGACGGGGAACGCCAGGGAGTCCCGTCGGGCGGGGCGGCAGACCAGCTCTCTGCCGCCGTCGCCAATATCCTCGTGGGAAACCCTCGCGACGCCGCGCTCCTGGAAGTCCTCGCGGGCGGCCTCTCACTGCGCGCCGAGGCGCCGCTCCTGGTCGCCGTCACGGGCGCCCTCGCGACGATCAAGGTCGACGGACGCCCGGTGCGACAGGGTGAGGCCGTGCACCTGGATGCGGGCGCGGTACTCGACGTCGGGCGGGCGACCGCGGGCATGCGCTGCTACATGGCGATCAACGGCGAGCTGGACGTTCCTCGCTTCATGGGCAGCGCTGCCCCGGAGGCGAGGATGGGCTTCCCACAGAACCTGAGCGCGGGGCAGCAGGTCAAGGTGCATTCGGGCTATCACGGCATGACGCACCCGTTCGATCAGCCGCTCTTCCGGCTCCCCGTGCCGAGGCCCGACCTGAGTCCTCGAGTCTGGACCGTGCACATTGTCGAGGGCCCCGAGGCGCACGCCGTGGAGGGCATCCATGAGCTTCTGGCCGGCTCCGAGTACGCCGTGGGACCGAATTCGAACCACGTCGGCCTCCGATTGGCTGGCCCGGTGCGGCACCCGGAGGGACTCGGGGAGATCGTCTCGCACGGCGTCCCCGTGGGTGCCTTCGAGATTCCGCACGGCGACGAGCTGATTGTCCTGGGCCGCTACCGGACACTGACCGCCGGGTACCCCATCGTCGCCTTCGCCGCGACCTCCGATCTGCCGCTCCTCGGCCAGGCCGAGCCGGGGCGGCGGCTGGCCTTCCGCTGGATCAGCCGGGAGCAGTCGGTGGAGCGCCTCCGGGTTCAGGAGGGCGAACTGCGCGTGCTCGAGCAGCGCTCGAAAACTGCCCTCGAATCCCTCGGTGTACCCATTGACGCCACGGTGGCTTAAGTGCGAAACTATTCGCAGATGCGAAGTTAGTAGCATAAAAGCCCACTCCTCCCCGAAAGGGAATCCCATGCAGCTCTTGGAAGGCCAGACCGCGATCGTCACGGGCGCGGGCACTGGCATGGGGCGCGCTATCGCAGCGCTGCTTGCGGCCGACGGCGCCTCGGTCGCCTTGGTCGGGCGCCGGCGCGAGCCGCTCGAGGAAGTCGCCGGCGAGATCCGCGCCCAAGGGGGCACCGCCGTCGTCCTTCCCGCGGATATCACCAAGGGCGACGACGTCAAAGGGCTCGTCGAGGCGGTGCGGCGGGAACTCGGGCCGGTCGACCTCCTGGTCAACAACGCGGGCAGCGCGAGCATCGTGCTCAACGTCCGGTGGATCAGCGAAGAGGAATGGGCTCAGGTCCTGGACGTAAACCTCACGGCTGTGTACCTCCTGTCCCAGGCAGTTCTCCCGGACATGCTTTCCCGCAAGCGCGGGACGATCATCACGGTCTCCTCGCTCGCGGCCGTCAACCCGAACCTCCTCGGCGGGGCAGCCTACGGCGCGGCGAAGGCGGCCGCGAAGAACTTCATGACCTACCTCCACAACACGTTCAGGAACGAGGGCCTCCGCGCCGCTGCGATCCTGCCCGGGGAGACCGCGACCCCCATCCTGGACAACCGCGCGCGGCCGCCGCAGGACAGCGAGCGCGAGGCTATGGTCCAGCCCGAGGACGTGGCGCGCGCGGTCGAGCTGGTCGCCACGCTCCCCGCACGCAGCGTCATCACGGAGCTGTCGATCGCCCCGACCTTCCAGCGCGATACCTCCGGCGATCTCGAGATCAGCCGTTGGATGGGCGCACCGGAGGATGAGCGGCCATGAAGGCGCGACATCTGGTGACCGAGGCGCGCCGCGCGCGTACGTCAGAGCCGCGAACCTCCGGTCAGACAGCCACCATCGACCGCCTCCTCTACGCCCTCCCCGCCAAGACCACGAACCCGGGCATGACGTCGCAGCAGCCGTCGGCCGGGCACCCCCGACAAGGAGCATCATGACCACCCACCCCGAACTCAGCCTCGGCTTCTCAGCCTCCGAGCTGGTCCAGCGGATCGAGCGGCACTCCCTGCGGGTCCAGCAGCCCGCCTCGAGCGGATCCCTCGTCTCCCTCGCCATGGGCGAACCCGACTTCGCGACTCCGCACAAGATCACCGTCGCAGCGGCCAAGGCCCTCGAAGAGGGCTTCACCCACTACTCGCCGATGCGTGGCGAATCCGCGCTCCGCGAGGCGATCGCGCGCTCCCTCGGCGAGCTCGCGGGCGGGGACTTCGCGGCCGACGACGTGCTGGTCACTCAGGGCGGGACCGCAGGGCTCGCGGCGGCGATCCTCGCCGTCGTCAATCCGGGCGACCGCGTGGTGATCCCCGACCCCACCTACTCCCTCTACGCGGACCTTGTGAACATGGCCGGCGGCACGGTTGTCCCGGTTCCCCTGGCCGAGAACCTCCACTGGGACGTCCCCGCGCTGGCCGAGGCACTCGTCGGAGCGAAGCTGTTCGTCTTCTGCAACCCCTCCAACCCCACCGGGATCGTGCACAGCCGCGCCGAGCTGGAAGGGCTCGCCGCCGCCGTCGCCGGGACCGAGACGCTCGTCCTCGCCGACGAGGCCTACAGCGAACTCGTCTACACCCCCGAGCCGTTCACCTCCGCGCTCCAGCTTTCCGGGCTGCGGGACCGGACCATCTACTGCCAGACCTTCTCCAAGAGCTACGCGATGACCGGGTGGCGCGTGGGCTACCTCTGGGGTCCCTCCGACGTCATGAACGCCGCGGCCCGTGTCCACGGGACCTTCAATGGCTCGCTCAACAGCGCCGTCCAGCACGCCGCCGTCGTCGCCCTCGAGCAGTGCCGCGAGGACATCGAGGAGATGCGGCGCTCGTACCAGGACCGCTGCGAGCTCATGTACGCGGGCCTCGCCAAGATCCCCGGCCTCACGGTCCGCCAGCCCGAGGGCGCGTTCTACCTCTTCCCGAAGTACGAGCTCGACGTCCCCTCCGCCCAGCTCACCGCCGACCTGCGCTCCTTCGGCGTGGCCGTCCGGCCCGGCGGCGAGTTCGGGGCCGCCGGCGAGCACCACCTGCGCCTCTCCTACGCGGCGAGCCCCGAGCACATCACCGCCGGCGTGGAGCGCCTCGCCACCGGCCTGAGCGAACTGGCACGCCGATGATCCCTTCCGTCTTCCCCACGATGGTGCTCTTGGATGAGAACGCTTCGCAGCTTCGGTGCAGAATGCTGGGCGGCCCCATCCACCTCCTCCGCCGGCGGGCGCACCGGCTCGGGAAGCTTGTGGCAGGTGTTCCCGGGGTCCTGGGGGTCCGCGAAACGCTCGACGGCGTTCTCATCGACTGCGAGGCCGGCACCGAGGATGCGCGGCAGATCCGCAAGACGGTCGGCACGCTCTACTCGGTGATCGCCGGCGGCGGAGTCCACCCTGCGTCCGGGCATGCGGATGGTTAGGCTGGGAAGCGCGGGCGCGAGGCCCGCGCCGACATCCCCAGAGAGGACGCGCCGTTTGCGAAGCGACACCAAGCGCAACCGTCGCCAGCTGATCCAGGCCGCCGGGCGCCTGTTCGCGACGAGCACCGGCCTGGCCTCGGTCAGCATGTCCGACATCGCCCGCGAGGCGGAGATCTCCCCCGCCACCGCCTACCGCCACTTCGCCTCGGTCGAGGAAGTGCTCATCGCCTACCGCTACGGAATCGGCGAACGGCTCAAGGAGTTCAGCGATGAGCAGAGGAGTTCAGGCGTGGAACTCCTCCGCGACGTGGACCGCCGCTGGGTCGAGCTCGTCGGCGAGCACGGCTGGTCAATGGTCCACACCCGCTCTCCCGAGGGCTACCTCGCCCGACTCCGCAGCGGGGCCGAGTACCTCACCGTCCAAGCTGACGCGCTCGAGCGGCCTTTGCGCGAAGCCATCGAGGAGCTCGGGCTGCCAGCCATCGGCGACGAAGCCATGTTCCTCTGGAACATCCTGCTCGACCCCCGCGAAATCCTCGACGTGATCAACACGGTGGGCCTCTCCGAGAAGGACGCCGCCGACCGCCTGACCGACACCTTCCTCGGCGCCGTGGGCGGCTGGTGCAAGAACGAACGCGGTGGCACGGACTGAGCCGGGCGATAGCGCAAGCGATCGAGGACGGCGTGCGGATTTCCTTGATCGCCGGGGCCCGCAGCTAGGATCCTGACGTGGATCAGGTGGTTGAGGGGATGTGGCTTGTCCCGGGCGGGTCGTCGAATTGGGTCATCGTGAAGGATCCCGGCAGTTCGTCGTTCACCCTCATCGATGGAGGATATCCGGCGGATTATGGGCGGCTGTTGGACTCGATAAGGCAGATCGGCCTCCGGCCTCAGGATTGCCGCGCGGCCCTCGTGACCCACGGCCACGTTGACCATATTGGCGGTCTTCAAAAACTCGCGACGGAACTCGAGGTGCCGGTCCTGTGCCATGTCGATGAGGTCCGGAATCTCGTGGGACCGCAACGCGAGCAGGTGACGATCGGGCGAATTGTGCCGAGGCTGTGGCGCGCGAGGGTCAGGAGTTGGCTCCGTACCGCACTGAGCCTGGAGGCCCTCGAGCCCGTTTCCATCACGCCCGCCGGCGTCTTCCACGATGGCGAGACGCTCCACGTTCCCGGATCGCCCACCGTCTTCCACTTCCCCGGACATACTTCCGGCGCCTCGGCGTTCCTGTTCGAAACCGCGGGGCAACGCCTCCTCGTCTCGGGCGATATCGCCATCACCGCGCACGAAACGCTGCCCGCCGAGACGCCACGCCTCCGAATGCTCCCCTCGATGTTCCACCACGATCGGACCCAAGCGCAGGCAAGCCTCGACCGACTCATGTCGCTTCAGCCCGACGTCGTGCTTCCCGGCCACGGACCGGCGTTGCGTCTCAGACCTTCGCACGGGCACGGCGTGGCTGTACCGTAGGCACAACCGGCCCGAAGGACAGCAATGACGCGCTTCCTCATCACGTACCACGGCATGCCGTACCCCCAGCCTGACGTCATCTCTGCCTCCCGCGCAGCCCTGCGCAAGTGGACGGAGAATTTCCTGGGCGCAGCGCTCGTCGACTTCGGGGCACCACTGCTCCTCGGCGGCCAGATCGCGGCCAGCGAGCCCGTCGACGCTGTCGAGATCGACGGCTACAGCATCATCGAGGCGCGCTCTCTGGCCGACGCGCGCGCCCTCCTCTCGGACCACCCGTACATCGCGCTCGGGGGAACCATCCAGATCAACGAGTGCCTCGAACTGTAGGTGGTGTGAACGGACCTTGACCCTCAAAGCTAATGAGCTTAGCTTTATAGCTATAACCACTAGCAGGGGGTCATGATGTCAAGTCTCGGAACCGAACTCCGGATGCTGCAGCGGGACGGCGGCCGGCTCGCGTTCGAAGTCCTCGGCGAAGGCCCCCTCGTGGTGTGCCTTCCGGGGATGGGCGAGCTGCGCAGCAGCTACCGGCACAACGTCCACGCTCTTGCTGGGGCTGGTTTCCGTGTCGCCGCCATGGACCTGCGAGGCCACGGCGACAGCGACGCCACTTTTGCCGAGTACGACGACGTCGCTGCCGCCACCGACGCGCTTGCCCTCATCGAAGAGCTCGGCGGACCAGCGCTCCTGGTCGGAAACTCCATGGGTGCCGGCGCCGCGGTCTGGGCTGCCGCCGAGCGGCCCGATCTCGTGGCAGGGCTCGCCCTGATCGGGCCGTTCGTCCGCCAGACCCCGATCAACCCGCTCCTGGCCTTTGCCTTCCGGGCGGCGATGTCGGGTCCGTGGGCTCCGGCCGTCTGGCACGCCTACCTGCCCTCGCTCTCCCCGGGACGCAAGCCGGCCGATTTCGCCGAACACCGGGCCGCCATTCGGGAAAGCATGCGTCGGCCGGGCCACGCCCGGGCCTTCGCGGCCACGACGCGGACCAGCCACGCTCCGGCGGAGGCGCGTCTGGGCGAGGTGAAGTGCCCGACCCTCGTCGTGATGGGCACCGCCGACCCCGACTTCCCCGACCCCGCACGGGAGGCCGGCTGGATTGTGGACCATCTCGCGAACGCCGAGCAGCTGCTCGTGCAGAGTGCCGGGCACTATCCCCAGGCCGAGGAGCCCGAGATCCTCAATCCGGCCCTGATTGCGTTCGGCCACAAGGTCCTGCCCCGTGCCTAGGGCCGGACTGAGCACAGCCAAAGTCGTCGAGGAGGCAGCGGCCTTGGCCGACGAGACCGGATGGGAGAGCATCTCCCTGGCTGCCATCGCCGCACGGTGCGGGGTCAAGCTGCCGAGTCTCTACAAGCACATTGCCTCCCTCGAAGCGCTGCGGCTGGAAGTCAGCGCTCTGGCGCTGAGGGAGCTTGCCGCGGCCATGACCGACGCAGTGCTCGGCAGATCCGGAAGCGATGCCCTGCATTCCCTCGCGGCCGCGTACCGCGGCTACGCGCTCGCCCACCCCGGGCGATACGCAGGGACGGTCGCCGCGCCGACCGGAGAGCACCAAGGCCAGCTCGAGGCCGCGGGCGCAGGGCTGCGGGTCGTCGAGGCGACCCTCGCCGGCTACGGCCTCACGGGGGACGACGCCGTCGACGCCGCCCGCGCGCTGCGGGCGGCATTGCACGGCTTCGTCCACCTCGAGACGAACCACGCCTTCGGCCTTCCGGCCGACATCGACCGCAGCTACCGTCGCCTCGTGGAAGGCGTCGACGCGGCGATGGCCAGCTGGGCCTAATGCTTCAGGTCCACCAATTCCTGCAGCACCTGATCGGACGTGGTGATAATGCGCGCATTCGCCTGGAACCCGCGCTGGGCGACGATCAAATTGGTGAATTCTTGGGACAGGTCCACATTTGACATTTCCAACGCACCTCCCGTCAGCGTGCCGAATCCCGGGCCGCCCGCCTCGCCGACCTGCGGATTCCCCGAATTCGCGGTGCTCGTGTAGGAAGACGCCCCTGCCTTCTCCAGGCCCTCAGGATTGGTGAATTTCGCGAGCGCCACTCGACCCACCACCTGCTTGACCCCGTTGCTGAAGGCCCCGACCAGCGATCCGTCGTTGCCCAGCGTGAAGGACACGAGCGTACCCGCGGCAGCGCCATCTTGTCCGCTCGCGACGACCGTCGTCATCCCCGCGTAGCCGGTGACGGCCGCGAGGTCCATCGTGATCCCGCCTACCGCGAGCGAGCCGCCAGAGGTCAGCTTGCCGTTCGTGAACGCGAGCGATCCGGTGCCCGTGGTGCCATTCGCGTCGGCGGCGGCAACATCCCATCCGGTTCCCGCGCGCGTGAACGTCACCGCGAGATTCCGGGCCACTCCGTTCGCGTCGAAGACCTGCACATCCCGCTCGAGGGCGGTGCCAGCGGCGGCATCTGACGGCAGATTGCCGTCGAACGTCGCCCGGGTCGTGGCCACGGCGGGAACGGTCGCAGTGGGCGACAGGACGATGTTCCCGATCGGCGAGCCCGTGTTCACCGCACCCGAGGCATCGGCCGTCCAGCCTTGGAGGAGCGCGCCGTCGGCACTCACGAGACGGCCGCCGGCGTCGAACTCGAACGACCCGGCGCGCGTGTAGAGCTGCTGCCCGCCACGGCTGGTCACAAAGAAGCCGTCGCCGGAGATCATCATGTCCGTCGCCTTGCCGGTGGACTGCGCCGAACCCTGGTTGAAATTCGTGGTCACGGCGGCAACCTTCACGCCGAGTCCGATCTGCGCCGGGTTCGTTCCGCCCGTTTCGGCCTGCGGGCCCGACGCGCCCTGCGTGAGCTGGGAGAGCGTGTCCTGGAATTCCGTCGAGGAGCCCTTGAACCCCGCGGTATTGACGTTGGCGATGTTATTGCCGGTCACGTCCAGCATGGTCTGGTGGGCGCGCAGGCCCGAAATGCCGGAGTAGAGCGAACGGAGCATGGGAATGCCTTTCGGGTCAGGGCCTAAGCCTCGGTAATTCCGGTAATTGACGCGAGCGGAATGGACATCCCGCCGATCGAGGGGGTCGGCCCCGACCCGCTCTAGCAAACTAATCCCACAGTCACGGCGCCGGCGCTCCCATCACCGCTCAGGTACGTGACCGCCTTGCCGATGAGCGCCGCGGCCGCCGCACGCTGCTGGACGCTGAGCCCCTGCGTGCTGTCCGTGGCGAGCTGCGTGAGCTTCTCCATCATCGCGAGCTGCGTCGTCTGGCCGATCATCGCGTTCGTGTCCATGGGCGAGCTCGGGTCCTGGTTCTTGAGCTGCGTGACCAGGAGATCCATGAAGACGCTCGAGTCCAGCGTCTGCTGGGGCGTGCGCGTGGGCGCGGCTGAGGTCAGGCTCGTGGTGCCGACCGGGCTGCTGATGGGACTGATGCTCATGGCTGCTTTCTTGGTAGGGCTCTAGGCGAGAATGTCGAGGCCGGCCGCGCTTCCGGCGGAAAGGAACGGCGCCGCTCGTGCCGGGGAAGCCCTCGCCCCGAGCACAGCTCCGACTCCCTCCTCACGTCGCCCACGCCGCGGGCTGTCGCGCGAATTGCTTCCACCCCCATCGCGCGCCCCTTCGTGGGGAGCGTTGCGTTCGGAGAGGTCGAGACTCGCCGCGAGCCCGGCGTCTGCCAGATCCCGGCGCAGGTCCGGCAGCACAGCCTGAACGGCGGCCCGAGCCGCATCCGTCGGCGCAAACAGCTCGACCTTCACGCCCTCGGCGCCGATATGCGCCTGCACCGTGACCGGCCCCAGATTCTCCGGGGTCACCTTGACCGTCATCACCTGCACCCCGGGGGCGCCGGTGGCGAGCGTGAAGATGGGCTTCGCCAGCTGCGGCCCCACCGGCACCGCAACCGGGTCATGGATTGGCGCCGGGTTCGGCACCGAGGGGGTGAGCGGCGCGAGCGGCTGCGCGGTCACCACAGGCAGAGCGGACGACGGCGCCAGAGCGGACGACGGCGGCAGAGCGGCTTCGGGAGCAGACTCGGCCAGGGGCGTCGGCTCGCCGGTCGGATGTGCGGACGGCTTTGACTCAGGCATCACCACAGGCTGCTCCGGCGCCTTCGCCGGAAGTGGCACAGCTGCGCCAGTCGGAACTGGCACACCCGTGCGGGGTAGCTGAGCAGGCCGTGGTCGATCCGGAAGTCCGGCCCCCAGCACCGGACCTCCGGAAGTTATGGGGAGCTGCGCGGCTTGGCTGTTATTCCCCGGCAGGGCAGGAGCAGTAACCAAGACGGTCGCGGGAACCTCCGGCGGCAGCAGCCCCGAAACGGCCTGCAGCCCCGAAACAGCGAGCAGCCCCGATGCCGCCAGCGAATCCGCGGCCCCGTCGGGGCCCTTCTTCTCACCCGGAACGGGCTTGGGCGCCACCGCTTCCGGACTCCGGTGCGCCGACACATCAGGACCAACAGCCGGGACGAGCGACGCAAGTGCCGCGGCGAACAGCTGGGAAGCAACGCCGTCGGCCGCGTGGGCAACGGCGGCACCGGAGGCACCGGCGGGCGCGCTGGGAAGGGGCAACGTCGGGACGGCGGGAAGCAACGCGGGCATCAGGCTCCCGTCCCGGAGAGGGCGGAGACGATCTGGCGCGCCTGACCCTCCCACTTCGCGTAGGCCTCGGGGTACGCGGAGCGCTGCACGGCCTGGTCGGCGGCGGCGATGGACAGGCTCTGCCAACCCGGGATTGCGGTGAGCCGGTCGAGGAACATGTCCGTGGACTTCACGGGATCCATCGCGTCCGCGACGGTCCCCCACGAGAACGCGCTCCCGTTGACCTGCTGCTGGAACAGTCCCACGGAGTAGCCGTCGGTCCCGACGGCCGACTGGTCGGGCGCCAGCGCCTGCGATCCCCCGACCTTCGGGTTCCAGTACATCCGCAGCGAGGACTCCTGGAGTGCGGTCGAGATCGCGTCAACGGCGGCCTGCGCCGGCAGCCCGCGAGCGCGGACCCGGTGCACGATCGTCTTCGCGTACTGCGTCTGCGTGGCATCGAGAGTCGCAGACGGGAACCCGGCACTCGCGGAGGGGGCGCGGTCGGGGACGATCCGACGGATGGCGGTGAGATTCGAGTACTGCTCCCACGCGTCGCGCACCTGGATCGTCTTGCCTGGTACGGGCGCGTCGATGGCCTTGCCGTTGCCGAGGTAGATCGCAACGTGCTCCCCGCCAAAGCTCACCAGCAGGTCCCCGGGCTTCGCGTCGGCGAGCGACGCGACGGGTGTGCCCGCCTGCATCTGGTCGTGCACCACGCGTGGGAGCGAAATCCCCAGATCCTGGTAGACGCGCTGCACGAACCCCGAGCAGTCGAGGCCCTTCGAGGGGTCAGTGCCGCCCCAGAGATACGGCACTCCCACGTACTTCTGTGCTGTGGCGGCCACCTGATCCCCGGTAACCGCACCTACGGAGGAGGTGCCGCTCCCCCACGAGGCAGGGGCCGCCGTCGTGCTCAAGACCGCGCTGGCGAGGGCCTGCCCGAAGTCGCTGGTCGCCGGGCCGGGCGAGGATGCCTCCTTGGCGCGCGAGGCGGGGTCGGCGAGCTGAACCAGCGTCGACTGGATCTCCGAGACGCGACCGAGCGCGTCGACCATGCTCATCGGGCTGCTCCCCGACGGGCTCCGGAGAGCTCGTCGAGCACGTTCTGCTCGGCGGCGAGCTCGGCGGCCGCGGCTTCTGCGGCGTGCCGCGCCTCGAGCTTCTCGAGTCCGAGAGTCCTGGCACGGGCCGCCGCGAGGTCGTGCTGCGCTCGTTCGGCGTCCGCGTCGGCGAGCGCAGCGAGCGCCTCGAGGTCCGCGAGCAGGCTCGACGAGGCGGAACGCGCGGCAGCGATGGCCCGCAGCGAGGCAGCGTCGGCCGCCTCCGACGACAGGCGTTCGGACTCGGCGAGCGCGGCGTCCTTGCGCGCGGTCACTGCCCTCAGCTGCGCATTGACGGCGCCGAGGTGCGCGGCGGCCTGGTCCTGCTCTAGGCGGCGGAGCCGGAGCAGGCCGGCAAGGGGGAATTGACGGCTCATCGTGCGCCTCCGAGGATCGCGGTCAGCTGGTCGAGCCTCGCCCACGCTTCGGCCAGCGGCGTCTGCTCGTCGAGGCCCTGGCGCAGGAAGGCGTTGATTTCCGCATCGTGCGCGAGGGCCGCGTCCACGAGCGGGTTGCTGCCGGCCCTGTAGGCGCCGACGTCGATGAGGTCTTGGGTCGCCTTCCGCGCGGCGAGCACGCGTCGCAGTTCGGCTGCGAGCGCCTGCTTCTCGTGGGGGTTGACCTTGGAGGCGACGCGAGAGACGGAGCCGAGCACGTCGATCGGCGGGTAATGCCCGGCGACCGCGAGCCGGCGGTCCAGCACCACGTGGCCGTCGAGGATCGAGCGGGCGGCGTCGGCCACGGGTTCGTTGTGGTCATCACCGTCCACGAGCACCGTGTAGATGCCCGTGACCGATCCCGTGGCTCCCGTCCCGGCACGCTCGAGCAGCCTGGCGAGAAGTGCGAAGGTCGACGGCGGGTACCCCCGGGTCGCCGGCGGCTCGCCTGCCGAGAGCCCCACTTCGCGCTGGGCCATGGCCACGCGGGTGAGCGAATCCATCATGAGCGCCGCATGCGCGCCGCGATCGCGGAACGACTCGGCGATGCGCGTTGCGGTGAACGCCGCGCGCAAGCGCATCAGGGCGGGCTCGTCCGAGGTCGCGACGACGACGACCGAGCGGGCGAGGCCTTCCGCCCCCAGATCATCGTCGAGGAACTCGCGCACCTCACGGCCGCGCTCCCCCACGAGCGCAATCACGGAGACTTCGGCCTCCGTGCCCCGAGCGATCATCGACAGCAGGGAGGACTTTCCGACGCCCGAGCCCGCGAAGAGGCCCAGCCGCTGGCCGCGCCCGAGGGACGTGAGGGTGTCGAGCGCGCGGACTCCGGTCTGGAGCGGGGTGTCGATCCGTGCACGCTGCAGAGGTGACGGCGCATCGTGGTCGAGGGGCACGCGCTCCCCGGGGCGCATTCCCTTCCCGCCGATCGGCCCGAGGCCGTCGATCGGCCTCCCCAGCCCGTCGAGGACGCGGCCGACCAGCGCGCTTCCCGTCGGCACGAGGACGCCACCCCGGCGGGCCCGCACCTTGTCCCCCGGCCGGACTCCGGCCAGTCGGCCCAGCGGCATGCAGCGCAGCGAGCCCCGCGCGGTGGCGACGACCTCCGCTTCGGCGGTGCCGCCGTCGGCCGCTTCAATGGCGACGACGTCGCCCACGCCGCACCTGAGCCCCTCCATCTCGAGCCCCAGACCCACCACGG
This sequence comes from Sinomonas sp., assembly GCF_051955515.1. Classification (GTDB taxonomy): domain Bacteria; phylum Actinomycetota; class Actinomycetes; order Actinomycetales; family Micrococcaceae; genus Sinomonas. Next base: position 18,624 of record NZ_JBQCGQ010000113.1, read on the forward strand.
AGGTCACGACGCCACTCCGCTCGGGGGCGGCGGCGTCGAGCGCGGTAGCGAGGGCCCTCACGGTGTCTCACCCGCCAGCGCCGCCCGGGCCCGCGCGAGCGCCGAGCCGATGCGCGCGTCGAGCTCTCCGTCGGGATACTCGGCGATGGCGTCGCCCCGGGCCAAGGACAGGTCGGGCACCCAGGCGACCTGCGCCGTCGTCGTCGGTGTCATTGCCTTCGTCGAGGCAAGTTGCGCTTCAAGCAGCGCGAGATCGGCCGGGTGCAGGCGCACCGCCACCGCGGCCTCGGAATCCGGCGCCGAGAGCGCGCGCTTGAGTGCGGCCTTGGCACCGGTCGCGGTGTCGGACAGCTCGTGGCCCAGGATCGCCTCGGCGAGGGCGACGGCGGCCGCCGCCAATTCGTCGTCGGCCTCCGCGAGGATGGGAGCGGTGCGGGCATGCAGCGCGGCGGCTGCGGACTCAAGGAGCACGACGGCGGAGGCGAGCCGGCGCTGCCCTTCCTCGCGGGCGGCGGCGTGCTGCGCTTCGAGCTCCGCGCTGCGCGCACGTGCTTCTGCCTCCGCCTTGCGGAGGCCGGCCGCGTACCCGGCGGCGTGGCCGCGCGCGAAGCCTTCGCTCTCGCCCACGGCATGGAGCGCGGGGAACGTGACCGTGCGCGGCAGTGCGGACTCGACGTCAGTAGACAATCTCGTCCTCCTCCCCGCGGCGAACCGTGATGGTGCCCGAGGCCTCGAGTTCGCGGATCGTGCGGACGATCGACGCGCGCGCCTCCTGCACCTCCGACGCGCGGACCGGCCCGACCGCCGTGATCTCCGACTGGAGAATCTCGCGGTTGCGATCCGAGACGTTGCTGTTGATCGCGTCGAGCAGGGGCTGAGCGGCACCCTTCATCGCGCGGGCGAGGACGCCGGCGTCGATGCCGCGGAGGATCTGCTGGATGTCACGGGACTCGAGCTTGACGATGTCCGCGAACGTGAGCATCTTGGAGCGGACCTCCTCGGCGAGCTCGGGGTCCTTCTGCTCGAGCCCGTCCAAGACGGCCCGTTCCGTTCCGATGTCTGAGCGGTTGATGATGTCCACGAGGGGCTGCACACCGCCGACGATCTCGGCATGGCTCCGCCCGGCAGCGACCGCCGTTCCCGTCCGCGCCTTGAGGCTTTCCGCGATGATCGTGACCGCCTCGGGCGTCGCGGAACCCATGGTGGCGAGGGCATGGGCGACCTCAATCGCCTGCCCCTCCCCGAGACCTGCCATGACCCCGGACGCCTTCTCCGGGCGGAGGTGGGCAAGCACGAGCGCGATAGTCTCGGGGAGCTCGCCGTCGAGCAGCGTCAGAAGCTGGGACGGCTCGACCGTGTCGAGGAACTCGAAGGACTTCCCCGCCATCGTCGAGGCGAGCCGGCCCATGACTCCGGCGGCCTTGTCAGCACCAAAGGAGGACTCGAGGAGCCCCGCCGCGAGGTCGCGACCGCCCCGGGTCGTTCGGCGGCCGGCGACCGCGATCTCGTGGAATTCCGCGATGACCTTGTCCGAGACCGCGGCATCGACCCGGCTCAATCGCACGATCTCCGCGGCGATGTCCTCCGCCTCGGACTCGCTGAGGTGCACCATGACCTTCGCCGCGTTCTCTGGGCTCATCTGCATGAGCACGATTGCGGCCTTCTGCGTTCCTGTGAGCTGCTGCTCGAGCGCCAAGGGGGTCATACGCCGGCCCGGTCGTCCATGAGGCCGCGCAGGAACTCCGCGGTCTTCTGCGGGTCCATGGCCCCGAGGCGGTCCACCTGGGCCCGGCGGCGCTCGGCATCGAGGACCTCAGTGCCAGGGTCCGGGAGGGCTGGCAGCGGCTCGGGAACGGGGAGGGCCACTGTTGGGGGCGCCTCGATCACGGCCGGCTGCGGCAGCTCGTCGTAGATGATGTCGCCGCCGAGATCGATTGGCTCGCGGACTGCGGCGCGGCGGGCGCGCAGCCACAGCAGCACTGCCACCAAGAGGATCGCGAGCAGCGCGATGCCGGCCCACATGATATTCGACCACAGGGCCGCCTGCGCCTTCGCTGCCTCGTCGGCCTGCTGCTGCGCGAGGGCCGCCTTGGCCTGGTCCGCTGCCGCGGTGCTGAACGGCACCACCTGCACGGAGAGGACGTCACCGCGCTGGGCATCGATGCCGGCCGCCGCCGAGACGAGCGAGTTCAGGTTCTGGAGGTTGATCCCCTGCGCCGCGGCCTGGTTGATGGCCACCGAGACGGACTGCTTCTTGAGCGCACCGGCCGGAATCGTGCGGTCCTCGGTGACCTTGTCCACCGCGTTGTCCTTGGTGTCCGTGGTGGAGTCGTAGGTGCCGTTGCCCGAGGCGCCCGTGGTGCTCGTCCCCGACGGCACGCCGATGTTGTCCGGGCCGAGCACGCCCGAGGCCCCGTTGGCGCCCGTGCCCGTGTACTTCTCGGTCTTCGTGGACTGGCTCAGGGGCGCGGTGTTGTTGGCGCTTGAGAACGTCTCGGACTTCTGCTGTGCGGACTGCTGGTTCACGTCGGGGATGACCGCGACCGTGGCGTTGCCCGGGCCTAGCACGCGGTCGAGGACGGCTTGGACCGCAGACTGCGTGCGCTGCTGGTAGTCGGAGGCGAGCTTGGTGCTGTTGCCGGTCGTGCCGGTGCCAACGGCGGAGAGCACGTTGCCCTGCGAGTCCACCACCGAGACATCGGTCGCAGTCATCCCCGGCATCGAGGCGCTCGTCAGGTGGACAATCGCGTCGACCTTGTCGCTCGACAACGTCACTCCGGGCTGGGTCTGCACGAACACTGAGGCCGTGGGGTCCGTCTTCTGGGACGTGAACACTGACTTGTCCGGAAGGGCGAGCTGGACGCTCGCAGATTTCACCCCGTCGAGGTGAGAGATCGTCGTCGCCAGCTCGCCCTCGATAGCCCGCTTGTAGGTGACGTCCTGCTGGAACTGGGACGAGGTGACGCCCATCTTGTCGAGCAGCGAGTAGCCAGTCGCGGGCGCGGCCGGGAGCCCGGCGGACGCGGCCTTGAGCCGCTCGTCGTAGACCTTCTCCTGCGGCACGAGGACTGTGGAGCCGCCGTCGGCCAGCTGGTAGGGCACGTTGTCCTTGGCGAGCTGCTGGACGACGGCACTTGCGTCGGAGCCCTGCAGCCCCGTGAAGAGCGGCGTGTAGCTAGGCTTCGTGAGCCACGATGTCAGCGCGAAGCCACCGAGCGCGAGCACGGCGAGGCCGATGATTGCCACGGTGCGCTGGCCGACCGTGAAGCCCGTGACCGTCGCGGTGAGGCGACGGAGCGCGGCAGTGATGAACGGCGGCATCAGGCCTGCATCCTCATGATCTCGTTGAACGCGTCAACGCCCTTGTTGCGGATGGTGGCCGCGAGTTCGAGAGTGACCTGGGCGCGGGTCGCCGCGATTGTCGCATTGTGGATGTCGTCCAGATTGCCGGTGACAGCCTGCACGGCGAGCTGGTTCGACGTCGACTGCAGCTGCTGGAGGTTATCGACGGCGCCCGCGAGGCTTGCGGCGAACGACGATCCCGCCGGCGCCTCCGCCGTCGGAGGCACCGCTCCCGCGCCGGCGACGCCCAGCGCCGAGGAAATTGGGCTGATCGGGGCGATGCTCATGAGCCCTTTCCGATCTGCAGCGCCGACTCGTAGATGTCCCGTGCCCGGTCGACCACCTGCGCGTTCGCCTGATAGCCGCGCTGCGCCATGATGAGTGAACCCATCTGCTCGTTGAGATCGATGTCCGGGTACCGCACGTAGCCGTCCTTGTCCGCGATCGGGCTGTCCGGCTGATAGACGAGCCTTCCCGTGGGGTCGCCCTCCGAGATGCCTTTGACGAAGACGCCGCTGGTCCCGGGGCCGGCCTGGGCTTCGATGTATTTGGCCTGGAACGCGGGACCGCTCGTGGGGGCTGCGGTGTTCACGTTCGCAAGGTTGTCCGAGATCGCGTCGAGCCACTTTCGGTGGACCGTGAGGGCAGTGCCGGCAATGCCGATGGCGTCGAAGGTCATATCCTCACCCTCACGCTGTCTTCATCGCCGTGCGGAGGCCCGAGAACTGGGCGCTCATGGCCTGGGAGGCGAACTGGTAGCGGAGCACGGTGTCGACGTTGGACAGCGTCTCCGTGTCGAGGTTGACGTTGTTCCCGTCGGTGCGGGTCGGCTCCTGGGAGGTTGCCGTCGTCGCCTGCGCACTTCCGTTGCCCGCCGCGACGGAGGCCGCAAGCGCGTCCTCGAACTGGACGCGCTTTGCGTGATAGCCGGGCGTGTTGACGTTCGCGATGTTGTCCGCAATGGCCTGCTGACGCAGCGACAGCCCATTGAGCGCGCTCGTGAGCGCGGCAGAGGTCACGGAATCGAGCACACAATCCTGCCTGGGTCGAGGAAGCATCCGGCCCATCCATGGCCAGGTTCTGCGAGCAGTCCGTGCTCACCTGCAGCTATCGGCAGATGGGGCCGCGACATTAGCGGCAGGCGACCGGTTCAGTTGAGGCCGTCGATGTACTCCCAGAATGCTGCGCGGAGAGCTCGCCGCACCGTCTGGAGGTCGGTGTCCGCCTCGCCGATGCGGCGTGCGCAGTCCTTCAGGAGCACCCTGTCGATCTCGACGGGGAGCACCGGGCGGTCGGCGATGACCGAATTGAGGTCTGACTGGGTCGTTGAGCCGTACCAGGATTCGGCTACTGCCGCTCCGACCGCGCGGGCGGCATCGATCACGGTGTCGGTCTTAGCCGGCCGACGATCAGAGCTGTACACCAACTGAGAGCCGGTGCCAGCCATCGCCGTCATAGCAGGGAACGACGCTGTCGGCTGACGAGGCGGGCTCGGCCTCGGCCCTGGGGTGGGCATGCGGGCGGCGGAATCGGGAGCCGACTGCACGGCGCGGGTGAACGTCTCGTGGACGAGCGCACCCGGCAGGGGCAGGACGGCATCTGCACGGAGGGCAATGTCCTCTGCCACGGAGAGCACCCCGAGATGATGGTCGACGTTCTCGACCCCGACGAGGGCAACCCTCATCCCGAATTCCTGGGCAGCCTCGACCGCCTCCGCAAGATCGTCGTCGCCCGAGACGAGGTAGGCGACCGAAGCGGCACGGTTGCGAGCAGCGTTGACCAAGTCGAGGCCGATCTTCAGGTCGACGCCCTTCTGTTCGCCATTGAAGGAGATCCGGCCCAGACGGGTCTTGACTCCCGGGGTGAGGGCTATCCGCTTATGGAGCTCGTTGGGGATTCCGTCGCGGGAAGCGTCGTACCAATACATGCGCAGGGCATCAAGGCCGGAATCCTGCAAGGCGAGGTCGAAAATGCCGGAGATCAACTTCTCGTAGTCGACTCTGATCGCGGACCTCAGGGATGTTCCCGCCACCCGCGTCCCTCCGGCAGCCAGAAGGTAGCCAGCGTCGACGAGGATCACGGAGCGGTCAGCCATGAGGCATCCTTTCGAAGGCTCGACGTGCCCCTTACTCGGACAGCCTCTTCCCATCCTCCACACGGCCGCCGGCTGCTGCGCCCCACGGAGCCTTCCGCAAGGCCCGGCTCTCCGTACCGGCCGAACTCAGCGACGCGCTGTTCTCCCGCCACATCTCACGGGCTACAGCTTTCGTGTCCTCGCCCGCGTGGAATTGAGAGCCCAGCTCGTCCCAGCGCCGGACGAGATCCTGAGCGCGAGGGTCCGTTGCCGGCACGTCATCGCCGATGAGGGCGAGGCCTTCGCGGACCAGATCGGTCCAGTCGCTCTTGGCCTGCTCAACGCCCTCATCTCCCAAGTGCCCTCGGCGCTCCGCGAGTTTGGCCTGCTGCTCGGGCGTGAAGTAATTCTCGAACACGGTCATCCTTCCCAGAAGGTTGAGGAGTTCATCCGCATCGGGCCTTCGAGAGGCGTTGAGCCGACAAACAAGGTGCTGTATCTGGTCCTGCAGCTGCTGAAGCTGCGCGGCCTTATACGCGATGGCTTCGCGCTGCCGCTCAAGCACCTGCCGCAGGGAATCGCCGTCGTCCGCCGTCTGTGACAGCACGCTGCCGATATCCGGGAGCGACAGTCCAAGCGAACGCAGCGCGCGCAGACGGTACAGGCGCCGGACGTCCGCTTCCGTATACCTACGGTGCCCCGCCGACGTTCTTTCGCTGGGAGAGAGCAGGCCGATGTCGTCGTAATGGTGCAGCGCGCGGACGGTCATTCCCGCGGCGCGCGCCAGTTCGCCAATGCTCCGGCATCGATCGTCAATCTCCACAGCATTGACCGTAGGACCTCACGCAGCGTGAGGTGCAAGGGGCACGTCTCCGATGGAGCCTCATGGCTGTGCGCATGGCTGTGCGCGGCGCACCTGTGCGGTGGGCGTGGGTGAGGCGCCTTCGTCAGAAGGGTGGCGGTGGGTTGGGTTCGGGGTGTGTGGTGTGGGTTCGGCCGGAGGGTGCAGTCCAGTGGAGGGTGCCTGGCGGTGTGGGTGGTGGGGTGTGGTGGGCGTTCCAGTGGCCGAGGGTTTTGAGTCGGTGATGCTGGCGGCACAGGAGGGCGAGGTTGTCGGTGCCGGTAGTGCCGCCTTGGGACCATTCCGTGGTGTGGTCCGCCTCGGTGGCGGCGGCGGGGGTGTCGCAGCCGGGGAAGCGGCAGGTGGCATCGCGAGCGCCGAGGAAGCGACGCATCGCGGCGGTGGGGGTGTAGCGGTGCCGGCTCAGGGACAGCGGGGCCCCGGTGGCCGGGTCGAGGGCGAGGTGGGACCAAGTCGCGGCGTGGGCCGCCAGGGCCCTGGCGGTCTCGGGGTCGATAGGCCCGTAGCCGGTGATCTCCCCGGGGGCCTCGGCCTGGCGGGTGAGGGTCCGGGCCGGGACGGTCACGATCAGCTCCAGCCGCACCCCGCCGGCCGGGCCGGCCCCGGCAGCCCCCGCAGCGCCGTCGTGCCCCGCGGCACCGTCGGGCAGGGCAGGGGTGCCGGTGCCGGTGAGGAGGTCGGTGAGGGCGTCGGCGCGCAGTTGGCCGAGGGTGCGTTCCTCGCCGCGGCCCTGGAGGGAGCGGGCCAGGGCCTCCAGGCGGGTGTCGATCGCTGCCCCGGCCTCCAGGGGCAGGTAGGCGCTGAGCCAGCACATCCCGTCCTGGGCCGGTTCCAGGTCGACCCGGCGATGGGCTGCGGCCCGTACCCTGCGGGCGGCGAGGGGCTCGGCGGCGTGCTCCTCGGCCAGGCGCCGCAGTCGGCGCCGCAGAGTCCCTTGGGACGGGGCCGGCGCGGGGGGAGGCGGGGCGGCGATCGCCGCGGCCGCGGCGGCGAAGGCGGCCAGGCGCTCGGGCGGGACGGGGGCGGCGGCGTCCAGGACCGCGACCACGCGGCGGCGCGGCAGGTACCCGGAGGCCATGCCCTCGAGCACCGGTTCGAAGGCGGGCCGGGCCAGGGTCAGGGCCTCCGCGACTGCGGCCCCGGCCGCCCGCTGGGAGATCCGCAGCGCCGCGGCCAGCTCGGAGGCGGCGACCGCGGGGGCGTGGAGGCGGCGCACCGGGTCCGGGGAGGAGCCACCGACCGCGGCAGTCAGAGCGGCCAGGGCGATCGCCTTGCGGGCCTCGAGGCGGGCCTGCTCCGCGTCGATCCGCTCGAGCTCGCCCACGAGGTCATCGGCGCGCTCAGCCCGGGCTCGGGCGATCAGCCCCGCCGGCGACACGGACGCCTCCCACATCGCCTCCGCCTCGGGATCCTCCCCGACGCACTCGAACAGCGACGCATCCACCGGCGGGCACTCCACAGGCCGGGCCATCGGATCGGCCCGGAAATCCCAGCCCACGGCACCCAGCGGGTCAACACCCCACGGGTCCGTCAACCGGTGCCCGGCCTCCTGAACGATCATGGACCCAGTCTCCCCGCAGGGTCCGACAAAATAAGCGCACCCCAAAAACGAGCTCCCACCCGGCGCGCGGTGCCACAACCCCGCAAACGGCGAGCTCCGCCGTCGGCCGCTGCTCGTACCGTACGCTCAGGAAACCTGAAGGGGATCGCCGTCGGTGAGGATGAAGCGCAGGGCGCGGCCTCCGGCAAGTACCTCGATGTCGGCCAGCGGATCGCCCTCGACCGCGATCAGATCGGCTCGCGCGCCCTCACGCACGACGCCTGCCTCGCCCTCCTCCCCCACGATCTCCGCGCCGACGAGAGTCGCGGACCGAATGACGTCGAGGGGATCCTGGACGCGCGCACGCAGTGCGAATTCCTCGAGTTGGAGGGCCAGCCCTTCGCCGTGCAGGTCGGTGCCGTACCCGATCTTGACGCCAGACCGGGATGCGAGGTCCAACGACTCGAGCCCGCACTCGAAGATCTCCTCCACAGCCGCCCGCTTGGAGGCATCGAGCCCGTGGCCCGTTCGTCCGGAAAGGATCGCCCAATAGGTCGCGAGCGTGGGCACGTAGTAGGCCTGCTTCTCGTGGAAGAGGTCGATGCACTCGGCGTCGAGCAGGTTTCCATGCTCAATCGTCCGCACGCCCAGCCGCAAAGCCCGCGAGACCGCCTCCGCTGTGTAGACATGCGCGGCGACATACCGGTGGGCGAGGTGAGCCTCGTCCACTGCCGCGAGCACTTCGACGTCGGAAAATCCGAGCGCGTCGATCCGCATCTTCGACACCACGCCGCCGGACAGCGTGAGCTTGGCATGGTCCGCGCCGTCCCTGAATTCCGCACGCAGGGCGCGGCGCAGCTCGACCTCCCCGTCGCACACCTTCGTCAGGACATGGCCTCCCGTGGGGGCGAAGATCGGCCCTCCCGCCTTGAGCCGCGGCCCGGTGATCAGCCGCTCCTCGACGGCCCTGGCGAGACCAGTGTCGGCGCCGCCCATGTCGCGCACCAGGGTGAACCCGCGCAGCAGCATCTCGTGCATCACCAGAGCGGTCCGCGCCGCGTGATAATTCGGCGTCCACGAGAGGATTTCGGAAAAGTCGCCGGACGCCTGAGTCACGTGGACATGCGCGTCGATGAGGCCCGGTACCACCGTCAGACCGGCGAGCGAGATGTCGACGGCGCCCGCAACAGTCCGGGTCGAAGCGGAGACTTCGAGGATGCGCCCGCCCCGCGCGACGATGGTGCGGGGCGGGCTGACATCGCCAGTCTCAGGGTCGAGAATCCGGGCCTCGCGGAGGACGACGGCGCCCCCGGCCACCGTCGTTCTCTCACCACTTCTCGGCTCTCTACGAGCGCCCATGCCTGCTGCCTTCGGCCTCGGCCAGAGCGCCTGAGCCCGCACTCTTCTGGGGAATCTCTGGGACAGCGCCAGTGTCTTGGCCGGGTGCGGGCTCGGGGCCTGCCGCGATCTCCTCGAGGGCGCGTCCGCGGGTCGGGACGCCAAGGGCCAGCACAACGAGTGCCGCCGCCCCGAGAACCGCCATGAGCATGGTGAACACTCCACCGAAGCCGAGGATCGAGAACGTGGCGCCAATCAGGATCGGGGCGACGATTCCGCCGATCCTGCCCACAGCTGAGGCGGTGCCCATCCCCGTCGCCCGGAGCTCCGTGCTGTACACCTCCGGGGTGTACGCGTAGAGGCCCGCGTAGCAGCCGTTCATGAAGAACGAGAGAAGCGAGCCGCTGATGACGACCCATCCCTCGGTGGAAGCCTGCGAGAGAAGGAAGGCGGAGCCGGCGCCTCCGAGGAGGTAGACGGCGATGGTCACACGACGGCTGAACCGCTCGTTGAGGTAGGAGGCGCTGTAGTAGCCGGGAATCTGCGCCACGGTCATGATGAGCGACAGGGTGAAGCTGCTCGCAATCGTCATACCGCGTGCCACGAGAAGCGATGGGATCCAGGTGAAGAATCCGTAGAACGAGAAGGTCACGGCGGTCCATAGCAGCCAGAGGACGGCGGTACGGCGGGCGGTTCCGCGCCGCCACAGATCGAGGTGCCGGAAGAGCGGCGGCTTGGCACGTCCGTCGGCGGGTTGGAAAGGCCCGACGGCGGAGGTCGGCTTGGGTGCGACGCGGACGAGTTGTCCTCGCTCGAGTCCCTCGACGATCTGCTGGGCTTCCTCCGAGCGCCCGCGGGTCAAGAGCCAGCGGGGCGATTCGGGAAGCGAGCGCCGCCACCACAGGAGCATCGCGATCGGAAGCGCCGTGACAAGCTGGCTGAGGCGCCAGCCATCGTGGAGCCCGGCCACGAGAGTGGTGCCGAGCAACGCGGCGCAGATATAGCCGAAGGCAAAGAATCCGGCCACAGCACCGACGAAGAATCCCCGGCGGCGCTTGGGAATGAATTCGGCGATGAATGTGGGAATGATTGCCGATTCAGCGCCAATGCCGATTCCGGCAATCACGCGCATCGTGAAGAAGAATTCCCAGTTCTGGGAAGCCGCGGCAACCGCCGAAGCGACGGCGTACAGGGCCAGCGCGTACATCATGACGCGCCGCCTGCCCACGCGGTCCCCAATGACGCCGGCCGCGATGGAGCCGATGAGGATTCCGATGAGCAGGGAGCTTCCGATGAGTCCGGTCTGGGCGCCGTCGAGGTGCCACAGGGGCCGAATGATCGGCAGGATATAGGAGACGAGCGAACCGTCCATGCCGTCGAACATGAGACCGAGTCCGCCAATGATGGCCAACTTGATGTGCGGGCGCATGACGGGCATGTCATCCATGCGGGTCAAGATGGGGCGCTGTGTTTCCGATGACATCGGAATGCCTTTCTATCCTCGTTGATATGCGGCTGGTTGGAGGTCAGGTGGTGCGTGTCTTATCGGCTTAGGTCGACATTCAGGCCAACACCTCTTTCGAGGGCGGCATCGTAGAGAACCCGTCCGATGGCCAGGTCTTGGAGGCCTATTCCGACGGAATCGAAAAGCGTGATCTGCTCCGCCGATTCCCGACCTGCAATGGATCCGGCCAGGACCTGGCCGAGCTCGCCGGCTACGTCTCGGGCTCGAAGGGCGCCTTCCTCGACGGCGAGCAGGAGGTCACCCGACTTGGCGAGGGCGGTCTCCAGACTGTCGACGATGACTCGCGAGCGAGCCAAGGCCTCCCCGTCGACCTCGCGATCCGTCGGACGGGGGCGCGCGCCGACGGCGTTGAGGTGGAGGCCAGGGTTGAACCAAACCCCGGAGACGATCGGTGTCTGGGACGGTGTGAGGGTGCAGACGACATCGCTGGACTCCACGACGTCCCGCGCCGTCGCTGCCGCCACGACCTTCAGGCCCGCAGCCTCCTCACGGCCCGAACCCTCAAGGCTCCGGCGGAAGGCTTCCAGGGTCTCCGCGGTCCGGGACCAGACCTTGACGGTGTCGATGGGCAGAACCGAGGCGATGGCCTCGGCGTGCGCGATCGCGAGCGCGCCGGCCCCGACGAGGCCGAGAACGCTGCTCTCAGGCCGGGCGAGGTGCCGGGTGGCAACTGCGCTGGCTGCCGCCGTCCGGATGCGCGTGGGAACCCGGCCGTCGAGGAGCGCGAGGGTTTCTCCCGTCTCCGCGTCCGCCAGGACGATTGACGAACGCTGGCTCGGAAGCCCGCGAGCGCCGTTCCCCGGGATGTCGCTGAGCAGCTTGCACGCGACGAGCGATTGGGTGGCGGATGCGCCCGCCATGACCAGATACCGTGCATCGGAGGCGGGCAGATCCATCGACACCGGTGCCGGTTGGCATGCCAAACCTGCGCCGAGATCACCGAAGCTGTTCTCGACGGCTTCGACCGTGGCATCCATGTCAGCCAGCGCGGTCAGATCGGATGCTGTGAGGACGAGAGTCATGGTGCTTTCCTTCGCTTGCCGTTGTCATCACGATAGTCTTGTTTGGCATGCCAGAAAAGACCTTGTCGGGATGAATCTGGGGGCAATCCTTGAGTGTCGCCCATTTTTGGCATGCCAGCTCTATTGAGGGGGCGTCTACGACGCGGGCGGCTGGGCTACGATGAAGGGCAGATTCATGAAGGGGAGGAAGCCATGTCGGCGGGGGCATTCAACGAGGACGGCCAATCGCCGGCGTCCCGCGCGAACAGTGTGTACGAATGGCTCCGAGAGCGCATCATCGACGGGACGCTCCCCGCGGGATCGAGGGTGCGGGAGCGAGACATCGCGACCGAGCTCAAGGTCTCTCGGGTCCCCGTGCGGGAGGCGCTCCCCCAGCTGGAGAGCGAAGGCTACATCGAGACGATCCCGCGCCGCGGCGCCGTCGTCGTTCCGATGACCGTGGCCGCGGTCCGCGAACTGTTCGATGTCCGCTCGAGCCTCGAAGTCCTCTCAGCACGCCTCGCCGCCGAAGCGTGCGCGGACGGGGCCTCTCCTGCTCCGCTCGTACGCCTCCTCGAGCAGGCTCATCAGGCGACCGACGCGGGCGACGAGGATCGAATTGCCGAGCTCAATTCCCGCCTGCATGAGGAGATCGTGGCCCTCAGCGGCAACCGGCTCCTCCAGAAGCTCATGACGCCGGTCAGCGGCCACGTCCGGCGGCTGTTCCACATCGCCAAGGATCGGGACCAACAGGAGCTCTACCGCGAGCACGTCGCGATCGTTCGCGCCATCAGCCGGGGCCAGGCAGAACTCGCGGCGGCCCTCTCCTTCGCGCACGTCGAGGAGAGCAGGGTCGAATCCCTCCCGATCGTGGAGCAGCAGGCGGACACGCTCAGCCGTCCTGAACCGCGGCCTCGGCGAAGTCAGCCATCGAGGTGAAGGTCCAGTCCGGCCGGACGTCGGCGCCGGGATCGGGCGTCGCACCCCAGCCCGGCCGGTCGTGGCGGCGGTTGATCCACACGGTCTGGAGGCCCGCCTGCTTCGCCGGAACGTGATCGTGGAAGAGGCTCTGGGCGACGTGAAGGACCTTCAGGCCCTCCCTGTCCACGAATTCCTGCAGGGCCTCGAAGTTCCTCGGCGACGGCTTGTAGCTGCCCACTTCCTCGGCGGTGATGATCCGATCGAACTCGACGCCGAGGCGCGCATTGCTCCCCGCGAAGCTCGCCTTGTCGACGTTGGACAGGATGATGAGTTTGAACCTAGCCTTCAGCCGCGCCAAAGCCTCGCCCGAGTCCGGGAAGGCTGGCCATTGAGGAACGGAGGAGCCGAGGCGCCCTGCGTCGGCCTGAGAGACCGGGATGCCTAGCTTGGCGCCCGCGGCCCTGAACGCGGAGGCGAGGACCTCGGGGTAGAGCGCGCCCGGGTTCTCCTTCTCGACGCGCGCCTCCTCGTCCGCGTAGGCGAGCAGGAGGTCCTCGTCCGTCAGCTGCGCGCCAGCAGCCCGCGCCCACGGCCCGAGAACGGCGGCGATTCCTGCCTCCCAGTCGATGAGCGTCCCGTAGCAGTCGAAGCTGAGTGCGTCGAAGTCGTCGAACATGCGCCCAGCCTTCCACAGCGGCGGCTCGTTTCGACGGCGGCTCGTTTCGACAGCACCGCCGCGGGTAGCGACATCGTCAGGGAAAGGGAGCGGTTCGATGCTGACAATCGAAGCTGCGACGCTCAAGGGCGCACAGGTGTTCTCCTCCACGCACTGGGTCGGAATACCGATCGCTTTCGCAGGTGCGGTCTTCCTGGCCCTCGGAACCATCTACCAGGACCGAGCGGTTGAGGCAGAGGGCAAGAGGGAGACCCGCATCAAGAACCTCATGCGCCGGCCCGTCTGGCTGTTCGGCACGGCGATGCTCGGCGCGGCAGTGATCCTCCAGCTGAGCGCCCTCCGGTTCTCCCCCCTCATGGTGATCCAGCCCATCGGTGCGTCGGCCCTTGTGGTCACGGCGCTCGCAAAGGCCAAGCACCTCCACCGCCTGCCGGGACGGAGGAAAGCGCTCGCGATCGTCCTCTGCCTGTTCGGGATCGTCGCGTTCGTGGCCGTGGCCTCGTTCTCCGCCCAGGATGTCCAAGCCGACGACGCACATCTGCGCAACACCCTAATTCTGCTCGCCTGTGTGGTGGCCGGGGCCGTCGTCGTCTGGGTCTGGACGCGCCGCCATCCCCAGGCGGCGGCCGCAACGGCGAGCGCTGGGGTGCTCTACGGCTTTGTCGCGACCCTCGCCAAGTCAATCATCGGGCGAGTCGTCCAGGGGAATCTCGGGTGGCTGTCCGTGATCGGCGTGGCCGGGCTGGTGGTGGCCCTGGCCCTCGGCGCGAGTCTGGTCCAGAAGGCCCACGCGAGCGGAAGCGAGGAACTGGTCGTGGCAGGGCTGACCGTCGTCGACCCGATGGTCGCGGTCACCCTCGGCATCGTCGTTCTGGGAGAGGCGCAGAACGCTCCGCCCCTGGCGTTCGCCGGTTTCGTTGCGGCAGGTGCCGTGGCGATCGTCGGCGTCTGGCTCATGTCGACCCGCGAGGCAGAGAAGCCCGCCGCCAAGCGTTAGCCCTCGACGTCCAGATATACGGCTGGCATCGGCGCGCGCGACGCGGGGACGGCGCGGACTGCAGCGAGGTGACGGCCCGTCGTCGTCCGCCTCTGCTCCAGCAGCCCGGCGAGGGTGTCCTGGCGCTCGCTCAGGGCGAGGGCGCGGCGCGCGAGTCGCTCCGGGAGCGGCCCGAGGCCGCTGGGGAGGGCCCACGGCTCGACGACGGACACGGGCGCGTGCGCGTCGCGGAGGCTGCGTTCGAGGGCGTCGAGGTCCGCCTCGAGGCGATCGAGGACGTCGTCCCAGTCGTCAGCCAACGAAGCCACCCGCTCTCGGGCTCGAGAGCGAGCCCGACGGCGTCGGCTCCTCCGCAGCCAGCGACGCGGCCGCGGCGTGCCACGATTGACGGAGCGGCTCGAGCAAGGTGATCGCCTCGCGGGTGCGGGCCACGTCTCGGTGGATGTTGGCGTTGATGAGGGCTGTCCGGACGTAGTCGTAGATGCCGCGAAGGTCCTCGGCTCCGTCCCACGTTCCGGGTCTGAGCGTTGCCGTGAGCTCGGCGACGATATCCTGCGCGTGGAGCAGATTCTCGCTTGCTGCCTGCCACTGGGCGGCCTCCTGCGCGGCGGAAGCGCGGTGGAGGTCCAGGAGCAGCCGGTCGTAGAGCATGGTGAGGAGCCGAGCGGGGCTGGCCGAGAGGATGGCGTCGCGGCTGTACTGCTGGCGGGCGCGGGCGGCGTGGATGGTCACTGACGTCCTTTCGGCTTACTTCGAGCTGGACGACGAGTACGTGGGCAGCCCGGCGATCTGGCTCGTGAGCCACGACTGCTGGGCCTTGAGCGTGCCGAGAGACGTGTCCATGGCGTTGAAGAGCGCCATCAAAGCGTCCTTGCGGTCGGCGAGGCGGGTATCCCAGTCGCTGATCTGGTCTGAGAGCTGGGCCACCTCGGCCTGACGTCCAGCGATCAACGACGTGAGCGATCCCTGGGTTGGATCGGAGGCGTTCTTCGCCGCCGCCGAGACTCGCGAGGCGATCTCCTGGAGCGACGCGATGGTCCCCTTCGAGTCGGCGGTCATCGCGGCGTCGAGCTTGGTCTGGTCGAAGACGAACGAGCCGTCCTGCTGGATGCTGATTCCCAGGTCCGAGGGCGACTTGCCGTTCGACGTCGGCATGTACAGCGCGTTGGTGATCGCATCCTGCACTGCGCGAACGGTGGAGTTCCCGGTGAAGAGGCCCCCGGTGGCCGAGGATCCGCCGGTCGAGTTGATCGAGGTCGTGACGGAGGTGTTCTGGGAGATGTTGGACAGCAGGTCGTTGATCGAGGTGACCAGGCTGTTCGCCTGCTTCTCCACTCCCGCGTTGTCGCCCGCGATCGTGAACGTCACGGTCTGCCCGACCGCCGCTTGGGTCGCCATCGCGGTGAGCCCTGGAACGATGTCGGAGAACGTGTTCGACGGCGACGTCACCGCCTGCTCCGCCGCTGTCCCCGCGTAGAGTGTCGCCTGCGCGTCTTGGGCCTGGGTGACGACGGCGGCACCCGGCTGAGTCATGAGATCCGCGGCCGTGCCTGCGGTCATCTGGGCGGCGGTGCCCTGGTAGACGGTGAACGCGGCGCCCGCTCCCGACTTCACCGCCGTGAGCTGCAGCCGGTAGAGCGGATTCCCGCTCGCGTCCTTGCCTGCGGCGACCTTCATCGCCGTCGCCGGCCCGCCGGAGGCGTTGATGGCGGCGACGACATCGTCGAGCGATGTGCTCGCCGGCGTGGCCTCGGTCTGCTTGCCTGCGGCGTCGACGAAGGTCACGGCCGCGGCCGCACCCGAGCCGTCCGTGGGCCAACCGCCCATCGCCGCCGTGACGTCCACCTGAGTCTGGGCGATCTGGTCGAAGCGGACGCTGACGGTCCCCGGCGAGGCCCCCGTCCCGGCGGTGGCGGTGACGGCCGTGCTGCTGGAGCTGACGGTGTAGAGGTTCAGGGCGCTCGGCATCGCCAGATTCGTCGCGAGCGTCGCCAGCGAGGAGGCCTTGCTGTTCATGATCTGCAGGTTCGTGATCATGCTCTGATCGGTGAGCTTGGTCTGCTGCAGCTGCTGCTGGGGAAGACCTTCGACCTGAATGAGGGCGTTGACCATCGAGGTGATGTCCAGGCCGCTTCCGAGCCCGTTCATCGACAGTGTCGACACCGCATGCTCCTTGTCTTTCAGGCGAGGGTCTTTCCGGCGAGACGAACGCGGACGGCGTCCGGGAGGTAGCGGTCTCCCCCGTCCGCCATCCGCGTTCGGTCAGGTCCTCGCTGCGATTTAGCCGAGGAGCTTGAGGATGCCCTGGCCGGACTGGTTGGCCTGGGCAAGCATCGCCGTGCCGGCCTGCGAGAGGATGTTGTCCTTGGTGTAGTTCACCATTTCCTGCGCCATGTCGGTGTCGGTGATGTGCGACTTCGCGGCGGTCAGGTTCTGAGCCGAGGTGTTCGCGATGTTCAGCGCGTGGGTCAGCCGGTTCTGTGAAGCGCCAAGGCTCGCACGGCTGGTCGAGACCGCCGTGATCGCTGTGTCGATGGCCGTGATGGTGGTCTGCGCGTTGGCGCTCGTGTCCACCTTGAATCCGGTGCCTGCCGTGGTGCCGTCCGTTGACGCAAGGCTGCCGACGTCGGTCCCCGTGTCGGCCGTCTTCACGGTGATCTGGCTGTCCGCGTCGCCATTCGCGCCGATCTGGAAGTTCAGGGAGCTGCCCTTGAGCAGATCAATGCCATTGAACTTCGTTCCATCGGTGATGCGGAACAGTTCCTTCGAGAGTTCGTCCGCCTCAGACTGAATGGCAGTCCGCGAGTCTGCATTGTTCGAGTCGTTCGCGCCCTGGACGGCGAGATCGCGCATGCGCTGCAGGATCGAGTGGACTTCGCCGAGGGCGCCGTCAGCCGTCTGGATGAGGCTGATGCCGTCCTGCGCGTTGCGGGCTGCGATCTGGTTGCCGCTCACCTGCGACTGGAGGCCCTGGGAAATGGAGAGGCCCGCAGCGTCGTCGGCAGCGGTGTTGATGCGGAGACCGCTCGAGAGCTTCGCCATCGAGTTCGACATATCCATCGAGGTCTTGTTGAGGTTGAGGTAGGCCTGCTGGGCCATGAGGTTGGTGTTGACGGTCAGAGCCATGGTGTTTCTTTCCTCCGTGAGTGAGAAATAGGTACTGCTCCGGGCCCGTCCGTGGGCCCTCAACGGCTAGCTATCGGCTCCGGGACCCGGCGCGTTAGCGAGGGAAGGAAAAAATTGCGCCTGGGACTACCCTGACTGAATGGAAGGCCTGACCTTCGTCCCCGCGAATGAGGCGTCCCCAGAGGATCTCGACCTCATCTTCGGCCCCCGCGGCGAGCCGGGAAATTGCCGGTGCCAGTGGTTCAAGCACTCCGCTTCCGAATATCGGGCGATGCCCACCGAAACCCGCGCCGCCCTCCTGCGCCAGCAGACCGACTGCGGCCATCCCGAAGCCCCGTCAACCACGGGCATCGTTGCGTATCTCAAGGGCGAGCCGGTGGGATAGTGTGCGGTCGAACCCCGCACCGCGTACCCGCGGCTTGCGAGCGCGAAGATCCCGTGGGCGGGGCGAACCGAAGATCCAACGGACGACGGCGTGTGGGCGGCGACGTGTTTTGTCGTCCGCTCGGGCTTTCGACGGCGGGGGATCGGGCGCGCGCTGGCGCAGGCGAGCGTCGACTTCGCCCGGGACCGCGGAGCGCGGGCCCTGGAGGGCTACGCCCTCATCCTCGCGCCGGGCAAGGAGTCGATCTGGGGAGAACTGTATGTCGGCAGCCCCCGCATGTTCGCCGACGCCGGCTTCACGGAGGTGAGCCGGCCTTCCCCCCGGCGAGCGGTCATGCGAATCGATTTCTGAGCCCAACTTCCCCATCTTTCCGCCAGTTTCCCCATCTTTCCCGCCGGATTCCCCAACTATCGCCCCCGTCCTCCGCGTGTCGCCGGCGAATCACGGGGCAACCTCAATCGGTCAGCGCAAATTCTGGGGAACTGCGCTCGAGTGCTGGGGAATCCGGCGCTTGCCTGCATTTCTGCCCGATTTGGAGCGAATCGGGATTCCCATGATCGCGGGATCACAGGAAGCCACTTCCGAATCTCAATTGTGGAAAGTCACCTTCTCGCACAGAAGTCACCCATACGCTGACTTGGGTGCGAGAAGGTGACTTCGTGAGGCCCTAGCGGCACCGGTCTCCGCCGATAAGGCCCAAGGGGAACGACGGGGAGCAACTGCTCGCCGACGGAGTGGGCCTCGGTGTCGGACCGGACGAAGCCGAAGCCGCCGGAGGAGAAGGGACGGCCGCGGGCCCCGCAGGCGCTGGATTGTCGACGGCGGCCGCCGGCTGGGGAGCGATGTCCGGCGTCGTTGTCTGGGCCTTGGCCGCTGCCGACGGAAGCACAGCCTGGCTCGGCCCGGCGGAGGCACTCGAACTGCTCGCCGCCGTCGGCCGCGAGACCGCGGCATCGCCCAGTGTCGGCGAGGAGGCCGAGGGAGTGCTGCTCGGAAGGTCGGCGGTCCTACCACTGGAGGGCGTGGCGCCCGAAGTCACCCAATGCGAGCTCTCCCCCGGCCCCCCGGTCAGGAAGAACGTCAGGCCAAGTGAAACAGCCAGCACGACGAAGCCGGCCCAGACGAGCGGCCGCGCGAAAGTCGCGGGCCGGGGAGCACGTCGTCGCCCCGTTCTGGTACGCCGGTCGCGCCGTCTGAGCCCCTCTGAGCTGACAGCCGCCTCACGGTTACTTCGGACACCACGACGCATCGTGCGCATTCTTCCATCGACGACTGCACGTCGGCGAATCAGGCAGGGGCAGAAAGGCTTATCGATTGGCCCGGCCTTCCGATAGGAGGAGGCAACGAGGCGCATGCGCCGCACCCGCACTGTAAGCCTCACGGATGAGGAAGTTGGCCACGAATGGCGATCCATGACCTGTCCGCCCAGCTCTGGCATGAGCGCGAGCTGCTGGACCTCCTGACGTTCAAGCTCGAAGAAGAGCAGCTCATCCTCACAGCGGGCAAGACGCGTTGGCTCTCCCATGCGACGCGCGAGGTCGAGCAGGTCCTCGAGCGGCTCGCATCCGCGGGGCTCGCGCGCGCGGTGACCGCGGCCGCCGTCGCCCTCGAATGGGGTCTCCCCGAGGAGGCGACGCTCCGCGAACTCGCCGCCGGAGCACCCGACGGGCCGTGGGGCGAGATCCTCGTGGCGCACCTCAAAGCGCTGACGGAACAGACAGCGATCATCCGCCAGCTCCGTGACGCCAATACGCAATTCCTCCGGGCCGCATCGCGCTCGACGCAGGAGACGCTCGCGGATGTGACGTCGTCGACCGCGAAGACCTACGACGCGCGGGGCCGAGCGGCGGGATCCACGGAATCCCGCCTGTTCGCCCGAGATCTGTAAGGGGAGCGCAGGTGAGCACTTTCGGCGCCCTCAACACTGCATACCGCGGCCTTTCCGCGGCACAGCAGGCCATGAACGTGGCGGGACAGAACATCGACAACGCAGGGACAGACGGCTACACCCGGCAGCGGGTTGAGCAATCGTCGCTGGGGCCCGTCGCCCGCATCGCGAGGGCCGCAGGCGCGCCCCAGGTGGGCGAGGGGGTTTCGGTCGACGCGATCTCCCGCCTCGGCAATGCCCTCCTCGACTCGACCGTCCGCACGACCGCCTCACTCTCGGGCTACGCCGCGCAGAGGTCGAGCGCCTACCAGAGCATCGAGACGACCCTCCAGGAACCCGGGTCCAGCGGGGTCTCGGCCCAGCTCCACTCCTTCTGGGCGTCGTGGCAGGACGTGGCGAACCAGCCGGGCGACCCAGCCGCCGCGTCCGCCCTCATCCAGAACGCCAAGCAACTCGCGGCGAAACTGTCCAGCGGGTATTCCTCGCTTGCTTCCCAGTGGTCGGGAACGCGGACGCAGACCCAGACGATGGTCGCCACGCTCAACGATGCGGCAAAGCAGGTGGCATCCCTCAACGCGAGCATCCGCTCGGCAACTGCGGCCGGCACAGGAGCCAACGAGCTCGTCGACGCCCGCGCAAAGCTCACCGAGACCATCGCCTCGCTCGCTGGCGGCACCGTCCGCGACCAGCCGGACGGGACGGTGACCGTCTACATCGGCGGCAACGCCCTGGTCACGGGCGAATCGGCGCGCTCGGTCGAACTCGCCGGTGCGGGCACCATGGCAGACACCGCCTCGGGAGCCCCCAAGCTGGTGTGGGCGGACCGTCCGTCCGTTGACGTAGGGCTCGACGGCGGCACGATCGCAGGGAATCTCTCGGTCCTGGCCCCGGCTGCCCCTGATGGATCCGGCGGTGCATTCGCCGAAGCAGCGGGCCGCTATTCCGATCTTGCATCGTCGCTCGCGCAACAGGTCAACGCCCTCCACGCGGGCGCCCAGACGACCGCCGGGACCAGCGGCCTCGACTTCTTCCGCCTGGACCCGTCCCTTCCTCCCGCGCTCGGACTCAGCGTCGTCCCGCAGGATGCCAGCGGAATCTCTGCCGGGACTGCAGGATCGGGGGCGTTCGACGGCTC
>NZ_JBQCGQ010000114.1:0-18105 GCF_051955515.1 Sinomonas sp.
GGCAGACCAGACAAAATCAGCCATCAAAAAAATGGCATCGAAATCGAACATGGCACACTATTGAGTTCTCAAACAACCGGTCCCATCAGAACATCAGCCAGAACCATCCGACCCGCTCCGAAGCAACTTCTCAAACCTACCCGCTCGGCATCTCCGAGTCAAACTGGCCAAACGGCCAACGACTGTTTCGATGCTGAGCAAGGGGATTCGCGCCGTGGTCTCCCCGGCGCGGTACAGAACTATACCACCGTTCGGACGAGGGTGCCAACCCCTTCGCAGAAGGCGCCGAGGGCCCGGAGTCACGCGGATCCCGGGCCCTCGGCGGCGGTCGAACGGAAGCGTCAGACCTGAACGTCCGGCTCAAGGTAGACGGCGCCCAGAGGCGGAAGGGTCAGCGTGGCCGAAGCCGGCTTGCCGCCCCACTCGCGCTGCTCCGCCATCACGAGGCCCCCGTTCGTGACACCGGATCCCCCGTACTCGGTCGCATCCGTGTTGACAACCTCGCGCCAAGCCCCAGCGGAGGGCATGCCCACCGTGTAGTCGAGGTGGGGGTTGCCCGCGAAGTTCACGATGCACACAAGCGGCTTGCCCTCAGTCGACCAACGGATGAAGGACACCACGTTGTGCTCGCCGTCGTCGCCCCGGATCCATTCAAAGCCCGCGGGATCATTGTCCTGGGTGTAGAGGGCCGGGGTACGCCGGTAGATGTCGTTCAGATCCCGGATAAGCCGCTGGAGTCCCTTGTGAGGCTCGGTGTCGGCGACCCACCAGTCAAGGCCGTGCTCCTGGTTCCACTCCCCCTCCTGTCCGAACTCGCAACCCATGAAGATGAGCTGCTTCCCCGGGTGCGCCCACTGGAAGGCGTAGTACGCGCGGAGGTTGGCGAGCTGCTGCCAGCGGTCTCCGGGCATCTTGCGCAGCATGGATCCCTTGCCGTGCACAACCTCGTCATGGCTGATCGGCAGCAGGAAGTTCTCACTGAACGCGTACATGATCGAGAAGGTGATCTTGTTGTGGTGCCAGCGGCGGTTGACCGGGTTCTCGTGCATGTACTGAAGCGAGTCGTGCATCCAGCCCATGTTCCACTTGAGCCCGAAGCCGAGCCCGCTCATGGAGGTCGGCTTGGTCACCCCGGGGAACGCCGTGGATTCCTCGGCGATCATGACGATGCCGGGGTTGCGGCGGTAGGCAGTGGCGTTCGCCTCCTGGAGGAAGGAGATCGCCTCGAGGTTCTCCCGTCCGCCGAACTGATTCGGCCTCCACTGTCCTTCCTCGCGTGAGTAGTCCAGATAGAGCATCGACGCGACAGCATCCACGCGGAGGCCATCGATGTGGTACTCCTCGAGCCAGTACAGCGCGTTGGCCACCAGGAAGTTCCGCACCTCGGTGCGCCCGAAGTTGAAGATGTACGTGCCCCAGTCCGGGTGCTCGCCCTGCATCGGGTCAGCGTGCTCGTAGAGCGGCTCCCCGTCGAAACGGGCAAGCGCCCATTCGTCCTTGGGGAAGTGGGCAGGCACCCAGTCCACGATCACGCCGATGTTGGCTTGGTGCAGCTGGTCCACCAGATACCTGAAGTCGTCGGGGTGCCCGAAACGCGAGGTCGGAGCGTAGTAGGACGTTACCTGGTAGCCCCACGAACCACCGAAGGGGTGCTCGGCGACGGGCATGAACTCGACATGGGAGAAGCCCATCTCACGGACGTAGTCCACGAGCTCCTTCGCGAGGTCCCGGTACGAGAGCCCCGGACGCCACGAGCCGAGGTGGACCTCGTACACGCTCATCGGCGAGTTGTGGGGGTCGTGGACGGAGCGACTGCGCATCCAGTCGTCGTCCTTGAAGGCGTAGTGCGACTCGACCACGCGGGAGGCCGTGCGCGGCGGCACCTCGGTGCCGAACGCCATCGGGTCTGCGCGCTCGACCCAATGGCCGCTCTTCGTCAGGATGCCGAACTTGTAGCACGCCCCTGCTTCAACACCCGGGATGAAGATCTCCCACACGCCGGACGAGCCGAGGCTCCGCATGGCGTGTTCGCGGCCGTCCCAGCCGTTGAAGTCGCCCTTCACCTGCACCGCGAGCGCGTTGGGCGCCCAGACCGAGAAGGACGTGCCGTGGATGTCCCCCATGACCGAGTGGTAGCGCTGGACGTGCGCCCCGAGGGCCTTCCACAGCTGCTCGTGCCGGCCTTCGCCGATGAGGTAAAGGTCGAGTTCCCCGAGGGTGGGCATGTAGCGGTAGGGGTCGTCGACCGTGACCATGTGCCCGTCGCCGTATTCGACCTCGAGGCGGTAGTCCGGAACCCCGCCCTCCTCGGTCGCCGGGAGGGCCACAACCCACACGCCGTGGAATTCGTGGTGCAGCGGCACTGAGCCGTTCGGGGTGATCGCAGTGACGCCCGTCGCCAAATGCTTGAGCGTGCGGATGGTGACGCTTCCGTCCTCGCCGAGGTGTGCCCCCAAGACCGCGTGCGGGGCATGGAACGATCCTGCCGCAATGCGGCTCAGCACATCCTGGGGCACCGGGATCGGCGTCGCCGACCCCATGGCATAGGCACCCTGCTGGTCAGTGTGCTCTGACACGTCGTTCTCCTCTCGTCGGCGGCCGTCCGCCGCCGGTTCTGAAAGTTCGTCTGGGCGTGCGGGCGGTTCGCCTTCGTCTTCGCGGACATAGGGCGCTAGCGCCGATCGCACGGCACGAAGCGGAATCTCGGCCCATGCAGGCCGGTTGCGTTCCTCGTAGCCCACCTCGTAGAGCGCCTTGTCGAGCCACAGCGCGTCGAAGAGCGGGCCCCCGAAGGGATCTTCCTGCGGCAGGATCTCGGCGTAGCCTTCCCAGAAGGCTCGGCCGGCGGCGTCGGCCCATCCGGCCGGAACGCGGGCGGCGGGCACGGTGCGCTCTGCGGCACCCGCGGCGTAATCGAACGAGCGGAGCATTCCGACGACGTCGCGCAGCGGAACGTCCGGCAGGCTGCGTTCGGAGACCGGCCGCAGCGGCTCGCCCTCGAAGTCGAGGATGGCGTAGGGCCGCTCGAAGTGATCGGGGAAATGCAGGATCTGGCCTAGGTGAAGGTCCCCGTGGATGCGCTGAACGCGGAGCCCTGCCGCCTGGCCGGCGAGCGTCTCGAGGAGCCGCTCGAGCGCGACCTCCGGCAGCCCGATGCTCGCCCCGACCTCGTCCCACGCCGAGCGAAGGCGTCCGGCGAGGGTTCCGACGAACTCGATGGCGGCGTCGTCGTCCAGCTTGGCGCTCCCGAGGCCTGCCTCAAGCGCCTGATGGACACGCGCCGTCGCCCGTCCCAGGCCGCTCGCGTGGGCGCTGAAGTCCTCCCCTGCGGCCGCGGCGTCGAGCGCGAGCTGCCACAGATCCTGCCCGCCCGGCAGGAATTCATGGACGACGGCGAGCTGACCCCGCGCGGTTCCCTCGCCTCGGAGGCTCCAGGCGCCGTCGACCCAACCGAGGGTGGCGGGGACATCGGCGGCGCCGGCCCGTGCGAGGGCGGCGCCGAGTTCGACCTCGGGGTTGAGCCCGTCAGCAGGCTGACGCAGGACTTTGACCATCGCCGCGGTCTCGCCGTCGCGCACCACAATCGAGCTGTTCGACTGCTCGCTGGAGAGCACCTTGCACTTGAGTTCGCCATCGGGGATCCTGCCGGCACCGCTCGTGCGCCCCCACGCAGTCCCCGTCTTGGCTGGGCCTCCCGACCCGACAAGGTCAAGGAGCGCGCGAACGAAGGCGGGATCGTGGGCGCCGTCGTAGACCCACAGGGGCCCCGAGGCAGAATGCTGGCTCCGGCCCACGAGCGCGTGCTCGGCGCTGGCAAGCGGTTCACGGCGGTAAGTGAGGGGCACGTTCAGCATAGCCTCGAGCCGTCCGGCCCTGACGCGCACGAGGAGGATCTCGACGTCGGCCTCGCCGCGCGGATCCTCGAGCCGGATGTCTCCGGCGCGGACGAACTCCGCCTGACGGCCCTTCGCGGGGTACCAGCGCTGCGACGGGAGCCACCGCTCGAGCAGCTCCGCGATGGGCGGCGTGAGGAAAGGCTCTTCTCCTGTTGTCGTCATTCGACCAGTTCCCCCTGGTGAGTTTCAGACGTGATGATCGGCATGGCCTGGGTGAAGGGGCTGCTGGGCACGCTCCCGGCGCTGCGGATGCGCAGCCAGTAGTAGCCGTGCGGCCCGAGGGTGATGTGGAAGCGTCCGTCGTGGCCGACTTGGGAGAAGGGCTCCCCGCCGAACAGGTCCCGAAGTCCCCGGCCCTCGAACCCCACGAGATCGAGGAACGAGGCGACAGGGTGTCCCGACAGGTTGAAGACGCACAGGACGGTCTCGCCGGGCTCCCCCGGGATCTCGTTCGGCCCCAGCTCGCGGACGAACGCGAGCACCTGCTCGGAATCGGCGTTGATATTGCGGTACGAGCCGAGCCCGAACACCGGATGACCGCGACGCACCCCCAAGATGTTCCGCGTCCAGCGCAGGAGCGAGCCCGAATGGGCCATCTCTGCCTCGACATTGGCCATCGAGTAGTGGTAGACGAGCGACTGGATGGTGGGGAGGTACAGCTTGCCGGGATCGGCGACGGAGAATCCGGCATTGCGGTCGGGATTCCACTGCATCGGCGTGCGGACCGCGTCCCGGTCCTGGAGCCAGATGTTGTCCCCCATCCCCACCTCGTCCCCGTAGTACAGGAACGGGCTGCCGGGGAGGGAGAGCAGCAGCGCGTTGATGAGTTCGATCTCGTGCCGCGAGTTGTCCAGCAGCGGGGCAAGGCGCCGCCGGATGCCGATGTTGGCGCGCATTCGGGGGTCCGAGGCATACCACCCCAGCATGGCCTCGCGTTCCTCGATCGTGACCATCTCGAGGGTCAGCTCGTCGTGGTTCCGGAGGAACGTGCCCCATTGGGCTCCCGACGGGATGTTTGGCGTGTCCATCATCGTGTCGATGATGGGTTTGGCGCGCTGGTCGCGGAGGGCGTAATAGAGGCGCGGCATGATCGGGAAGTGGAAAGCCATGTGGCACTCCGGCGCCTCTTCCGTCCCGAAGTACTCGACCACCTCGTGAGGTGGCTGGTTCGCCTCGGCGATGATGATGCGTCCCGGATAGTTCTGGTCCATCATCGCGCGGAGCTTGACGAGGAACTCATGCGTGGCGGGGAGGTTCTCGCAGTTGGTGCCGTCCTCCTCGAACAGGTAGGGGATCGCGTCCGCACGGATGCCGTCCACACCTTGGTCGAGCCAGAACTTGAACACGTTGAAGACGGCCTCGACCACAGCCGGGTTCTCGAAGTTGAGATCGGGCTGGTGGCTGAAGAAGCGGTGCCAGAAGAACTGGCGCCGGATGGGGTCGAACGTCCAGTTCGACTCCTCCGTATCGATGAAGATGATGCGCGCGTCGGTGTACTTCTGGTCCGTGTCGCTCCAGACGTAGAAGTCCCCGTAGGGGCCGTCCGGGTTCCGCCGGGACTCCTGGAACCAGCGGTGCTGGTCCGAGGTGTGGTTGAGGGGGAGGTCGATGATGATGCGGACGCCCCGCGCATGGGCCTCGGCCACCAGCCGCTGGAAGTCGCTGATGGACCCGAATTCCGGCAGGACCGATTCATAGTCGGCGACGTCGTAGCCGCCGTCCCGCAGCGGGGACTCGAAGAACGGAGGCAGCCAGAGGCAGTCGACCCCAAGCCACTGCAGGTAGTCGAGCTTGTCGATGAGCCCTTGGATGTCCCCCGATCCATCACCGTTCGCATCCGCGAAGGCCCTGACGAGAACCTCGTAGAACACCGCCTTGCGGTACCAGTACGGATCGTGCTGGAGACCGGGCGCGTTCACGTTGAAGTTCTGCTTCGCCTGCTGGCCTAGGTTCATCTGGCGTTGCTCCTTCCGACGGTTTGACCGACGTGTCCGGGCAGTGAGGCTACGTTAGCGCCGCCGGTCCCCGGCGGCTACGGGACCGTCAGCGCCGCACGTGCAGGATGTGAGCCGGCTCGAAGTACGAATCCAGCCGCACGTAGTTGTCCACTCCCCATTGCCAGCTTTGCCCAGAAATCAGGTCGTCAACACGGAACTTCCCCTCGCCGTCGAACAGATCGGGGTCCAGGTCCAGCGCGGCGAGGTCCAGATGGACGGAGCATTCCCGGGCGCTGTGCGGATCGACGTTCACGACGATGATGAGCGTGTCCTTCGTGCCATCCTCGAGGACCTTGTGCTTCGAGAACGCCAAGACCGCCTCGTCCGTGCTCCAGTGCAGGGTCAGATTCTGCAGGTCCCACAGTGCCGGGTGGGCGCGACGGATCTCGTTGAGCCTGGTGATGTACGGGGCGAGCGACCGCCCTTCAGCCTCGGCCTGCGCCCAGTCGCGCTGCTTGTATTCATACTTCTCGTTGTCGATGTACTCCTCGGCACCCGGGCGGGCGACGTGCTCGAAGAGCTCATACCCAGCGTAGACACCCCAGGTCGGCGCGGCCATGGCCGCGAGCACGGCGCGGATCTTGAACGCGGGCCGCCCGCCGTATTGGAGGTACTCGGTGAGGATGTCCGGCGTGTTCACGAAGAGGTTGGGGCGATAGAACGGGGCCCATTCCTTCGAGATCATTGTGAAGAACTCCTCGAGCTCCTCGCGGGTGTTCCGCCACGTGAAATACGAGTAGGACTGCTGGAAGCCCGCACGCCCAAGCGCCTTCATCATCGCCGGCCGCGTGAACGCCTCCGCGAGGAACACGACATCGCCGTGCTCCTCGTTGACCTTCTGAATCAGCCATTCCCAGAACCACACCGGCTTGGTGTGCGGATTGTCCACGCGGAAGATCTTGATCCCATGGTCGATCCAGAGGTTCACGACCCGCAGCACCTCGTGGCTCAGGCCCTCCGGATCGTTGTCGAAGTTCAGCGGATAGATGTCCTGGTACTTCTTCGGAGGATTCTCGGCATAGGCGATCGAGCCGTCGACCCGCGTGGTGAACCATTCGGGGTGCTGGGCGACCCAGGGGTGGTCCGGCGAAGCCTGGAGCGCGAGGTCGAGCGCGACTTCGAGGCCGAGCTCGCCCGCGCGTGCCACGAACGCGTCGAAATCCTCGAACGAGCCGAGGTCCGGGTGGATGGCGTCGTGCCCGCCGTCGGGCGAGCCGATCGCCCACGGAGATCCCGGATCGCCGGGTGCCGCATTGAGGGAGTTGTTCGGCCCCTTGCGGAAGGCGACGCCGATGGGGTGGATCGGGGGGAGGTACACCACGTCGAAGCCCATGGCGGCGACGCCCGGAAGGCGCTCGGCTGCGGTGCGGAAGTTCCCGGAGGTCCACTCGCCCGTCTCGGAGTTGCGCCATGCACCCTCGGAACGCGGGAAGAACTCGTACCAGGCACCTCGGCCTGCCCGGTCGCGCTCCACGAGGAGGGGGTACCGTTCGGTCGACGTCACGAGCTCGCGGATCGGTTCACGCGCGATCGCCGCGAGCACCTCGCCCGACTCGCCGGCGGCCAGACGCTCGGGAACGGCGCGGTTGGCGTCGGCCAGCCCGTCCGCGGCGAGTTTGAAGACAGCGCGGTCGGCGTCGGAGCGATCCTCGTCGCCCGCGGCCTCACCGAGGAGCGTGGCTCCCTCCGCGAGCATGAGCTCGACGTCGATGCCCGCCGCGATCTTGATGTCCGCATTGTGGTGCCACGTGCCGTAGCGGTCATGCCAGGCCTCGATGGCGAAACTCCAGAGGCCGGGCCCCGTGGGGGTGAACGAGCCACCCCAGCGGTCCAGCCCTGGCCCCAACGACTCGAGCCTCACCCGCTGCTCCACCTTGCCCTCCGGGCTGTAGAGGACGGCCGACACGCCGAGGGCGTCGTGTCCCTCGCGGGTCGCGGTTGCCGTCACGGGGATCGTCTCGCCGGGCAACGCCTTGGCGGGAAAGCGGCCGCCTTCGACCACGGGTGAGACGTCGGTGATGGGGAACCGTCCGAAACGGAGCTCCTCGGGAATCGCGGGCTCAAGTCCAGGCACAGCAGGGTCCTTTCGCGGGGGCCGATTCAAGCGCCACCATAGCCCGGCCAGCGGCCGAATGCGAAGGACGTGACAAGCGTGCTGGCGCGAAATTGCACCCGTGCATTCGTGATTCACCCCATCGTTACCTGAAGGTATTCAGCATCGTCATGCCCTCGGATAGGGTGGCGCTCGTGAAGGCCATTCGACGATTCACCGTCCGCACCGTGCTGCCCGCGCCCATCGCTGCTCTCGGTGCCCTTGCCACCAACCTCCGCTGGTCATGGCATCAGCCGACCCAGGACCTGTTCGAGAGCCTCGACCCCGACCTCTGGGCCGAGAGCGAGCACGATCCGATCGGCTTTCTCGGCTGGGTGACGCGCGAGAAGATGACGGCCCTCGCAGAGGATCCGGACGTCGTGGAGCGCATTGCCGCGGCAGGCGAAGATCTGCGGCAGTACCTCGAGGATCCGCGGTGGTACCAGACGCTCGGCTCCGATTCGCCGCGCTGCATTGCCTATTTCTCCCCCGAGTTCGGCATCACGGAGGTTCTCCCCCAGTACTCGGGCGGCCTCGGCATCCTCGCCGGCGACCACCTCAAGGCGGCGTCGGACCTCGGCGTGCCGCTCATCGGCGTCGGCCTCCTGTACCAGTCGGGCTACTTCAAGCAGTCCCTCTCCCGGGACGCCTGGCAGCAGGAGACCTATCCGGTCCTCGACCCGGACGCCCTGCCGCTCACCCTTCTGAAGGAAGATGACGGCTCCCCCGCCGTCGTCACGCTGCCCCTGCCCAACGGCCGCAAGCTGCACGCGCACGTCTGGAGGGCCGACGTCGGGCGCGTTCCGCTGCTGCTGCTCGACTCGAACGTCCCCACGAACGACGACGGCGCCCGCGCCATCACCGACCGGCTCTACGGAGGCGGTGGGGACCACCGCCTCCAGCAGGAGCTGCTCCTCGGGATGGGCGGCGTCAAGGCTCTCCGGATCTTCGAGCGGCTCACCGGCGCTCCGGCACCCGAGGTGTTCCACACCAATGAAGGGCACGCGGGCTTCCTCGGCATCGAGCGCATCCAGGAGCTCATGTCCGGCGAGGAGCCCCTGAGCTGGGACGAGGCGCTGGTCGCGGGCCGGGCCTCGACCGTCTTCACGACCCACACGCCTGTGGCGGCCGGCATCGACCGCTTCGACGCGGCGCAGATCAAGTTCTTCTTCGACGCCGGCCTCGCGCCGGATGTGCCCACCGCGAAGATCCTCGAGCTCGGCCGCGAGAGCTACGACGGCGGTGATCCCTCGGTCTTCAACATGGCCGTGATGGGACTCCGGCTCGCACAGCGCGCGAACGGCGTCGCGAAGCTCCACGGGCAGGTCTCGCGGGCCATGTTCTCGGGGCTGTGGCCGGGCTTCGACCATTCGGAGGTGCCGATCACCTCGATCACGAACGGCGTCCACGTACCCACCTGGATCGACCCTTCGGTCACCACGATGGCGGACATCATGGAGCCGGGCTCGGCCGCCGGCGGCCGCTGGGACCTCGTCTTCAATGTGAGCGACGAGGAGATCTGGGCCGTCCGGCGCAAGCTGCGCGGGCGTCTCATCGAGGACGTGCGCCGGCGGGTGCGCGCTGCGTGGAAGAAGCGCGGCGCGGCGGATGCCGAGCTGGGCTGGACCGACTCGGTGCTGGATCCGGATGTGCTCACGATCGGCTTCGCCCGGCGCGTGCCGACCTACAAGCGGCTCACCCTCATGCTCCGCGATCCCGCGCGGCTCAAGCGCCTCCTGCTCGATCCCGAGCACCCGATCCAGATCGTCATCGCGGGCAAGTCCCACCCGGCGGACGACGCCGGCAAGCGAATGATCCAGGACCTGGTGCGCTTCACGGACGACCCCGAAGTCCGCCACCGGATCGCGTTCCTGCCGAACTATGACATCGCCATGGCCCGGACCCTGTTCCCCGGCTGCGACGTTTGGCTGAACAACCCCCTCCGCCCGCTCGAGGCGTGCGGCACCTCCGGCATGAAGGCCGCCATCAACGGCTCGCTGAATCTGTCCGTGCTGGACGGCTGGTGGGACGAGATGTATGACGGCGTCAACGGCTGGGCAATTCCCACGGCCAGCGACAAGGCGAGCCCCCACGAGCGGGACGATGTCGAGGCGGCAGCGCTCTACGACCTCATCGAGAACCAGGTGGCCCCGCGCTTCTACGGCGCGCCCAACAAGGTGGGAGGTGCGGACTCGGCGGGAGCGGCTGGGCCGTCGTCGACCGCCGGGACGAAGGGCGTGCCGAAGCACTGGATCTCCATGATCAAGCACACCCTCTCGCACCTTGGCCCCGCGGTGTCCGCAGACCGGATGCTCGGCGACTACGTGCGCGAGCTCTACACGCCGGCCGCGCTCTCGGGACGCGCCGTCCGCACGGACGATTTCCGGCAAGCCCGCGAGCTCGCGGCGTGGACCAAGCACGTGCGCACCAACTGGTCGCAGGTGCATGTGGAGCACATCGATTCGAGCGGGCTGTCCGAGGTCCCCCAGATCGGCGACCGGCTGCACGTCAACGCCTACCTCAATCTGGGCGTGCTCAATCCGGCTGATGTGCGGGTCGAGCTGGCCTACGGCCGCGTGGACGAGAGCGACGAGCTCACCGACACGCACATCGCCGAACTCGAGGCCGTGGAGAACCTCGGCAACGGCCGGTATCTCTTCGACGGAACCGTGAGTGTGGACCACTCGGGCGCGTTCGGCTACACCGTACGGGTCATGCCGAACCATGAGGGGCTCGCCTCGAAGGCGGAACTCGGTCTCGTGGTGAACGCGGGCTGACGCCAGACGGTCACGGGGTCTTGCCGTACACCGCCCTCGGCGGCATGACCCCGGCCTTCGGCCCGCCCTCTCGGGCGCGGTAGATGGTCAGCGACCAGGGCTCGGCCACGTCCGCCTGACCGCTCGCGAACACCGTCCCGATCCGTTGCTCGCCCCGCTGAGCCGTCGAATACCGCAGTTCGAACGCGTACTCATTGCCGAACGGCTCGGGGAACACGAGGTCGTTAACGTCCGATGAGCCGTTGATGACGACGAGTCCGTCCAGGTAGCCCTCGCGGGATCCGAGGAGGAACTGCAGCACCCGCTCCTGCGGGTCCTGCCACCGGTCGGGGTCCATGGGCCGGCCATCGGCCCCGAACCAGTGGAAGTAGTTGCTCTCCTCCCGTGCCGGATAGCTGGCCGGCTGTCGCTCGAGGAAGTCGCGCCGAATGCGGATGAGCCATCGCGTGTGGTCGAGCAGTTCGCGGCCCGCGCTGTCGAGATTCCAGTTGAGCCAGGTGATCTCGTTGTCCTGGCAGTAGGCGTTGTTGTTGCCCTGCTGGGTTCGGCCGAATTCGTCCCCGGCCGTGATCATGGGAACTCCGAGGGAGACCATGAGGGTGGCCATCACGTTCTTGGCCGACTGGGTCCGGTTCGCGATGATCGACTCCACCTCGGTCCGCCCCTCGAACCCGTGGTTGAAGCTGCGGTTGTGGACGGCGCCGTCGCGGTTCTGCTCGCCGTTCGCCTCGTTGTGCTTGCGGTGGTAGGCGCAGAGATCCGCGAGGGTGAAGCCGTCGTGGGCCGTGACGAAGTTGATGGAGGCGAGCGCGGTGCGCCCCGATGCCGCGAACAGTCCGTGGGAACCGGACACGACGTCGGCGAGCCGCGCCGTCGACCCTCCCAAGCCCCCACCTTCGATCGCTCCGCGATCCGAAAGCCAGAAGTCCCGCACCGTGTCCCGGTAGTGATCGTTCCAGTCGGCCCAGCCCTGGGGGAATCGCCCCGTCTGCCATCCGCCCACACCGATGTCCCACGGCTCGGCGATGAGCTTGGTCCGCGCCACCACCGGATCGGCGGCGGCCGCGACGAGGAAGGGGTGCAGGGGCGTGAACGTGTGCTGCGAGTCCCGGCACAGCGTCACGGCCAGATCGAACCGGAAGCCGTCGATCTGGAATTCCTCGACCCAGTATCTCAGCGAATCCAGCGCCAGCTGGACCACGCGCGGGTTCCCGAAGTCGAGGGTGTTGCCGCACCCCGTGGTGTCGATGTAACGGCCTTCGGTGTCCGTCCGGTAGTAGTAGCGGTCGCCCAGGCCGCGGAAGCTGACGACGGGGCCCCCCGGGCCTTCCTCCGCAGTGTGGTTGTAGACGACGTCGAGGATCACTTCGATGCCGGCCGCGTGGAGGAGCTTCACCATCCCCTTGAGCTCGTCCAGCACGGCCTGGGGGCCGGCCTTCTGTGCCGTCTGCGTGGCGTACTCGGCATGTGGGGCGAAGAACGCCGCGGTGTTGTAGCCCCAATAGTTGGGCAGCGCGAGGTCCTGGAGGTGGGTCTCGTCAAGGTGGAAATGGATGGGCAGCAGTTCGACCGCGGTGATGCCGAGTGACTGGAGGTGCGCGATCATCACCGGGTGGGCCATGCCAGCGTAGGTGCCCCGGAGCTCCTCTGGGATGTCGGGATGGCGCATGGTCTGGCCGCGGACGTGGGCCTCGTAGATGATCGAATCGCGCCACGGGATGCCGGGCTTCCCCACGCCGCCCCAGTCGAAGTGGTCGTGGACGCGCACGCCCATGAGCTGATCCCGAGTGAAATCGCCCTCCGCGTCTGGGAGCTCCACGATGTCGACGGCCCGAGCATAGGGGTCGAGCAGCAGCTGGGCCTCTGCGACCATGGGAACTCTGCCGTTGGGCTTGGTCCGTGCGGCGAACGCGTAGCGCGTGCCTTCCGGCATCCCGGCCACGAGCCCATGGTGCACCCCGTCTGTGAGCTCGGGAAGGGGCTCGCGATGCCACGTGCCGCTCTCGTCGAGGAAGTGCACGTCCACGGCCTCGAGCCCTGGCGCGTAGACGGCAAGGTTCACCGTGTGGGTCGCCTGCTGCTCTGCGCTGCGCGCGGGCGTGAGCCCGAGGGGGAACGGCTGCGATGGGGTGACCACGAAGGCCAGCGGCATCGTCATGTTGCTGCTCATCACGCCATATCCTACTGAGGCGCGGTGAATCCTCAGCGGGGACTACTTAGAGCGGGACGCGGTTTGCGAGGACCGGCAGCGTCCGCCGGGCCTCTTCCACGACCTCCGTGTCGATATCCGCGTACAGGATCTCGGGCGCGTCGCCGGCGCGTTCGATGAGATTCCCGAAAGGCCCGACGACGGCACTGCGGCCGATGCCCGTCGGCGCACCATGGCGCGCCTCGACCCCGGCGGCTGCAGGATCCGACTGCCCGCAGGCCAGCACGTAGCTCGTGGTGTCGACGGCCCGGGAACGCACCAGAAGATCCCACTGGGCCGCCTTGCCCGGCCCCGCACCCCACGAGGCGCAGACGAGCTGGACGTGCGCGCCAGCCGAAGCGTTCGCCGTGAACAGCGCGGGGAAGCGCACGTCATAGCAGGTCGCGAGACCGAACGTCACGCCGTCGAGCGTGAACTGGACCGGCTGGGTCCCCGGCGTGACGGTCTCCGACTCCTTGAACCCGAACGCGTCATACAGGTGGATCTTGTCGTAATGCGCGTCGATCCCGCGACCGTGGACCAGCAGCGTGTTCCGCACGGTGCCCGGCTCCCCCGGCGTGAACATCCCTGCGACCACCACGACGCCCGCCTCGTCCGCGGCGGCGCGCACCGCCGTCGCCCACGGCCCGTCCAGCGGCTCGGCGACGTCCACGAGTGAGTTGCCGAACGCCCGCATCATGGCCTCGGGGAAGACGACGACGGCGGACCGCCGCGCCGCTGCCTCGCGCACCCGAGCACGCAGCAGCTCGAGGTTCGAGTCGAGGTCGCGGCCGCTCGTCAGCTGGACGAGCGCCACCCGCATGACGGTCACTTCGCCTCGGCGCGGCGGGTCGAGATCTCGTAGAGCGAGATCGCCACCGCCATGCCGGCGTTGAGGGACTCCATGTGCGAATCGATCGGGATCGAGACGATCTGGTCGCACAGCTCGCGCGTGAGGCGCGAGAGGCCCTTGCCCTCCGACCCGACCACGAGGACCACCGGCTCCGTCGCGAGCTCGAGGCCCGGGAGCTGGACTTCGCCCCCGCCGTCGAGCCCGAGCACGAAGTACCCGGTCTCTTTGGCCTGGCGCAGCACGGTGTTGAGGTTGGCTGCCTTCGCGACGGGAACGCGGACCGCAGCGCCGGCGCTCGTCTTCCACGCCGCCGCCGTCATCCCGACGCTGCGACGCTCCGGAACAATCACGCCCTGACCGGAGAAGGCGGACGCCGAGCGGATGATGGCGCCGAGGTTGCGCGGGTCGGTGATCCCGTCGAGCGCGACGAAGAGCGGCGTCGAAGCGACATGCCCTTTGCGCCACTTCTCCATCGTGTCCTCGATCAGCTCGAAGGCGTCGGGATACTCGTACTGCGGGATCTGCAGCGCGAGCCCCTGGTGGATGGCGTCGCCAGTCATCCGGTCCAGTTCGGGCTTCTGGACCTCGAGCAGCGGGATTCCGGCCTCGGCGGCGAGCTTCATGGACTCGCGCACGCGGTCGTCCATTTCGATGCGCACGGCAACGTAGAGGGTCTTCGCGGGCACGCCCGCGCGGAGCGCCTCGACCACGGAATTGCGGCCCGTGACCATCTCCTCCATGCCCTTGGGCCGCCCCCCGCCGCGACCCTCCGCGAGCCGGCCGGCGCTGCCCTGGCGCTTGGCAGCCGAACGCTCCGCGAGCTGCTTGGCCCGGTGGGCCTTGTGGTACACGCGGTCCTCGGCCTTCGGCGTGGGGCCCTTGCCCTCGAGGGCCTTGCGCCCGTGGCCTCCCGTGCCGACGGTCGCGCCCTTCTTGCTCTTGCGCGCCCCGGGGCGCCCGTTGACGGCCATCATGCTCCCATTCCGGTGGTGGTGATCTGGGGTTGTGCGAGGCTCCAAGTGGCCCCGTCTGCGGAATCCTCGACGGCGATCCCCGCCGTCGAGAGGCGTGCTCGGATGGAATCGGCGGTGGACCAATCCTTGGAGGCGCGGGCGGCAGCCCGGGCCTCGAGCTGATCGGCGACCAGCGCGGCCAGTGCGTCGAACGCCAGGCGCTGCTCTCCGTCGTCGGCCGCTCCCGCCCCACCGCCCGCGGCATCGAGCCCGAGGACCTCAGTCATCGCGAGGACCTCGCCGAGCGCTTCGGCGACCACGTCGACGTCCCCCTCGGCGAGCGCCGTGTTGCCGCGGCGGACGGTCTCGTGGAGGACGGCGAGGGCCTGTGGGACGTTGAGGTCGTCATCCATCGCGAGGCCGAAGGCCTCCGGAACCTGCCCGGGCGCCACGCCCTCGGTCTTCACGCTTGCCTTCGCGATGAAGCCATCGACGCGTTCGACGGCGGCAGCGGCCTCTTGGAGGGACGTCGGCCGGTAGTCGAGCACCGAGCGGTAATGGGCCTGGCCGAGGTAGTACCGCACCACGCGAGGGCTGGCGACGGCGAGCATCTCGGCCGGCGAGATGACGTTGCCGATCGACTTCGACATCTTCTCGC
This sequence comes from Sinomonas sp., assembly GCF_051955515.1. Lineage (GTDB taxonomy): Bacteria > Actinomycetota > Actinomycetes > Actinomycetales > Micrococcaceae > Sinomonas. Next base: position 15,415 of record NZ_JBQCGQ010000114.1, read on the forward strand.
CCTCGTAGGTGACCATGCCGTTGTGCATCCAGAAGTTCGCGAAGCCGTCGCCGGCCGCGGTGGACTGGGCGAGCTCGTTCTCGTGGTGCGGGAAGCGCAGGTCGAGGCCGCCGCCGTGGATGTCGAATCGGGGGCCGAGGTACTTCGTCGCCATGGCGGAGCACTCGAGGTGCCAGCCTGGCCGCCCGCGGCCCCACGGGGAAGGCCAGCTCGCCGTCTCGGGTTCCCCGGCCTTGTGGCCCTTCCACAGCGCGAAGTCACGGGGATCGCGCTTCCCCCGGGGATCCGCGTCGGTCGCAGCCTGCATGTCGTCGATGCTCTGGTGGGTGAGGGCTCCGTATTCCGGCCACGATCGGACGTCGAAATAGACGTCCCCCGAATCGTCCTGGGCCGGATACGCGTGGCCGCGCTCGATGAGCCGCAGGATGAGCTCGTGCATCTCGGTCATGTGGCCGGTCGCACGGGGCTCGTACGTGGGGCGCTGGACGCCGAGCGTCTCGTACGCGTCCTCGAACTCCTGCTCATAGCGGTACGCGAGCGCGAACCACTGCTCGCGAGGCCGGTAGGTGCCCTCCGGGACGAACTCGGGGGCGAACGAGGCCTCGCTCTTGGCGAGGATCTTGTCGTCGATGTCCGTCACGTTGCGGACCACGAGCGTCTCGAAACCGCGGTACTGGAGCCACCGGGTCAGCTGGTCGAAGACGATCGCGGACCGGACGTGCCCCACGTGGGGGGAACCCTGCACCGTCGCGCCGCAGTAGTACACGGTCGCCTGACCGGGCACGAGCGGGACGAAGTCGCGGACTTCCTGAGCGGCGGAGTCGTAGAAGCGGAGGGTCACTTGAGAAGTCTAGCCACCGCAGATCTTGCCGACGCTGCTGTAGGCATCGGTGAGCTGCTTCTTCTGATCGGCACTGAGGACGCCTGCAGACGTGTCGGCGATCTTCTTCTGGACGTCCGACATGTTCTGGATGAGGACGCCGATCGACGGGTCGACCTTCTTGGCGACGTCCGCGAAGTGCTCGGCGGTCTGCTTAGCCTGCTCGACCTGCGTCCCCGTCGGCTGGAAGTTGTCGCTCTGGAGGTACTTGCAGCTGTCCTGGATGCTCATCCGTCCGTCTCCCCCGCAGGCTGTGAGGAGCATGGTCAGGGCGAGTGCGGTTGCAGTCAGAGTCTTCTTCACGGCGGTCTACTCTACTGGACCGGGTACATCAGTCTACTGGACCGGGTACACCAACGCCGTCGCGACGGCAGCGACGCCCTCCCGGCGGCCGGTGAAGCCGAGGTGGTCGCTCGTGGTGGCGGAGACGCTGACCGGCGCCCCCGCGGCTGCCGAAAGGACCCGCTCCGACTCCTCGCGCCGCGGCGAGAAGACCGGTCTCTGGGCGACGAACTGCACGGCGATGTTGCCGATCTCGAGCCCCGCGGAGCGGACGATCCGTGCCGCCTCCGCCAGAAGCGTCGTCCCGGAAGCGCCTGCGTATTCGGGGCGCGATGTGCCGAAATGCGTCCCGAGGTCACCCATCCCCGCCGCGGAGAACAGCGCGTCGGCTGCGGCGTGGGCCACCGCATCGCCGTCGGAGTGGCCCGCGAGCCCGCGCTCGCCCTCCCAGAGGAGGCCGCCGAGCCACAGGGGCTGGGGAGCGTCGTCGGGGGCGTACGCGTGGACGTCCACGCCTATGCCGGTGCGCGGCACGATGGTCATCGGAGCCCCTGTTCTTCCCGGTCCACGAGGGCCTCGGCGACGTGGAGGTCCAGCGGAGTGGTGATCTTCAGGGACCTCGGATCCCCCGGGACCACATACACCGGCAGGCCGATGGATTCGACGAGCATCGCGTCGTCAGTGATGGCCGCGGCCCGTTCGGCCGGCCATGCCTGGGCTGCGGAGTGCGCCCGAAGGAGGGTCTCGGCATCGAACCCCTGGGGCGTCTGGACCGCGCGAAGCTGTTCGCGGGCGGGAGTTCCGGTGACGACCTCGGCTGCAACGCCTCCCTCATGCCCACTCGTCGGGGCGACGCTCTTCACGGTGTCCACCACCGGAACCGCCGGGATGACTGCGGCGGCTCCGCGGCGCAGGGCTCCCACGACGCGGAGGAAGACGTCCGCGGGCGTGAAGGGCCGAGCTGCATCGTGGACGAGGACATGGGCGATCCCGGGCCCAAGGGCGTCGAGCGCCGCGCGCACCGAATCGGCTCGGCTCGCCCCGCCGCGGACCACCGTCACCTGGGGAATCATTCCCCCCTGGTTCGCACGCTCCTCGGTGAAGGCGCGGCACAGGGCTGCCAGTCCGCCGTCGTCCGCGGGGACCGCGACGCAGATCTGGCGCGCGATGCCCGCGTCCACGACGCCGCGGAGCGCGTGCAGGAGCATCGGTTCGCCGCATACCGGGACGAGCGCCTTCGGCATTCCGTACCCGAGGCGGGTGCCCGCACCCGCAGCGACGATGACGACGGCGGCCGGCGGCTCAGGGGGCAGCGCCGCCGGTTCGCTGGGGGAAGTCACGCCGTCAAGCCTAACGTCCGACGCGTGTCCTTCCGTTGCGTCCTGCCGCCCTCTCCACGTTCTGCGCCGTCGTCCCCAGGTTCTGCGCCGTCGTCCCCACGTTCTGCGCCGTCCTCACCGCTTGTACGGCCGACGGCGTCGCAGCTGCCCGTGCCTGCCGTGGCATCGCCGAGGCTGGTTAGCAGGAGT
>NZ_JBQCGQ010000115.1:0-8309 GCF_051955515.1 Sinomonas sp.
CGGGCCCTGCCGGCGCCGAGCCGCCACGCCGCGACACCGATCTTCAGGGCATCCAGTTCCACCAGCACACCGTCCGCGGCCGCGTAGACCACGTCGGACTCCTTCGCCGTCGGAAGCGGTGCGGCCGGGTCTCCCCCTTGAGCTGCGACCATCCGCCGCCAGACGTCCATCGCGCGGCCGTCCTTGAGCGCCTGGGCGGGATCGCCGTCGTGCACTCCCGCGCAGGCGAGCATCTCCTCGGCGAGCCGAACCGTGAGTTCCACGACGTCCTCCGGCCCTCCCCCTGCGAGGACCTCCTGTGACTCCTCTACCTCGATCGCGTTGCCCACCGTCAGCCCGAGCGGCGTCGCCATGTTCGTGAGGAGGGCCACGGTGTTGACGCCGGCGTCCTTGCCCAAAGCGACCATCGTCTGCGCGAGCTCGCGGGCCTGAGCCTCGTCCTTCATGAACGCGCCGGACCCCACCTTCACGTCGAGCACGAGCGATCCTGTGCCCTCCGCGATCTTCTTGCTCATGATCGATGACGCGATGAGCGGGATGGCCTCGACCGTGCCCGTCACGTCGCGCAGCGCGTAGAGCTTCTTGTCCGCGGGCGCGAGGCCGCTGCCGGCAGCGCAGATGACGGCGCCGACGTCGCCGAGCTGGCTCAGCATCTCCTCGTTCGAGAGGGCGGCGCGCCATCCGGGGATCGACTCGAGCTTGTCGAGCGTTCCGCCCGTGTGGCCGAGGCCCCGGCCCGAGAGCTGCGGAACGGCGACCCCGAAGACCGCCACAAGCGGCGCGAGCGGCAGCGTGATCTTGTCCCCCACCCCGCCGGTGGAGTGCTTGTCCGCCGTCGGCCGGGGACGTCCGTCGGGCCCGCGGAGCCCAGAGAAGTCCAGCCGCTCCCCCGAGGCGATCATCGCCGCAGTCCAGCGGGCCGTCTCGCGATGCGTCATCCCGTTGAGCAGGATCGCCATGGCAAGCGCGGACATCTGCTCGTCGGCCACGACGCCTCGGGTGTACGCGTCGACCACCCAGTCGACCTGAGCGTCCGAGAGTTCGTGGCGGTCGCGCTTCGTCCGGATGACGTCGACCGTGTCGAACGGCTCGGAGCTGGGGACCCCCGCCGACTGCGCGCTCACAGGACGCCCTTCGGCTCGTCCTCGAGGTCCTCTGGCCCGAAAGCGTCGGGCAGCACGTCCTCCATCGAGCGGACGCCGCGCGTCGTCATGAGCTCCATTCCCGGCCCGCGGAATTCGTACAGGAGCTGCCGGCAGCGGCCGCACGGCATGAGGAGGTTGCCCTCTCCATCAACGCACGTGAAGGCCCTGATGCGCCCGCCTCCGCTCATCTGAATCTGGCCCACGAGAGTGCATTCAGCGCAGAGGGTGAGCCCGTAGGAGGCGTTCTCCACGTTGCATCCCGATACCGTCCGGCCGTCGTCGAGGAGCGCCGCGGCGCCAACCGGATAGCGAGAGTATGGCGCGTAGGCCCGCCGCATGGCAGACCGCGCGAGATCGGCGAGTGTTTCCCAGTCGACGGCCCGCATGCTGGCAACCGCCTCAGCCTTTGACATAGGGAATACCTTCCATCGCTGGTGGACGGGACCGCCCCACGAGGCCCGCGACGGCGAAGACCGTCACGACGTACGGGAGCATGGCCATGAATTGGCTCGGAACAGGCGAGCCGATAATCGTGATGACGCTCTGCAGGTTATCGGCAAAGCCGAAGAGGAGCGAGGCGAGGAACGCCCCGAGGGGATTCCAGCGGCCGAAGATGAGCGCGGCGAGCGCGATGTACCCGCGACCCGCCGACATTTCCTTGCTGAACGCGTCGACGGCCACGAGGGTGAAGAACGAGCCGCCGATGCCGGCGACCGCTCCACCGATGATCGTGTTCCAGAAGCGCGTGCGGTTGACGTTCACCCCGAGGGTGTCCGCGGCCTGCGGATGCTCGCCGACTGCCCTGACCCGAAGGCCCCAGCGGGTGTGGAACAGGCCCACGTACACGACGATGACGGCGACGTACATGAGGTACCCGACGAGAGACTGCCGGAACAGGATGGGCCCGATCAGCGGGACGTCGGCCAGGACCGGAATCTCGAGGCTGCCGAGGTGAGGAGGCTTGTTGAGGCCCTCCGGGTTGGCGGTCAGCAGCGTGGAGAAGAGGAAGTTCGTGAGGCCGACCACCAGCACGTTCAGCACGACCCCGACGATGATCTGGTTCACGAGGTACTTGATGCTCACCACGGCGAGCACCAAAGAGACGAGGGCTCCGGCTATCGCGGCAGCGGCAAGGCCCGCGTAGACGTTGCGGGTGACGGTAGCGCCCACGGCCGCAGCGAAGGCGCCGATCAGAAGCTGACCCTCGATGGCGATGTTGACGATCCCCGAGCGTTCGCACAGGACTCCCGAAAGGGATCCGAACACGAGCGGGACCGCGAGGGTCACCGCTCCGGCGAGAAGTCCCGCAAGGGAGATGAAGGGTGTCGCATCGCGGCCGCCGGCGACGATCCAGACAAGGAAGCCGACCACGAACGCCACCGCGAAGGCCGCAGCAGCCCAGCGCGGCAGCTTCCGGCCCCGCGGCGCGAGCCAGGCGGACCAGCCGGCGACGCCGAGCATCACCAGGGAGGCAATCCATCCGACCACGGGCGAGCTCACCGTGATCACCGTGACCCCGGCCACGCCGAGGAGGGCCAGCACAAGAACGACGACGGCGGCCGCCAGGGTGGGCGGGATCCACCGTTCGATCGGCTTGCCGGCTCGCCGTGCCCGGATCCCGACGGACCCGAGCCACCCCGCTGCTCCGAGCGCGACCGCGAAGGCGAGCCACGCGGCGAGGACGGACGAGGCTCGTCCGGTGTCCACGATGCCGAAGGCGGCGTTCTTCGCGCCGGCGAAGACGCCAAACAGGATGGTCCCCGCGATAGCGAGGATTCCGAGGCCAAGGGGAGCCTTCCAGCTCACCATCACCCCGCTGGCCGGTACGCTCTGCGCGGGCGCTGTGGCCACCGTGCTCATGATGCCGCTCCGCTCGATGCCGCTCCGGTGGTCCTGCGCTTCGGTCTCCTCGGATTCAGGCCGAACATCGCCCTGACGAGCGGCGGGGCGGCGATGAAGAGGACGATGAGGGACTGGATGACGAGGACGATGTCGATCGGCGTCTGGGTGACCGCCTGCATCGAGACTCCGCCCGCGCGGAACGCGCCGAACAGGAGGCCCGCGAAGAAGGTGCCCCACGGTGTCGACCTCCCGAGCAGCGCGACGGTGATCGCGTCGAAGCCGATCGACGCCGCGACCCCTGCGGAGAGGTACTTCTCCGTGCCCGATACTTGGGCGATTCCGGACATCCCCGCGAGCGCGCCCGCGAGGGCCATGACGAGGATCGTGGCGCGGCCGACGTTGACCCCGGCGGTGCGGGCAGCATTCGGGTTGGCGCCGATCGCCCGGAACTCGAAGCCGACGGTGGAGCGATTGAGGATCCACCACACGCCCCACGTGACGAGGATCGCGAGGATGAAGCCAGCGTGGAGCCTGAACTGGGGCCCGAGCAGCTCGGGGAACAGGGCGGTCTGGTCCAGGAACGGGGAGATGGGGTTCGTGGACCCCTTCCGCTGGAACGCCGGGGTGGTGAGCAGGAAGAGAAGGAGGAAGCTCGCGACGTAGTTGAACATGATGGTGACGATCACCTCGTGGGCGCCGGTACGCGCCTTGAGCAGGCCCACGATGCCGCCCCATAGCGCTCCGCCAAGGATGCCGGCGAGAACGACGACCAGCAGGTGGAGACCGACCGGCAGATGCCAGCTGAAGCCCACGTACGCGCCGAAGAGGGCGCCGAAGATGAGCTGCCCCTGGGCGCCGATGTTGAAGAGACCGGCGCGGAAGGCGAGCGCCACTCCGAGGCCTGCGAAGATGAGCGGGGTCGACACCGTGAGAGTTTCGGCCAGCGGGTAGAGCTGGGCCGCGAAGTCCGCTCCCTGCCAGTTGAAGATCGAGCCTTGGACGAGCGCGGCATACGGCCGGAAGACCTCGGCGATAGTGTCCGAGGGGCGCGCGAAGAAATAGCCGGCGGCCGTCGCGACGCGGGGGTTCGTGACCGCCATGAGGATCCCGCCGATGACGATCGCGAGCACCACCGAGAGCAGCGACACCATGGGCGTTCCAGTGACGATCCGACGCAGGACCCACTCGCGTTCTTCCACCCCCGGGGCTGGGACCGCCGGACCGGTGGGCAAGGGCGGCTGGGCCGTCTCGGGGACCTGGGGTGCCTCAGCCATGGTTCTCTCCTGAAGTCTGGGCCGCATGCGCGGCGGCCTCCTCCGCCGTCATGCCTGCCATCATGAGCCCGAGCGTGTCGCGCGGGGTGTCCCCCGGCACAATGCCCATGAGCCGGCCCCGGTAGAGAACGGCGATGCGGTCGGCGAGCTCGAGGATCTCGTCGAGCTCCGTTGAGACGATCATGACCGGCGTGCCGTGGTCGCGTTCGGCGATGATCCGCCGATGGAGGAACTCGATCGAGCCCACATCCACGCCGCGGGTGGGCTGTGAGGCGATGAAGAGTCGCAGCGGCCGCGATAGCTCCCGGGCCATCACGACCTTCTGCTGGTTGCCTCCGGAAAGGGTCGATGCCGGAACATCCGCCGAGGGGGTCCGGATATCGAACTCCGCGATCTTCTCTTTGGCCTGGGCTTCGATGCGCGAAGGCTTCATGGCCAGTCCGCGGGCGAAGGGGGCGCGATCGTAGAGATCGAGCACGAGGTTCTCCGCAACGCTGAACGCAGCGACGAGGCCGTCGTGGCTCCGATCCTCGGGGACGAATCCGACCCCGGCCCCCAGGACGTCCTTCACCGACCGACCCAGGAGTTCCTTCCCGTCGAGCTGCACCGAACCGGTCGCGTGCCGCTGCAGCCCAAGGACCGCCTCGGTCAGCTCTGTCTGGCCGTTTCCCTGCACGCCGGCGACGGCGACGATCTCCCCTTGCGCGACGTCGAAGCTCACGCCGTCGACCACGTGCTGGCCGTTCGGGGCGACGACCGTGAGGTCGCGCACCACGAACGTCATCTCCCTCGGCTTGGCGGGTGCCTTTTCGAGGCTCAGGCTTACCTGCCGGCCCACCATCATCGAGGCGAGCTCGGCGGGAGCGGCCGACGGCGGGGCGTCGCCGACGACTCTTCCGCGCCGAATGACGGTGATGACATCCGCGACGGCCTTCACCTCGCGCAGCTTGTGCGAGATGAAGATGATGGACGTGCCAGAGGCCTTGAGCTCGGCGATGATCTCGAGCAGTTCGTCCGTCTCCTGCGGAGTGAGGACGGCGGTCGGTTCGTCGAGGATGAGGACCTTGGCGTTTCGGACCAGGGCCTTGATGATCTCGACGCGCTGCTGGACGCCGACGGGCAGGTCCTCGACGAGGGCGTCGGGGTCCACGTCGAAACCGTACCGTCTGGAGATCGCGCGGATCTTGGCTCGGGTTGTCTCGAGATCGAGGAATCCGGCGGCCTTCGTCGACTCGGCGCCGAGGGCCACGTTCTCCGCGACCGTGAACACCGGGACCAGCATGAAATGCTGGTGCACCATGCCGATGCCCGCCGCCATCGCATCCCCGGGCCCGCGGAAGACCACCGGGCGTCCATCGACGAGAATCTCGCCCTCGCTCGGCTCATAGAGGCCATAGAGGACATTCATCAGTGTCGACTTGCCGGCCCCGTTCTCCCCCAGGAGGCAGTGGACCTGGGCGTCATCGACCACGAGATCGATGTGATCGTTGGCGACAAGGGTGCCGAAGCGCTTGGTAATGCCACGCAATTCCAGTTTCATGGCCTGTCCTGGATGCCGCGCCGCCCGCCCGGAGACGGGCGGCGTCAGGGGTGGAAGCGGACTCGAGCTAGCTGCCCGAGACCGGGCTGGACTTCGAGCTGACCTTCACCGTGCCCGAGCTGATGTCCTTCTTGAGCTGATCGATCTCGCTCTTGAGGTCAGAGGGCACTGCGGAGTCGAGGTCGTGGTACGGCGCCAGGGCCACGCCGCCGTTCGCAAGCGTCCCGACGTAGGGCTTCGCATCGAACTTGCCCTGGGTGTCGTCCTTGATGACGCTCTCCACGGCAGTGGCCATCGTCTTCTGCACCGACGTCAGCAGAATCGACTTGTAGTCGGGGGCCGTGAGGTAGCCGTCCGAGTCGACCCAGATGAGCTTGGCGTCCGTGCCGCCCGCCTTGGCGTCCAGGATCGCCGACCCGGCGCCCGCGCCGACCGGCCCGGCGACGGGAAGGACGATGTCCGCACCCTGCTGAAGGAAGCCCTGCGTGAGTACCTTCCCCTTGTCGATCGACTTGAAGTCGCCCACGAAGACGCCATCCTGCTTGTCCTTGTCCCACCCCAGGAGCTGAACCGACTTGCCCTTCTTCTGGTTGTAGTACTTGACACCGTCGGAGAAGCCATCCATGAAGATCGTGACGGTCGGGATGTTGAGTCCGCCGAAGGTCGCGACCTTGCCAGTCTTCGAGACGCCCGCGGCGAGGTAGCCGGCGAGGAAGGCCGCCTGAGCCGTGTCGTAGACGATCGGCTTGACGTTCTGCGGGAACGAAGGGTCGGAGTAGTCGATGATCGCGAAGTGGCTGTTGGGGTTGGCGGTGGCGATGTTCTTCGTCGCATCGCCGAGGAGGAAGCCGACCGTGACGGTGAGTTTGCAGCCGGCCTGCACCATCGAGCGAAGGTTCGGGTCGTAGTCCGTGTCCGCTTTCGACTGGACGTGCTTTTCCTGGATTCCCAGGTCTTTGACGGCCTGCTGGAGGCCTTCATAGCCGGACTGGTTGAACGACTTGTCGTCGAAGCCGCCGGAGTCGGAGACCATGCAGCCGAGGTAGTTGGAGTTGGCCGCCGAGGTTCCGCCCGAGGAACCGCTCGACGGCGGCGGGGCGCCACAGGCAGCCAGCACGAGGGTCGACGCGCCGACGGCGGCGACGCCCAGAAGGCTCTTCTTGGCGAGCCGGTCACGAAGTGAGCTCACGTATTCCTCCACAGGTGCGCGAGGTTCGCCCGTGGCATGGGGCAGCCCGGGCGGTACCGCGGCCCGCACGGTACAAGAGCACGATAGTGGGAAACATCACTTTCAGACAGAGAACCCCGCTGCTGCCCGCCCATTGTTCGTGTTTCGTTACCCGCGCGTAGGGTCGGACCGGCGATTCGCCCTCAGAGGTCCCGAATGCTCCGCAGCGCCGCAGCCGCGAGAACGCGAACGCCGCACCCAATCGCGCCCTCGTCGACGATCAGGTCGCCACGGTGCAGGTCGTATTCCTCGCCGCCGGGGACGTGCGTGCCGAGGCGGAACATCGACCCCGGCACATCCGCCAGGAACCACGCGAAGTCCTCACCGCCCATCGACTGCGGCGTGAGCACGACGGCGTCCTCGCCCAGCTCGGCGCGCGCGGCCGCTTCGATGAGCGCAGTCTCGTGCTCCGAGTTCACCACCGGCGGCACGCCCCGCGTGTGCTCGAGCCGCACGTCCACCCCGTAGGGTGCGGCGACCTGCTCCACGACCTCGTCCAGCAGCTCCCCCGCGCTGTGCCACGCTTCACGGTCCAGACAGCGCATGGTCCCCGAGAGATGGCCGACGGCGGGAATCGCGTTGGGCGCGGACCCTGCGGAGATCTGCCCCCACACCATCGAGACGCCGCTGCGCACGTCGACGCGACGCGAGAGGACCGCCGGGACGTTGATCGCGATCTGCGAGAGTGCGAACACGAGGTCCTCGGTGAGGTGCGGGCGGGAGGTATGGCCCCCGCGCCCCTGGAGTTCGATGCGGATGGTGTCCGAGGCCGAGGTGATCGAACCGATGCGCGTCCCGATCCGGCCGACTTCGATGCGCGGATCGCAATGGAGAGCCATGATCCGAGGGACTCCGGAGAGCACGCCCTGCTCGATGCATGCGAGGGCCCCGCCGGGCATGGTCTCCTCGGCCGGCTGGAAGACGATGCGGACCGTGGCCCCGAGCGGCTCTTCGCGATGCTGCTCGGCGAGGACGAGGGCCGCACCCAGCGCGCAGGTCGTGTGCACGTCGTGCCCGCACGCGTGGGTGACACCGTGGTTGAGAGAGGCGAAGGGAAGGCCAGTCTCCTCGATGATCGGGAGCGCGTCGATGTCGCCGCGGAGCGCCGTCGCGATCGGGCCCTCCCCCACGTCGACGACCACGCCGGTGCCGTCGAGCCTCTGCGGCTGAAGGCCTGCGGCCTCGAGTGTCGCCACGATCCTGTCGGTGGTCCGGAACTCCTGGAAGCTCAGCTCGGGGTGCGCGTGGAGGTCCCGGCGGAAGGCGATGAGGTCCGGAAG
>NZ_JBQCGQ010000116.1:0-15364 GCF_051955515.1 Sinomonas sp.
CGCGATGCTCACGTTCTGCCTCGTTCTCGCGGCCTATATGACCGTCCGCGCGATCGAGAAGGCAGGCTGGAAGTGGCTCGCCGGCGCGGGTGCCGTGATCGGCCTCGCGTTCCTGACGAAGATGCTGCAGGGCGTGGTGATCGTCCCGGCCCTCGGCCTCGCGTACCTCTGGGCCGCGCCGACCTCGCTCCGCCGCCGGATTGTGCATCTGCTCGGCGCGCTCGGCGGCATCGTGGTCGTGGCGGGGGCGTACATCCTCGCGTTCACCCTGACCCCGACGAGCGTCCGTCCCTACATGGCCGGGTCCCAGACGAACAGCTTCCTCGAGCTCACGTTCGGCTACAACGGCTTCGCGCGGATCTTCGGCAACCGCGGCGGCGGGCGTTTCGCGGGCGGCCCGGGAGGAGCGGGCGACGTCGGTGCTGCCGCCGGCCAGAGCGCCGTCGGCGGGCTGTTCGGCGGTGCGGCCGGGGGCTTCCCCGGCGGCAACGGCGGCCCGGGCGGCGCGAGCTTCGGCGGCTCCGCCGGACTCCTGCGCATGTTCGGCTCGAGTTTCGGCACCGAGATCGCGTGGCTCCTGCCCGCCGCGCTCATCCTGCTCGTGGCAGGCCTCTGGTTCACGCGTCGGGCCGTCCGCACCGACCGCGTGCGCGCCTCGCTCATCGTCTGGGGAGGGTGGACGCTCGTCACAGCCGCGGTCTTCAGCTTCATGACCGGCACCGTCCACCCGTACTACGCCATCGCCCTTGCCCCTGGCATCGCGGGCGTGGTCGGCATCGGTGCTGCCGAACTCTGGCGGGGACGTGGGTATTGGCCCTCGCGGATCGTCCTCGCGGTCACGGTCCTCTTGACGAGCGTGTGGACGGCGGTCCTCCTCGGCCGCGACGCGTCCTGGCTGCCGTGGCTGCGGGTCGTCATCGTGGTGCTCGGGGTGCTAACGGCCGTCGGCCTGCTGGTCCGATTCGACCGGCTGCGCTTGGGCGCCGTCGCTGTCGCGATCGCCGCGCTGCTCGCGGGCGGCCTAGGGTCGACGGCGTTCACTGTCGCCACGGCATCGGTCGGCCACACAGGTTCGATCCCGACGTCGGGCCCCTCCGCCGAAGGCGGGTTCGGCAGCGGCTTCGGTAACCGGGCAGGATTTGGCGGCTTCGGTCCTGGCGGCGAGACGGGCACGTCGAGCGACCTCGTGGCCCTCCTCCAGCAGACAACCACCAAGTGGTCCGCCGCGACCAACGGCTCCAACTCGGCCGCGGCACTCGAGCTCGCCTCGAACACCAACGTCATCGCGATGGGCGGCTTCAGCGGGTCCGATCCGTACCCGAGCCTGGACGAGTTCAAGGCCCTCGTCGCCAATGGCCAGGTCTCGTACTACATCGCCGGGGGCGGCATGGGCGGCGGCGGGTTCGGTGGCCGCGGCGGCAGCGACACGTCGGCGATCACGCAGTGGGTCGAGTCCAACTTCCAGGCCACGACCGTAGGCAACACGACCGTCTACAAACTGGTGAAGTGATGACCCAGACCCAGCCGCACCGTCTCGCCGTCCCCGAAGGCGGCCCCGGCGAGCCGGTTGCCAAGGCGCCGGAGGCGGGGATCGCGGAAGGCCGCGTTGTCGCGCGACGAAGGAGTGCAGCGGCCGGAGCGATCCGCGCCGGAGGCGCCGGACTGAAGCGGCTGGAGTTGGCAGTCGCTTTGGCGGCGATCGGCGTCCTGTACATCTGGAACCTCGGTGCGAGCGGCTGGGCCAACGCGTTCTACAGCGCCGCGGCCCAAGCCGGGAGCCAGAACTGGGAAGCGTTCTTCTTCGGCGCGTCGGACGCTGCGAATTCCATCACGGTGGACAAGCCCCCGGCCGCCCTCTGGCTCATGGACCTCTCGGTGCGGATCTTCGGCCTCAGCTCGTGGTCGATCCTCGTGCCCGAGGCCCTCATGGGCGTCGCGTCGGCATGGATCCTGTATCTCGCCGTCCGGCGCGCCGCCCGCCCGGCGACCGGAAGCGATCGCGCAGCGCACGGCGCGGGGCTCCTGGCCGCCGTCGTGCTTGCGCTCACTCCGATCGCCGCGCTCATGTTCCGGTTCAACAACCCGGACGCGCTCCTCGTCCTCCTCATGACGGCCGCGGGCTACGCGACCGTCCGCTCGATTCAGGACGCGAAGGCGCGCTGGCTGCTCGTTGCCGGCGTGCTCCTCGGCTTCGGCTTCCTCACCAAGCAGCTGCAGGTCCTGCTCGTGGTGCCCGGGTTCGGCCTCGCGTACCTGTGGGCCGCCCCGCACTCGCTCGGCCGGCGGCTCACGCACCTGCTCGGCGCCCTCGCCGCGATGGTGGTGGGCGCCGGATGGTGGATCGCCGCCGTGATGCTCACGCCCGCAAGCGCACGGCCCTTCATCGGGGGCTCCCAGACCAACTCGATCCTCGAGCTGACGTTCGGCTACAACGGCTTCGGGCGGCTCAACGGCGACGAGGTCGGATCGGTCGGGGGTGCGAACGGCTGGGGTCAACCGGGGCTGTTCCGGCTGTTCTCGAACTCGTTCGGGGGCCAGATCGCGTGGCTGCTGCCGGCCTCGCTCATCCTCGGCGCCGCACTGCTCTGGGTGGGCCGTCGGGCGCCGCGCACTGACGTGGTCCGCGCGTCGATGATTGCCTGGGGCGGATGGGTCCTGGTGACGGGGCTGACGTTCAGCCTCATGCAGGGGATCATCCACGAGTACTACTCCGTGGCGCTCGCGCCCGGCATCGCGGCCCTCGTGGGCCTCGGTGGCGGCGTCCTCTGGCAACGACGGCGCCTCCCCTTCGAGGCGTCCGTCCTCGCCGCGTCCATCGTGGCCTCGGCGGTGATGGGCGCCGTCCTCCTCGGCCGGGCGTCAGGCTTCGTTCCGTGGCTCCCTTGGGTCGTTGTGGCCGCCGGCCTCGCGAGCGCCGTCGTCGTCCTTGCCCAGGGCTTCGGCACGCCGCTGCCGCGCCTCGCCGCTCCGGCGACGGCCGCCGTCACCCTCGTCGCCGCCCTCGCCGGTCCGCTCGCGTTCACGCTCCAGACCGTCGCGACGCCGCATTCCGGCGCAGTTGTGACCGCCGGGCCGTCTCCCGGCTTCGGCGGTCCCAGCGGCTTCCGCGCCGGGGCACAGTTCGGCGGCCCGAATAACTTCCTGGGCCTGCAGCAAGGCACGCTTCCGTCAGGCACGACGCCGGGCGGCGGCTTCGGCGGGGGACGCGGCGGCGCCGGTGGGCTCCTCGGTGCGACGACGCCGTCGGCCGCCTTGGTGACCGCCCTCGAGACCGACGCGTCGAAGTACACGTGGGCGGCCGCCGTCGTCGGCTCGAACAACGCAGCCGGCTACCAGCTCGCGACCCAGCTGCCCGTCATGGCCCTCGGCGGCTTCAACGGCACCGACCCCTCGCCGACGCTCGCGCAATTCCAAGAGCTCGTCAAGGAGGGGAAGATCCACTACCTCATCAGAGGCAGCCTCATGCAGGGCAACTCGGGTTCCGACACGGCCCGGCAGATCGCGCAGTGGGTCGAGTCGAACTACGAGGGGCAGACGATCGGCGGGGCCACCGTCTACGCCCTCGGGTAGCGCTTCCTCTCCCCCACCGCCGTCACGTTCGCAGGGTCGTTAGCGCGCAACGGGCAGACGAGCGCCCTGTCTCGCAGGGAAGTTCACGTAACGGGAACTTCCCTGCGAGAAGGGAACTCGGCCTTCGCCGCCAAGTCACTCTCTCGCACACAAGTTCCCCTGAGGGTGACTTGTGTGCGAGAAGGTAACTTCTCCTCGCGGCCGGCGGACCGGCGGAACTCCCCTAGGCGTTCCGCCACGGGATGTACTGCACCGCCCATTTGTTGCCGTCGGGGTCCTGGAAGTACACGAAGTGCCCCCAGTCCTGGACGTCGATCTCGCTGCAGTCCACGCCGTTGCCCTTGAGCTGGTCGTAGGCCTTCTGAATGTCGCTCACCACGAGCTGAAGGCTGGGCGCGGTGCCGGGAGGTGCGTCATTGATCCCCTCTCCGATCGCGATCGAGCACGCCGAACCAGGTGGCGTCAGCTGGACGAACCTCAGGTTCTCGTTGACCCGCTGGTCGTAGTCGGCGTTGAAGCCCACCTTGTTGACGTAGAAATCCTTGGCCCGGTCAACGTCGGACACAGGCACGAACACCAGCTCAAGCTTCCAGTCCATGCGCCCACCTTAAAGACGTACGACGACGGGCGGTAGCTTTCGCGGACAGCCTGCGGACAGGACGGGTCCTCAGATTTTTTTGGGAAGCGCGTGACCTTTCGGAGGGCCGCCTCGGTTGAGGGAGCGTAGGGCCGCCCGGCGGTCCTCCCCGTTGGTCTCGATCTGAGGAGTCTTCATGTCCTTCCTTTCCGTCATCGTCTCAAGCAAGGCCGCCCTGAGCGCCGTCGCCCTCGGAGCCGTCGCCCTGGGCGGCGTGGGCACCGCTGCCTACGCCGAGGCCCTCCCGGCCCCTGCGCAGCAGGCCGCGCACGAGCTCATCGGCGCCCCGGCCCCGGCCCTCCCCGCGACCGCCCTTCCGTCCGCGCCGACCGCTCCCGCAGTTCCGACGTCGGCCGCCACCCAGGCCGCGGACGCCGCGAAGTCGGCCGTCGGATCGGCGACGAGCAAGGCCTCGGACCTCCCGTCGTCGGTCGCTCCGAACGCAAACGTGAACGCCCAGGCGGCGCTCGGCCTCTGCACGGCGTACGCCCACGGCGGCCTGACCTCGACGTCGACCGCCTTCCAGAGCCTCGCGACCGCCGCGAAGGGTGAGGGCAACATCACAGCCTACTGCTCTGCCGTGACGTCGAACGGCTCGGCGTCCGTCGACGCGAACGCCACCGCGAATGCCGGCGCCAACACGGCCGTTCCCGCGGTCCCCGCCGTCCCGTCGGTGCCCACCCAGGCCGCCGTTCCGAGCGCCCCGGCCGTGCCCTCGACCGGTGACCTCGGCGCCTCGAGCCTCCCGTCGCTTCCGGTCCAGCGCTAACCTGCGCGCCGACCTGAGGTAGTCTGGCAAGTCGTTTCGCGGGGGTGCGGTCCCACATGCCGCATCCCCGCAGCCTTGCCCGAGACCCAAGACAACACAAGGGAGACCGGTTGGAGCCCCACGAGGACCCGGACCGCGCGACCCGCTCGACGGATCGCAGCGACCATGCGGAACTCTTCACCGCAGCCTTCCGCACCCTCTCGCCATCCGTGCGCGGCTACCTCCGGGCCCGCGGCGTCGAGGACTGCGAAGCGGTGACCCAGGACGTCTTCCTTGCGCTGTACTCGCGGATGGACAGTCTCCGGGGCGGGCTCGAAGGAGCGAAGGCCCTCGTCTTCACGATCGCCCACTCGCGCACGGTGGACCACTATCGCCGCCGCGAACGAACGCCCGCGATGGTCCCCCACGAGCCCGAGTCCGATCTCCGCACCGCACCGGCCACGCCTGAAGATCTGGCCCTTGCCGGAAGCGGCGCCCTCGGCCTTCTGAACGGCCTCACCGAGGACCACCGCGAAGTCCTCCTCCTCCGCGTCGTCGCAGATCTCTCGATCGAGCAGACCGCCGAGATCATGGGACGCACCACGGGAGCCATCAAGCAGCTCCAGCGACGCGCCCTCGAAGCCCTGAGAACCCACGCCCTCACCACAGAACTGAGCACGTCATGAACGCCACGCCCAGCGCGGATGACCAGAGGGTCATCGACGAGATCCTGACGGACCTCGACCCCGAGCGCGCCGACGACGTCCGGCCGCTGCTCGCCGAACTGCGCTCCCTCGCGCATGGCGAGCCTGTCGCTCCGGGGCCGCTGGCAGCGCTCCTCCTCTCCGAGGACGATCTCTCCGAGGACGACCTCTCTGAGCACGACGGCGCCGCCTCCTCGAGCGCGCCGCCCGCCGCTCCCGCGGCAACTGCCGTTCTGCGCGCCGTCCCCGGTACTGGGGCGGGCCGACCCACGCGACGGGGCCGCCGCCGTCGTCCGCTCGCCGCCGCGGCGATCATCGCCGCTGCGGCCGTCGGCGCCGGAGCGGCAGCAGCAGCCGCGGACGAGGGCTTCCGCTCATCCGTGAATGAGGGAATCAGCACGATTGTCGGGGTGCTCGGCGGCCATAGCGACTCGAAGCCCGCGCAGCACGGCTCGCCGGCCAGCGGGACGACGACGACGGTGCCCGCCTCGCCAGCCTCCACCGAGACCCCAAGCCCGAGCGAGTCCGCGGGCCCGCCGGCGGCGCCGCAGAGCGTTCGTCCCGAGGCCCCGAGGGCGACGGCGTCACCCACCCCAAGCCCCACCGGCCCCGGCGCGCTGCCGCAGCTGCCGAGCCCCAATCTGGGCGTGCCCGTTCCGACGCTCCCCGCGCTTCCCGGCGGGCTCCCTGCGCCGTCGACACCGGCGGGCCAGCTCCCGGACGGCCTGCGCTAGCCGCTTGCCCCGTCACGTCCGCAGGGTGCACACCCTGCGGACCTGACGGAGCAACTACTTCGCGAGGCCGTACAGCCGATCGCCGGCGTCGCCGAGACCGGGCACAATGTAGGCCTTCTCGTTGAGCCGTTCGTCGATCGAGGCGAGCACCACGTGGACATTCGCGCCGCCCACACTCTTCTCAAGGCGGGCCAGACCCTCTGGTGCGGCGAGAATGCAGATGCACGTGACGTCGCTCGCGCCCCTCCGGAAGAGGAACTTGATCGCCTCGCTGAGCGTGCCGCCTGTGGCAAGCATGGGGTCGAGGACGAACACCTGCCGGCCGGTCAGGTCTTCCGGCAGCCGTTCGGCGTAGGTGACGATGTCCAGCGTCTCCTCGTCGCGCGCCATCCCCAGGAAGCCCACCTCCGCGGTCGGCACAAGCGTCGTCATCCCCTCGAGCATCCCCAGGCCAGCGCGCAGGATGGGCACCACGAGCGGGGTGGGCTTCGTGAAGGCGGTGCCGACCGTCGTGGTGATAGGGGTCTCGATGGTGACGGGCTCCGTGCGCACCTCCCGCGTCGCTTCATAGGCGAGGAGGGTCACGAGCTCCTCGGCGAGCCGACGGAAGACGGGGCTGGGCGTGTTCTTGTCCCGCAGGACCGTCAGCTTGTGGGCAACGAGCGGGTGGTCCACCACGAGTGTGCGCATGGCTGCAAAACTATCATTCGGGCCTCTGGCTGGAATGGCCCGCGGGAGTACACTGATCGGCATCCTCGAGGAGGAGGTGAGACGCATGAAAGCGCTCATGGTCTCCTTGCTCGCGTACTCCACCGCAGCGACGGGGGCGCTGTTCGGGATGTGGTTGGCCGCTAAATGGCCAAGCCCGAGGTGGAGTCAGCTGTTCGTGTCCTGGGGCGTGATCTTGGCCGTCGTCGCCATCTGGGCGACGGTTCTTTGACGCGCGGCGCTGTCTGCGAGCGCGGCGGCGTCGGGCAGCAGCCCGGCGCCGCCGTTCCCTGTCAGGTCAGCTTGGGGCCGACCCCACGGCTTGCGCGCGCTGCGCCCGGACGAGCCGGAAGGCGCGGTGCGCGAGGACAACGGCGGTGAGCCACGCCAGCCCGATGACCCAGCCCGCAACCACATCGGTGAGCCAATGGTGGCCGAGGAAGACGCGGCTGAGGCCCATCGCGCCCGCGTCCGCGACGCCGACAACGATCGCGAGCACCCGCGCCCACACCCGCCGCAGGTAGAGGCCAAGCAAGTACACGGTCACGCCCGCGATCACGGTTCCGTTGAGGGTGTGACCGCTGGGGAACGACGGCGAGTATTCGTAGGGCGGCACGGCGTCGGCGAGCGGCGGCCGAGTGCGGCCCGTGATCGTCTTGCCGCTGAACGTGATGAGAAAGGCGCCGACCGTGGCCGCCGGGATGAGGATCACGGGAAGGCGCTGACGGTAGACGGCGGCGAGCACCGCGGTCGCCCCGGCCGCGACAATCGGTGCTCCAAGGTTGCCGCCGATGTCCGTGAAAAGGGTCACAGCCGTGTCGAGGCCCGGAGTCCTCAGGGACATGGCGTACTGCAGCGCTGGAACGTCGAGGGCGGCCAGCGCATCGTGCTCCTTGACCGACTCGTAGACCTCCCCTGCCGCCCAGCTGAGGGCGAGGATCACCGCGAGCCCCGCGACGAGCAGGCTCCACAATGACGCGTAGGGGCCGAGCCGTCGGCCGAGTGCCGCAAGGGCCTCCCTCACCGCAACTCCCTTCGCTCTTTGCCGCGAACCTATCATTGACACCGTGGCCTTCCCCGGACTTCCGCCCTCTCCGTATGAGGCGTGGATGCTGCGTGCCCTCAAGGAGGCCAAGGCGGCGCTGGACACGGGCGACGTGCCCATCGGCGCCGTCGTCGCGGGGCCCGACGGCGAGATGATCGCCGTCGGGCGCAACGAGCGCGAGGCGCTGGGCGACCCGACCGCCCACGCGGAAATGGTCGCGATCCGCGCTGCCGCGGCCTTCTTGCGCGAGCGGGCCGGCGGCGACGGCTGGCGGCTCGAGGACTGCACACTGGTGGTGACGCTCGAGCCCTGCGCGATGTGCGCGGGGGCCATTGTGCTGGCCCGGATCCCTCGCGTCGTCTTCGGGGCGTGGGACGAGAAGGCCGGGGCGGCAGGGAGCGTCTTCGACGTCCTGCGAGAACGGCGGCTCAACCACCGGGCAGAGGTCTACGGAGGAGTGCTCGGCGAGGAATGCGGAGACGTCCTGCGGCAGTTCTTCGCCGCTCATCGCTGAGAATGGAAACCATGCGTCACACCCAGGCCGAGACCGTTCTGGGCTCCCTCACCCTCGTCGCCGACGGCGACGCGATCACCGCCGTCTACTTCCCCGTGCACTGGACCCTCCCACAGAAGGCCTCGTTCGGGGAGAGGGTGGGCGAAGACGCGCTGCTCGACGACGCCGCCCGCCAGCTGCGCGAATACCTCGCCGGCGAGCGGCGCGAGTTCGAATTGACGACGGCGCCACGCGGCAATGCCTTCCAGCTCGCCGTGTGGGGGCTGCTCCGCGAGATCCCGTACGGCGCAACAACGACCTATGGAACGTTGGCCGAGCATCTCGGCGGGCGCGGACTGGCGCAGACGGTCGGCCAGGCCGTGGGGCACAATCCATTGGGGATCGTTGTTCCGTGCCACCGGGTCATTGGCAGCGACGGGAGCCTGACGGGGTATGCGGGCGGACTCGACCGGAAGCGGTTCCTGCTCGAACTCGAGGAGCCGCCCGAAGTGAAGGCGAGGCGCCTCTTCTGACCGTCCACCTCCCCCGCCTCACATTTCGCTCCGCACCAGCGTCTACCCAGTGATGGACATGAAACAGCCCTTCGAAAAACTCGTGCTCCTCCACGGCGCGACCGTGCTGCGGGTGTGCCGCGCGGTCGTGGGGCCGGCGGAGGCCGAGGACGTGTGGCAGGAGACGTTCATGGCGGCGCTGCGTGCGTACCCGGAACTTCCCGCCGATGCGAACATCGAGGCCTGGCTCGTGACCATCGCGCACCGGAAGAGTCTGGACACGGTGAGGGCAGTCCGGCGCCGGGCAGTCCCAGTGTCCGAGGTGCCGGAGCGGCCGTCCGATCATGGTCTTCCGGAGGCAGACGCAGAGGTGGACCCCATCTGGCTCAGAGTTGCCCGGCTTCCAGACAAACAGCGGCAGGTCCTTGCCTATCGATACCTCGCCGATCTGCCGTTCAACGACATTGCGGCGATCGTGGGTGGCTCGCCTGCAGCCGCGCGGCGGGCCGCGTCGGACGGCATCAAGTCGCTTCGGGCCACCGCCTCCGCGTCCGCGGCAGAAGGGGAATCAGCATGAACACGAGCGCACAGCCGCTTCGCAGCTCGACCGGTCTTGGGCCGGTGGATCTGGTCATCCCGCCCGAGCTCGTGAGGATCGAGCCGGGGGTTCTCGGCAGACTCCACACGGGTCTGGCCGAACGCGCATCCAGGGAAGGCGTTCTGGACGTGGCGTACCGTGTGGTCGAGACTCCTGTCGGAAAGCTCCTGATCGCCGCCACGGAGCGCGGGCTCGTCCGCGTGGCCTACGAACGCGAGGGCCATGAGGCCGTGCTCGCTGTCCTCGCCGAGCGTCTGAGCCCGAGAATCCTCGAGGCACCCTCCCGGCTGGCCGAGGCGGCCCGTCAGGTCGAGGAGTACTTCTCCGGCCGTCGGAAGGGCTTCGATCTTCCGATCGACCTGAGTCTCGCGGCAGGGTTCCGCCGCACCGTGCTGCAGCATCTCTCTGAGATTGGCTACGGCCACACAGAAAGCTATGCCGAAGTCGCGCGGGCCGTTGGGAACCCGCGGGCGGTCCGCGCCGTGGGGACCGCCTGCGCCACCAATCCTCTGCCCGTGGTGGTTCCGTGCCACCGGGTGCTGCGATCGGATGGAAGCCTCGGCGGATACATCGGCGGGCTGGACGCCAAGTCGTCATTGCTGCAGCTTGAGGCAGTCGCTGCGTGAGCGCTCTCTTCGGCGAGGAGCTACTGGCCCGACCGCGCCGGGAGATTGCTCCCGGCGCGGTGCACGTCCCGGGATGGCTCTCGCTTGAGCAGCAAGCATGGATCTCCGATCGCTATCGCGAATGGGTGCGCGGACCCGTACCACTCCGCGGCGCCAAGGTCCGGGGGCATGTGATGTCGGTCAAGACCGTGTGCCTTGGGTGGCATTGGCAGCCCTACAAGTACACGCGCGAGGCGACCGACGTGAACGGCCGGCCGGTGTTGCCGTTTCCCGCATGGATGGTTCGCCTCGGGCGTCTGGCTGTCGCCGAGGCCTATGGACTGGACCAGACGGCTTACACCCCGGACACCGCGCTCGTGAACTACTACGATGCGGGCGCGAGGATGGGGATGCACCAGGACAAGGACGAAGTTTCCCTGGAACCGGTTGTCTCCCTCTCCATCGGCGATGCCTGCCAGTTCCGCTTCGGTAACGGCGAGGGGCGCGGCCGTCCCTACGAGGACGTGGTCCTCGAGTCGGGTGACCTGTTCGTCTTCGGCGGCCCGTCACGGCTGGCCTTCCACGGCGTCACCAAGATCCACGCGGAGACGGCGCCTGAGGGCTGCGGAATCGAATCAGGGCGCATCAACATCACGCTGCGTGACACAGGGCTGGGCGGATCGGAAGAGAAGGGGACGGAATGAGCGAGCTGACCACCGACGCGGCGGCTGTCGCGGGCGGGGCTGGTGTGGGCGGGGTGGTAGTGGGCGGGGTGGTAGTGGGCGAGGACGGATTGGCGAGGCCCACCTGGGCCAGCGCCGACGCCCTCATGCGCGAGTACTACGACACCGAATGGGGTATGCCGGTGCGGGACGAGCAAGGCCTCTTCGAGCGGATCAGCCTTGAAGGCTTCCAGGCCGGCCTTTCCTGGGCGACGATCCTTCGCAAGCGTCCCGCGTTCCGCGAAGCCTTCCTGAGCTTCGATCCAGACCGGGTTGCGACGTTCACCCAGGACGACGTCGAACGTCTCATGCAGAACGAGGGCATCATTCGGAACCGGGCGAAGATCCAGGCGACCATCCGGAACGCCCAAGCAACCATCGCGCTCCGCGAGGAGGGCGGTCTCGTGGACTTCGTCTGGTCGTTCCGGCCCGGAGTTACCCCGGCGCCCTCGACGCTCTCCGAAATTCCCAGCTCCTCGCCAGAATCGGTGGCCCTCTCGAAGGCGCTCAGGAAGAAGGGCTTCTCCTTCGTGGGTCCTACCACCATGTTCGCCCTCATGGAAGCCGTCGGAATCATCGACACCCACCTCGTGAACAGCCACCGGCGCGGATCCTCGGGCGTGTGGGCGTAGCCATGGGACCCGGAGTCACTGTGCGGCTCGATGCTCCCGGCGGCTTGGACCCGGTCGCAGTGCTCGGCAGCCTCGCGGCTCACAACGTCCCCGGAGCCGAGCTCACCGAAGTGGACGCGATGACCCATTCGCGGGTGCTCCCGGGGCCGGAAGGTCCGCGCGCCGTCAAAGTCCGCTTCGGAACCGAGGGCGTGGACGTGGAGTTCGAGCAGGTCCTCGAGGATTCCGAGTCGGACGCCCTCATTCGAACCGTACGGCGTTGGCTGGACCTCGACGCTGATCTCGATCCAATCCGCGCCGCGCTCAGCCCCGATGCCCGCCTTGCACCGCTCGTCGCCGCCCGACCAGCGCTTCGTGTCATCGGCACCACGGATCGATTCCAGACTGCGGTCACGACCGTCCTCGGGCAACAGGTCTCCCTGGCTGCGGGCCGCACGTTCTCCGGCCGCCTCGTCGCAACGTTCGGCGAGCCAACGCCCTCGGGCCTCCGGGCGTTCCCGCACCCCGACGCTCTCGCCGCAGCCGACCTCGAGGAGTTGCGTGCCGTCGTCGGCCTCACTTCGGCCCGGGCACGCACGGTCGTGACCCTCGCCAAGAAGTGGAGTGAAGCAGGCACCGCGCTGACGCCTGAACAACTTCTCGCGATCCCGGGCATCGGGCCGTGGACGGTCGACTATCTATCCGTGCGCTTCGGGGATCGAGACGCGTTCGCACCCGGGGACCTCGTGCTCCGACGGGCCCTCGGTGGAATCACGGCGCGCGAGGCCGAGGCTCGCTCGCAGGCTTGGCGCCCCTTTCGCGCATACGCGCTTGTGCACCTCTGGACAGCGGCCGCCTATTCGCTCGGGTGACGCGCGAACGAACCGGAAGCTACTCGTCCCTCGATTCGTCCCGTTGCTCCGACGGCTCCTTCCCGTCAAGGTTGTAGCTGTACGGCGCTCTCACAGGCTGTGCCTTCTCATCGATGAGCTCGTTCACCGCGTGGGAGACGAGGTCGCGCTGCATTGTCGGAAGGACGAGCAGTCCGTTGAGGTAGGCGTCGACCTCGTACTCACCCGCGCTGCCGGTCAGGCTGAAGTACCGTAACCACACCTGCCCGATGGTGAGTCCTGCGGCCTCGACGGCCTCTCGAGTAAGTTTCCATTGCCTCTCCGCCCCATTGCTGCCCGTATCCATCCTGGTCCTCAGAGAACAGGTCGCCCAGCAACGATCTCCTGGGCGATGTCGCGAAGGGCCCTCTTCTCGAGCCGTGAAAGGGACATGATCCTGGAAAGTGCCTCCTCGGGGTCGAGGTGTTCCCGTTCCATCATGATCCCTGTTGCCATGCGAATCGCGTCGCGGTCCGCAATTGCTTGGGACATCCGCTGGCTCGCCCGTTCGGCAGCGTCTCTTGCCTGAACGTTGGCGAGCATCACGGCCGCGGGGCGCGCGAGCATCTCGAGAAGACGAGCGTCCCGCTCCGTGAATGTCCCCGGGGTGTTCGAATAGACCTTCATGGCCCCGATGGTCGTGCCTCCCGCCGTCAGCGGCGTGCTCATCGCGGAGCGCAGCCCTATGACGGCGGCCGGTTGCGTCCACAGCGGCCAACGGGTCTCGGTTGCAATATCTGTAATGACCTGGGTCCTTTCTTCCGCCCAGGCGCTGAGGCAGGGGCCTTGGCCCACGTCGTACTGAAGCCGATCGGCCTCCAGCACAACCTCGTCCGTCGCGCCCGTGCTGGTCTCGCGTCCGCGTTCGTCGATCAAGGTTGCCCCCCCTCCTGAAGCATGAGGGACCGCCTCCATGGCGGCCTGAGCGAGGGACTGGACGGCCTCTGCGGCGGACTCACGGGTCAGCAGTAGGTCGGCAAGGCGGGCGGTCAGCACCGCCAGTTCCTGGGCGAGCGGCAGATCCATCATCATCACCGGCTCTCGCTCATGCTTTTGCGTATCGTCATCGTTCCCTCGGTCGGAATGGATTGTCAGTCGAAATGAGTTGTCGGGTCCACTTCCCCGAAACGAGCCAGAATCTGTGCTGCAAGATCGCGGAGTTTGACGTTGCGGCTTATCGAGGCTCGGCGGAGAATGTCCACCGCCTCCTCCTGATTGCACCCTGACTGCGCCATGATGACGCCCGTAGCGAGGTTGATCGCTGTCCGGGATTCAAGAGCCGCGGCGAGGTCTGCGGACCTTTCCGTCTCCGTTTCCATCCTGACGGCAATCCGCATAGACGAGGACGCCAACTCGGCGAATGCCTCAGCACTGGCTTTGACTTCGCCGGCGAACGCACCGACTTCCTCGGCATAGCAGTTGAGTGCCGCCTGAGCGCCAGCTTCCAAGACGATGGGAACGGCAAGGATGGCGCGTACTCCCGCATCCATTGCCGCCCGGCGGTAGACGGGCCACCGGCCTTCGTGCAGGAGGTCCTCCACCTCAACAACCCTGCCGATCCTCAAGGCGGTGACGCAGGGGCCCTCCCCGCTCTGGTACTGCAGCTCGTCCAAGCCGGTTGCGAAGCCGTCGCTGAAGGCGACGGTGGCTCCGCGCCGTTCCCTGATCACGGTGACGCTGCAGTAGACAGTCCCGCGATGTGACATCTCCTGTGCCGCCACCTGCGTCAGGCGTGAAAGGAATGATTTGAGGTCCGGAGTGTCGAGGAGAAGGGCCTGCAACTCGGCAACCTCGGTGCTGGTCCACTCCGAGTGCATGTCCTGAAGCCTCCCCAGGCCGCGAAAAGGTCCTTTGATTTCTCCCCTTGATAGCACGCTACACCTCTGCACGCCTGGGTACTCCGTCTCCTAAAGGCGAATTTTCTGCGCCCGGTGGACCCGCCCCCCACTCGTCTTATTCTCATCAATGAGCGGAAGGAGCCTGCTCGCCAAGCGTCCCTCGTCGGCCGACGCGGGACGGATGGAAGGCAGCAGCTCCGCCATGACCACCACAGCACCATCCGCCAGGGAGGCGATCCTCAAGGCGTGCTTCGAGCTCTTTGAAAGACGAGGGGTCCGCGCCTCGGTTGTCGATGATCTGGTGGAGGCCTCGGGGGTTGCCAAGGCCACCTTCTACAGTTACGTCCATTCCAAGGAAGAAGTCGCCTTGGAGTACCTCGATCACCTCTACCTCACGTGGGTCGAAGCGCTCGAAGCGGGCGTCGCCGCACGCGGCGACGGGCCAGAGTCTCTTGTGGGCATTTTCGACGCCGTGGAGAGGCTGTGCGGCAAGAAGGGTGAAACGCCCTGCGCTTCCATGGTCCATATCCTCGCGGAGTTCGGCACCGAGGAACCGTTGGGCAAGGCGAGTGTTCGGTACTCCGAACGCCTGACCGCGCGCATCGCCATGCTCGCCCAAGCCGCGGGCCTCAGCCAGCCGGCGGAATTCGCGAGAGATTGCCGCCTGCTCATTGACGGCACCATCCTGTCCGATGCGGCAGGCAATTCCCGGTCGGTCGAGAACGCCAAGACGATAGCGGGGACTCTCATCGAGCACCACGTCTCGCGTCAGGGAGTGCAAGGAGCCCGTGCATAGACCGCCCCGTCGACTGGCCCCCCAGCGGGGGGGGGGGGGGGGGGGGGGGGGCGGGGGCCCGCGGCGCGGGGGCGGCCCCCGGGGGGGGGGGGGGGGGGGGCCGCGCCCGCCCGCCCCCCCCCCCCCCACCCCCACCCCCCCCCCCCCCCCCCC
>NZ_JBQCGQ010000117.1:0-8958 GCF_051955515.1 Sinomonas sp.
GGCGTACTAGCAAGGATTTCCTCGCGCTAATCGCCGCGGCATAGTTCTCTTATCTCTTCCGAGAGCCGGCCCCGCACCGCATTCAGGGGGGGGGGGGGCACCCAGCACCCCGCGTGACCCCGCGCTCCCCTCCTGGCTTCACCCTTCCCTTATGGGGCGGGCAACAAGCCTTCTAGACATCAGACCACCTGATGACCCGGAGACAGGGGCGCTCCGCTTCGACAATGAGGTCGCTGAAAATGAACACCACTGAAAATCACCAAGGCGCCCCGAAGGGCACCAGCGACGTGCCGGTCGTCTCCGTCCGTGGGATCGGCAAGGTCTACCCGGGCGTGGTGGCTTTGGCCGACGTGGACATCGATCTGCGTGCGGGCGAGATCCACGGGCTCCTCGGCGAAAATGGAGCCGGGAAATCCACACTTATCAACATCCTCTCGGGAACGGTAAGGCCGAGCGCAGGGACGATCTCGATCGATGGCGCGGAAGTGGCCATCTCGACTCCGCGCGATGCCCAAGACCTCGGGATCTCCACCGTCCACCAAGAACAGTCACTAGCCCCTAACCTCACTGCCATCGAGAACATCTTCCTGGGACGAGAGATGGTCGCTGGCCGCAACCGTGCCGTGGGAATTCTCGACGAGAAGGGGATGCGAGCTCGGGTTCGCGAACTCGCCCATGAATTCGGCCTCACGCATCACGACATCAATGTCCCTGTCGAAGCGCTCGGTGCCCTCAAGCAGCATGTCGTGCAGATCATCAAGGCGCTGGCATTCCGCACCCGCGTCCTCATCCTCGATGAACCCACATCCGGTCTCGCCGACCACGAGCGTTTGACCCTTTTCAGCTACATGCGCCAGCTGCGCGAGAAGGGGATTTCGCTCCTGTGGGTCACACATCGTCTCGATGAGCTCTTCGGGTTGACCGACACCATCACAGTGCTGAGGGACGGCCGGCTCGTCGCCAACGTCGATCCTGCCGACCACACCGCAGATTCGCTCGTGCGGCTCATGGTCGGGCGCTCGAACCTCGCCGCGCGGGAGGACATCGCCGACGGCAAAACCGCCAAAGGCTATTCGGGTCCACGGGACGAAGTCCTCCGGTTGGAGGCCGTTACCCGCCACCCGCGCCTGCATGAGGTATCGCTGGCGGTCCGCCGCGGCGAGATCTTGGGGCTCGCCGGCATTGCCGGTGCTGGCCGAACCGAGACGGCGATGGTCATTCTCGGGGCCGACAGGCCCGACTCCGGCCAGATCTTCCTGCATTCCAAGCCAACTGTCATCCATTCACCGCGAGAGGCCCGGCAGAAGGGCGTCATGTACGTCCCGGAGGAGCGAAAGACCCACGCCATTCTCGGCGACTTCTCCATCAAGAGGAACATCACCATCTCGGACCTGAGGAGAACCGCTGTTGCGGGACTCTTCCTTCGTGGCTCCCATGAGTCGGAGACAGCCAAGAGGTTCGTCGGTGACCTGGGCATCAAGACGAGCTCGGTGCAGGAGAAGATCCGCAATCTCAGCGGAGGCAATCAGCAGAAGGTCGTCATTGCACGGTGCCTCTTCACGAATCCTGATCTGATCATCTTCGACGAGCCGACCCAGGGAATCGACGTAGGAGCAAAGGCCGAGGTCTACCGCCTGATCTACGACTTCGTTGATCGGGGCGGGGCAGCCATCGTGATCAGTTCTGAACTCCCCGAACTGATCCGCGTCTCCGACCGCATCGCCGTGATGCGCGAAGGAACCATCGTCGGCGAACTCGAAGGAACGGGGCGGGATGAAGCCGCCTCTGAGACGAGCGAGCTCGGCGAACAGATCATCTCGCTTGCGACCCGAGGAGCGGTAGCCGCATGAGCATCCTCCAGCGTGCTTCAAGGACACTGGCGATTGACGGCGTCGCCGTCTCGATCGCCTTCCTGGCCATGGCGATCTATTTTGCCCTAGCGTCGCCCTACTTCCTGAGCCCCGACAACATCTACAACACCTTCGTGGAATCCGTCCCGGCCATCCTGCTCGCCGCAGGCCTCACATTCGTGCTGATCAGCGGGGGCATCGATCTGTCTATCGGCTCGAACATCGGGCTCAGCGCGGCGGCCACCCTGTTCGCGTCGATGAACGGGGCGCCGACCGTCCTGGCGATCCTCGCCGGAACAGGTACGGGATTGATCATCGGCCTCATCAACGGCGCTTTCGTCGCCGGTCTCGGATTGAGCGACTTCGTCGTCACCCTCGCGACCCTGAGCATCGGTGCGGGCACACTCCAGGTCTTTACCGTTCACACCCAGCTGACCGGCACCACGGACAGTTCCTTCCTTGCCCTCGCAGGAGGCAAGATCGCAGGGGTTCCGACCGGCGTCCTCATCGCCGCCGTCATCCTCGTCGTGCTCGAGATAGCCCTCGTCAAGACGCCGTTCGGCCGCTCCGTCTATGCGACCGGAATCAACCCGAACGCGGCCTATCTCGCCGCGGTCAGTGTCCGCAAGACCAAGTTCACGGTCTTCGTCATCTCGGGAGCCGTTGCCGGCATCGCAGGCGTGCTCTTGGCGTCTCACCTGAATTCTGTGCAGCCCGGCCTCGGGGGAGGTTACGAACTGACGGCCATCGCTGGCTGCGTCGTCGGCGGCGTTTCGCTCGCAGGTGGCCGAGGGAGCATCTGGCGCGCCGCCGTCGGTGCGTTCTTCCTCGCCATCCTCAACCGCGGCCTCCAGCTGATCGGCGTCGACCCACTGTGGTTCTCCATCGTGACCGGAGCGGCGATCGTCGCCGCCGTGGCGTTCGACCGAGGCGCTCAGAAGTGGCTGCAGACCACACTGCGTCCCATGGCCCCGGCGCGAGCTGCGGCCCCGAAACCCAGCGAGGCATGACATGACTTCTTCTCTCAGCGCATCCCGCCTCAGCACCCGCATCCAGGCCCTCCTAGCCAAGCCGGCCTCCGGCCTGGTGATCCTTCTGGTCCTGTTCATCGTCCTCATGACCTTCGTCTCGCCGTCGTTCCTCAGCTTCGGGAACTGGGAGAACATCGCGAACCAGGCGGTCTTCGTGCTCCTGCTCGCCTTGGGCATGACGGTCGTCCTCATCGCCCGAGGCATCGACCTCTCCGTGGGATCGGTCATGGGGCTTTCAGCAGGAGTTGCTGCCTACCTCATCACACAGGGCCTCATCTTTCCGCTCGCCCTGCTCGCGGGCATCGGCTGCGGACTGGCATGCGGGCTCGTGAATGCCCTCCTGATCACAAAGCTGGGGCTACCGGACTTCGTTGCGACGCTGGCCATGCTCGGCGTCGCCCGCGGAGCCCTCTTCCTCTGGACGAGGGGAACCCCGTTCACCCGCTACATGACACCGGAATACCGCCTCGTCGGCGGCCAAGTGAAGCTCGCCGGCCTCATCAGCATTCCGGTGCTTGTCGCCATCGTCCTTTGCGTCGCGGTGGCCCTCATGCTCCGGAAGTCCGTGATCGGCCGCTACCTCTACGCCGTGGGCGGCAACCCAGACGCGGCGCGCCTCTCCGGCATCTCCGTCCCTGCAGTCCAGACGTTCGCGTATATCGTCAGCGGCGGCTGCGCAGGTCTCGCGGGAGTCATCATGGCCGGACGGGCCACCAATGTGGCACCCACGCTCGGAACCGGCTACGAGATTCTTGCCATCACCGCGGCAATCATCGGAGGGGCAGCACTGAGCGGCGGACGGGGCCGAATGATCGGAGCCATCCTCGGTGCGCTCACCATCACGCTCATCACCAATGCCATGAATATCGCCGGCATCACCTCGGAGTGGCAGCAGATCGTCACGGGGGCCATCCTGCTCCTCGCGGTGCTGCTCGACCGACTCACGGCGTACTTCAAGCAGCGCCAGAACAGCGCCGAAATCGAGCAACCCAGCCCTCAGCCCCAGGAACCAGCGCCCATCCAGCAGGTGGGACAGGCAGTGAGCTGATCTCTCCAGGACGAAAACATCATCCGCAGCACCCGCACCGCACCCAGTTTCAAAGGAGAAATGACATGGGAAACGTCCCACCGAATGAGAATGCCAAGCCCGGATCAACGCGGCGACAGATGCTCGGCGCCGGCGCCCTGTTAGGCTCGCTGACCCTGCTCTCCGCCTGCACCACGCCGCCCGGCGGCGCGACGGGCGGCGGCGGCGGTGGTGGTGGGGCAGCATTGGCCGGGAACGCGGACTACGCCGCCGCGGTCAAGAAGCTTGTCAACGGCCGCACTATCCAAGTCGGCTTCACCCCGCCGGTGCTCTCCGAGTACTACACCCAGATGGAGAACGCCGCCTTCACGAGGATGGCCCAACTCGAGGACGAGTACGGGGTCAAGTGGAAGTGGGAGAAGTCCTCGCCCACGGGAAACTTCAACGCAGTCGAGCAGCAGATCAGCACGGTCCAGACCTGGACGAGCCGCAAGTTCGACATTGTCTTCATCTGCACGGGAGCAAACTTTGCGACGATGCAGGGGGTGTACAAGAAGTCCATGGATGCCGGGACGAAGATCTTCCAGTTCAACCAGCCAGTCGAGCTGTATCCCGTCGATCAGATCAATACCGTCTCCAACATCGGGTACGACAACCGATGGCAGTCCGGCTACGTGGCCGGCAAATTCCTCGCTGACACCCTCAAAGGCAAGGGCAAGATCGCGCAGATTATGGGCCCGTCCGGCTCTGATTGGTCCCGTGCCCGCCTGATCGGCTTCAACCAGGCAATGTCAGAGAACCCAGGGCTTCAGGTCGTGGCCACGGCCGACGGCGGGTACCTCCGCGACAAGGGCCTTTCCGCGGCCCAGGACCTCCTCACCCG
The DNA here is from genome assembly GCF_051955515.1 of Sinomonas sp. Classification (GTDB taxonomy): domain Bacteria; phylum Actinomycetota; class Actinomycetes; order Actinomycetales; family Micrococcaceae; genus Sinomonas. Next base: position 4,792 of record NZ_JBQCGQ010000117.1, read on the forward strand.
CCACCCCGACATCAATGCCATCTATGGGGAGAACGAGGACATGGCGCTCGGAGCCTCGCAGGCGGTCGATGCGGCTGGCCTGAAGCAGTGGGACGGCAACCAGGGAATCGTCATCGTCGGCGCAGACGGTCTGCTTTCCGGCATGGATGCCATCCGCAACGGGAAGCTGACCGCCTCCGTCGACGTGAATTCCGTTGACAATGCCATCCAAATGATCGACGTTGCATTCCAGTCTGTCGTTCTGGGCAATTACGTCCCGAAGATCTCAAACGTTGCCACACATCTGGTGACCAAGGACAACGTGGACGCATATGCCGCTTATATCAACGGCATTATGGCACCCCCCAAGAAGTACTGAGACCAGAATTCATACGGTCATGATGAGGCGGGGTGGAGCACTTTGGTGCCCTACCCTGCCTCATGCCAGAACACGCCGATTTCTGCAACCTCCAGGCTGCTGGAGATCGGACCACCTGACCAGTATGATTCAGGAGTCACCCCCACGGGGGAAAGACCGAAAAGCCCGTCAGGGGGAAGGACGAACGATGGTCGAGACCGTCAGCAGGATCGAACGCGTAGAGCGCCTCCGAGTCTCGGACTCGGTGGCCGCCCAATTGACTCAGCTCATCACCAAGGGCGTCTACGCCGTGGGTGAGAAGCTCCCGCCGGAGCGCGTGCTCGCGGAGGAATTCGGCGTGAGCCGCAGTTCCATGCGCGAAGCCATCAGAAGCATCGAAGCCAGCGGCCTTGTCAGCAGCAACCACGGGGTGGGCGTATTCGTCGTCAGCAACACCGTCGTCTCCCAAGCTGCCTCCGACCTGTTGGTGTTCGAGGGCTTTACTGTGCCCGAGCTGTTCGAGGTCCGCCGGATGATGGAACGGGACGCCGCGGGGTTGGCCGCACGCCGGATCACGCCAGGCTACGCCTCCGAGCTCCAGGACATCCTCGCCCGATGCGCTGACCCGAACCTCTCCAATGAAGAATTCGTCAAGCTCGACTTCAAGCTGCACCACACGATCGCGAAGGCTTCCCAGAATGGCTTGCTCGCAACGATCTACAGCAGCCTCGAGCCGATGATGGTGAAGTACTCGCATCGAGTCATCGACCTCCCCGGACGTCGCGAAGATTCCCACAGGGGCCACGCCAGGATCGTCGACGCGGTCGTCGCCGGCCAAGTCCGCGAGGCCCAAAGTGCCGCCGTCGCCCATATCCGCGACGTGGAAAGGGACATCGCCAAGAATATCGCCCAGCCCACCACGCCCACGTCCTAGCCACACGGGCCCCGGCACCTCTGGACTCCCAGATATCCTTGGACCTCGATTCGGCGATCGCCAAACGGGACGATATCGGGAGGAGGAATTAGCTTTGCCAGGCGCATCAAGAGGCTCAGCCAGCGGTCCATCGCGAAAGCCCAGCATCAACGATGTGGCTCGGATGGCTGGCGTCTCGTACCAAACCGTCTCGAGGGTCATCAACAACGCGCCGGATGTGAGCCCCTCAACTCGCGAACGAATTCTCCGCGTCATCCAGGAGATTGGCTATCGCCGCAATCGGACGGCGACCACTCTTGTCACCAGCCGCTCCACCGTAATCGGAATCCTCACCGACGGCTCCCCCCGCTTCGGCCCCGTTGGGACGCTCATCTCCCTCGAGAACGTAGCCCGCCAGAAGGGCTACGGCACAACCGTCGTGACCGTCGAGGAGCCATACGAATCAACCGTGCAGGACGCCCTCGACACGCTGGACGACGTTGGCGTGGATGGAATCATCGTGATCGCGCCTCGGCTCTCGATGGCCTCGGAGGTCTGGAGGACGTCGCTTCGGGTGCCGGTTGAGATGATCGCCGCCGGCGCACTATCGACCCCGAACGTCTTCACCTTTTCGGAGAACCAGGAGCTCGGTGCCCGCATGGCTACCCAGCACCTGATCGACCTCGGTCACACTGATATCGCACATATCGCCGGCTCCATGGAGTGGTTCGACGGCCGCGTCCGCAAGCGGGGCTGGGAAAGCGCGTTGCGCGACGCCGGGCTGCCGCCCGGGCTCTGCCTCGAGGGCGACTGGAGCCCCAAGTGGGCCTATCAGACAGGCCTCCGCCTCGTGGCCGAGGGCCGCGTTCCGCAGGCCATCTTCGCGGTGAGCGACCACACCGCCCTTGGCCTCGTCCGGGCATTCGCAGAGAACGGTGTCAGAGTGCCCGAAGACGTCAGTATCGTCGGCTTCGATGATGTCGAAGGATCGGATTACTTCCTGCCGCCGCTGACGACGGTCCGGCAGGACTTCGCTTCCTTGGCAACACTCAGCATCGACGTGCTGATCGGCGCGATTGAAGGCCGCGAGGTCGATCGCACGCCGAGCGTTCCCACTCTCGTAGTTCGCAAGAGTGCGATCCCCGCGAGGCTCCGGCAGACCAGCCGCTAGCCGCCCGCTCCCGCTCTTCCCGGCTTCAGCTCTGACCGTCTCAACCGGAGATTTATCTGCGGGTCTCGTGAGTCTTGACAGATTGGGCGTGAACGTTCACGATGGAAGAGTTGTGAACGTTCACGGCAAAGCCGTCCACTCCTCCTCGCACCCTGGCAGCACCGATGCCATCGCGACAGGCGTCGACGCCTTCATCCCGGTCACCACCTCGGCTGTGGTCGGGTTTTCCGAGAGTATGGACCTGCTCGCCGAGCCGTTCACCGTCACCCAGATCACCCCACTCAGCTGAGACCGCTCCAACCCCGCAAGGAAATCACCATGCGCCGCCCCTTCACCTTGTTCACCGGACAGTGGGCCGATCTTCCGCTCGAGGAGGTCGCACGGCTCGCAGCCCACTGGGGCTACGACGGGCTTGAGATCGCCGTCTCGGGAGACCACCTAGACGCCTCCCGGTGGAACGAGCCTGGCTACGTCCAATCCAAGCTTGATCTTCTGGACCGATATGGCCTCAAGGTCTGGGCGATTTCAAACCATCTCAAGGGGCAGGCCGTCTGCGACAACCCCATCGACTTTCGTCATCAGGCCATAGTCGGTCCGCGAGTGTGGGGCGACGGCGACCCCGAGGGCGTGCGGCAGCGGGCTGCGGAGGAGCTGAAGAACACCGCACGGCTGGCCCGTGCGCTAGGAATCGACACGGTGGTCGGCTTCACAGGCTCAAGCATCTGGCAGTACGTCGCGATGTTCCCGCCGGTGCCGGAAACGATGATCGATGCTGGCTACCAGGATTTTGCCGACCGCTGGAATCCCATCCTCGACGTGTTCGACGACGAGGGCGTGCAGTTCGCGCACGAGGTGCACCCCTCCGAAATCGCCTACGACTACTGGACCACTGTCCGCACGCTCGAAGCGATCGATCACCGTCCGGCCTTCGGGCTGAACTGGGACCCCTCCCACATGATGTGGCAGGGCATCGACCCGATCTCCTTCCTCTGGGACTTCCGGGACAGGATTTACCACGTTGACTGCAACGACATCAAAGTCCGCACAACTGGCCGGAACACCCTGCTGGGCTCTCACCTGCCTTGGGGCGACCCCCGGCGTGGGTGGGACTTCGTGTCGGCGGGGCGGGGAGATGTCCCGTGGGAGTCTGCGTTCCGGGTCCTGAATGCGATCGGCTACTCCGGCCCGATCAGCATCGAGTGGGAGGACGCCGGGATGAACCGCCTTTATGGGGCGCACGAGGCTCTCGAACTCCTCTCAAGGTATGACTACGACGGTGCCCCTGCGAGGTTCGACACGGCTTTCAGCAGTCAGGGCTGATTTCGAGGGTACGGGCTACACGAGTCTCACGTTTCCCCTCAGCGGTGCTGGTCGAACGCCTGGAGGAGCCGGCATGACCGAGCCGCCGAGGTTCCACGCCGTGGCGAGACCTTCCAGCTCGGCGCCCGTCGCCGACGATGGGGCGCAGCTGCGCTCCGGCCCCCTCAAGGGTCGGCAGGGCGAGGTCGCGGACCACCTTCACAACGGCGGGCGCGACCGCGAGGTAGGCCGCAGCTGCGGCGAGCTTCGGCCGGGTGGGGGCGGAGAGCCCGCTCGCGGCGTCAGAGGCAGCGGCAAGCAGCCCCTCTCCACGACCATCCGGTCCGTGACGAGTTCCAGGTTCTCCATGCCACCGCGCCGTGCCGATCACGCGCGCGTGGCGCGAGTCGTCGATCAGCTGGAACAGGTCACGGTCCCCCGTGACCA
>NZ_JBQCGQ010000118.1:0-7862 GCF_051955515.1 Sinomonas sp.
CCCGCGCCCGTGCTAGAATTCATGGCTGGCCCTTCAATCGGGAGGGCGCTCACACCTGGCCTCTGGCAAAATCCAGAGCCCTAGCAAAGGTCCCATTGTGAAGTCTGATATCCACCCGAAGTACGCGCCGATCGTCTTCAACGATCTCGCCTCCGGCACCAAGTTCCTCACCCGTTCCACGGCGACGTCGGACAAGACGATCGAGTGGGAGGACGGCAACACCTACCCCGTCATCGACGTCGAGATTTCCTCCGAGTCGCACCCGTTCTACACGGGCAAGCAGCGCATCATGGACTCGGCCGGCCGCGTCGAGCGCTTCAACGCCCGCTTCAAGAACTTCGGCAAGAAGGGCTGATTCAGCCTCTGCCGCGCAAGAAGGCGCCGTCCCCGGGTGGGGCGGCGCCTTTCGCCGTTCCGAACAGCCTTTGTCGCCCGGGCTAGGCTGAGGGCGTGGCTGAATATCACGGCGAATACAAGGTGCCCGGCGGCAAGCTCGTAGTCGCCGACATCGCGGCGGACGGCGGCGTTATCACCAGAGCGAGCATCAACGGAGATTTCTTCCTCGAACCGGACGACGCCCTCGAGGACATCAACGACGCCCTGGTCGGCCTCTCGACGGATGCGCCCCACACCGCCATCAGCAGCGCAGTCTCGGAGGCAGTTGGTCCCGGTACCGTGATGTTCGGCTTCGACCCCGAGGCCGTCACCGTTGCCGTGCGACGCGCCCTCGGCCACGCCACCACGTGGACTGACCACGAATGGGAGATCATCCCGCCGACCCCTCTGCCGATAGCCCATCAGGTGGCTCTCGACGAGGTGCTCACCCGCGAGGTAGGCGAAGGGCGCCGGAACCCGACGTTGCGCCTGTGGGACTGGGACGAGCCCTCGGTCGTGATCGGAACGTTCCAGTCCTATCGCAACGAGGTGGATCCCGAGGGCGTGGCACGTCACGGGATCACTGTCGTGAGGCGCGTGAGTGGCGGTGGCGCCATGTTCATGGAGGCCGGGAATTGCATTACCTACTCTCTGTACCTCCCCACGTCTCTCGTCGATGGGCTCTCGTTCGCGGACTCCTACCCCTTCCTCGATGCGTGGGTGATGGAAGCCCTTGCATCCGTCGGAGTCAAGGCCTTCTACAAGCCCCTCAACGACATTGCGACGGATGAGGGCAAGATCGGCGGCGCCGCCCAGAAGAGGTTCGGCCACGGCGCGATGCTCCACCACGTGACGATGAGCTATGACATCGACGCCGACAAGATGACCGAAGTGCTGCGCATCGGCCGCGAGAAGATCTCGGACAAGGGAATCGCGAGCGCCAAGAAGCGAGTGGACCCGCTGAAGAGGCAGACGGGCCTGGACCGGCGCGCCATCATCGAGGCCATGATGTCCACGTTCGCGCGCAGGTACAACGCCCGGCGTAGCGCTCTTGGGGACCCCTCCCTCGCGGCGGCCCGGGAGCTGGCCGCCGCGAAGTTCTCCACTGAGGCTTGGCTTCACCGCGTTCCCTGACTCTTACGGGCGCTGCGAACGGGCTTGCGCCGTGAGCGCGCGCAGAAGATGGTCGCGCTGTTCGATCACGATCCGGCGAAGGGCGCGAGGGGCGTCAGGGTGCTCGGAAATCCACGCTCCGGCGCGCTGGACGACCGCGTCCTCATCCGGGACGGTCCCGGCAGGAAGATCCTGATCCGAAGGGAAGAGGCCTGCCACGAGACGGCTCGCGACTTCGTTCGATCGCTCGGCCCAGATTCGTTCGAGCGAATCGAAGTAGGGTGCCGCAAAGCGCGAGCGCAGTTCGGCGGGACCGAGCGAGAAGCCATCGATCGTGGCCCTCAGCAGCTCGTTCGAGAGCGAGTCCTCCTCGAGCATTTCCGTCCACAAGCTCTGTTTGACCGTATCTTCCGGGCGCGCGGCCGCCGCGAGCGTGTATCCCACGCGGCCTCGGGCTGTCGCATCGCGCGAGAGCTCGGCATCGAGCTCTGCAGCGGTGGCTCGGCCTTGCGCCGCGAGCGCCTGCCAGAGCAGCCAGCGAAGGTCGGCGTCCGCGGAGACGCCGGGCACGCTGCCGTCGTCGTCGAGCAGGGCCCGGACGAGTCCGAGCTGCCCGTCGCCGTGCCGGCTTCCTTTCGCCAGGGCCCGCGCCCAGGCGAGCTGCTGATCGGAGCCGGGATCAGCAGCCTTCAGCTGCTCGGCCACCGTTGCGAGGTAGCCGTCGCGCAGTGCAGGGCGCTCGTCGGCGTCGGTATAGCGCTCAAGGGCGGTCCGCGCGTTGTCGAGCACGGTCAGCAGCACCCCGATCGTCGTCTCTGATGGACCGAATTCCGCAACCGTCCGGACGTAGTCCCGAGCGGGCGCGTCGCCGTCGCGGACACCGTGCCAGAGGGCGGTCCAGCACAGCGCCCGCGCGAGGGGATCGGCGACGTCCCCCAACGAGGTGCGCACGGTCTGCTCGGAGGCGGGATCCAGCCTGACCTTCGCGTAGGTGAGGTCCTCGTCGTTCACGAGCAGCAGGTCGGGTGCAGGCAGTCCCGCGAGCTCAGGCACCTCGGTGAGCTCACCCGCGGCGCCGCCGGCGATGTCGACGGCGATGCTGTGCGTCCGGGTTATCGCGCCGCCCGCCGTGCGCGAGTAGAGGCCGACGCGAAGGCGGTGCGGGCGCGCGGCAGAGCTTCCTGTCACCGGATCGATCACTGTCTGCCGCACTGCCACCTTGGCGAGGCGGCCGCCGTCGTACTCCACCTCGGGTTCGAGCAGCGGCAGGCCCGCGGTCTGAAGCCAGGCAGCCGCCCAGGCTTCCATGGGGCGCCCGGAGGCGCGCTCGAGCGCGGCGAGCAGGTCGGCCAGGCTCGTGTTGCCATACGCATGCTGGGAGAAGTAGTCGCGCGCCGCCGCGAAGAACGCTTCCTCGCCGACGTAGGCGACGAGCTGCTTGAGCACTGACGCGCCCTTCGCATAGGTGATTCCGTCGAAGTTCTGCTCGGCGGCCTCGAGATCGGGCACGTCGGCGACGATCGGATGCGTTGTCGGAAGCTGGTCCTGGACATAGGCCCAGGCCTTCCGGCGGTTGGCGAAGGTGACCCAGGACGTGGTCCAGTCCGTCGCTCGGGAGACGCCCAGCGTGCCCATGTACTCCGCGAACGACTCTTTGAGCCACAGGTCGTCCCACCAGCGCATGGTCACCAGATCGCCGAACCACATGTGCGCCATCTCGTGCAGCAGCGTGTTCGCGCGGCCCTCGTACTGCGAGTCCGCGGCGCGGGACGCGAAGACGTACTGTTCGGTGAACGTGACGAGACCCGGATTCTCCATGGCCCCCAGGTTGTATTCGGGGACGAACGCCTGCTCGTACTTCCGCCACGGGAACGCCGGGGTGAAGACCGAGTGATAGAAGTCGAGGCCGCGCTTCGTCAGCTCGAAGATCCGGTCAGCATCGAAGTGCTCCGCGAGGGAAGCGCGGCAGTACGCGGAGAGCGGCACGGTGAGGCGCGCGCCGTCGTCAGCCATGCCCTCCCACGCGTCCTCCGCGTGGTGGTACGGGCCGGCGATCACGGCGGCGAGGTACGTCGACATCGGCGGAGTGGGCGCGAAATCCCAGCGGACGACGGCGGCCTCCTCGCCTTCGCCGTGGAGCGGCACCCGAGTGACGGGCGCGCCGTTGGCGGCGACGACCCACTCCTCAGGTGCGAGAACCGTGAAAGCGAAGGTCGCCTTGAGGTCTGGCTGCTCGAAGTTCGCGAAGTAGCGCCTCGCGTCGGCAGGCTCGCACTGGGTATACAGGTAGGTGCGCCCGTCTGCGGGGTCGACGAAGCGGTGCAGCCCCTCTCCAGTGCGGCTGTAGCGCGCCTGAGCCGTGACTTCGAGCCGGTTCCTCTCGGCAAGCCCTTCGAGCCGGATCCGGGCGCCGTCGTACACCGCCGCCTCGTCGAGCAGCCGGCCGTTGAGGACCACGCTCGTGACGGCCTCGCCCACGAAGTCCGCGAACGTTGCCGCCCCGGGCTGGGCGCGGAAGTCAATGGTGCTCGTCGTCTCGAAGGTCCGCTGCGCGGCAACCTGCGCTCCTCGCAGATCGAGCGTGACGTGGTACGACTCGACGGCGATCTGCCGCGCCCGCTCGGCGGCTTCCTCGCGGCTCAGGTTCTCGTTCGGCACGCGGCCATTCAACCACGGCGCACCGACACGGTTCGGGGATGCGGCGGGCGCCTGGAACACGCCCGGAGGCCCAGTCGATATGCGTGGCGCGTTGATTGGTGAAAAGCTAACCCCTATGTCGGATCTCTTCGAGGACTATGCCGTAGCCGCGGCCCGCACGGGCGCCTACGACGAGATGTTCGCCCCCGACCAGGTGGCCCGTCCCACGTACCGCCAGCTCGCCGGGACGCTGGCCAGCCTCGATCTCGCCGACGTCAGCTCCCGCGCCGATTCGATGGCTCGGACGTTCCTCGATCGCGGCGTCACGTTCGACTACGCGGGGGAGGAGCGGCCCTTCCCGCTCGACATCGTGCCGCGCGTCATCTCGGCATCGGAATGGAGCGTGCTTGAGCGCGGGGTCGCCCAGCGCGTCCAAGCGCTCGAGGCCTTCCTCAACGATGTCTACAGCAAGATGTCGGTCGCAGCCGACGGCGTGATCCCGCGGCGGATCATCACGTCGAGCAAGCACTTTCACCGGCAAGTGCACGGATTCGAGCCCGCGGGCGGCGTCCGCGTGCACATCTCGGGGATCGACATCGTCCGGGACGGCGCGGGGACCTTCCGCGTCCTCGAAGACAACGTGCGCGTTCCCTCTGGCGTCAGCTACGTCATCGAGAATCGGCGCGCCATGGCGAAGGGCCTTCCCGAGGCGTTCAGTCGGCAGCCGATCCGGCCTGTCGAGGAGTACCCGCGCCGGCTCCTCTCAGCCCTCCGAAAGACCGCACCGGCCGGCGTCGAGGATCCGACCGTCGTCGTCCTCACTCCCGGCGTGTTCAACTCGGCCTACTTCGAGCACACCCTGCTGGCGGGCCTCATGGGCGTCGAGCTCGTGGAGGGCAGGGATCTCATCTGCCGAGGGAACCGCGTGTACATGCGGACCACGGAGGGCGAGCAGCGTGTGGATGTCATCTACAAGCGCATCGATGACGACTTTCTTGATCCACTGCAGTTCCGCTCCGACTCGATGCTCGGGTGCCCGGGACTCGTCAACGCGGCACGCGCCGGGGGCGTCACCATCGCGAACGCGGTGGGCAACGGCGTGGCCGACGACAAGCTCGTCTACTCGTATGTTCCGGACCTGATCCGCTACTACCTCGGCGAGGAGCCGATCATCGCGAACGTGGACACGTTCCGCCTCGAGGAGGAGGCAGCCCGGGAGGAGGTCCTGGACCGTCTCGACGAGCTCGTGGTCAAGCCCGTCGACGGATCCGGAGGCAAGGGCCTCGTGATCGGCCCGGACGCGACCAAGGAGGAACTCGACACCCTTCGGCGTCGCCTCATCGCCGACCCGCGCGGCTGGATCGCGCAGCCCGTCCTCCAGCTCAGCACCGTTCCAACCCTGAGCGGGGACAGATTCGGCCCCCGGCACGTCGACCTCCGCCCCTTCGCTCTCAACGATGGCGACGACGTCTGGGTCCTCCCCGGCGGTCTCACGCGGGTTGCGCTCAAGGAGGGCAGCCTCATCGTCAATTCAAGCCAAGGCGGCGGCTCCAAGGACACCTGGGTGCTCGCAGAGTCGCGCAACGTCCCCATCGAGACAGAGCCGCGGCATTCCATCAGCATCCGCGAGCGGACGAGTGTCTGGCCGGTCGAGAGCAGTTGGCGTGACCGCCAGGCGGAGCAGCAGTGATCGCTCTCCTCAGCCCGAAGCCCAGCACTCTCTTCGCCCTTGCCCCAGGAGGCACCTTTGCTCAGCCGCATCGCTGAATCCCTGTTCTGGATCGGGCGCTACGTCGAGCGCGCTGACGGGACCGCCCGGATCCTCGATGTGCACCTCGAACGCCTCAACCACCTCCCGCCGGAGGACCAGCACAGCGTCGCGCAGGAGCTGCTCGCCGTCATGGGCTCGCGCCCGGAGAACGATGACTTCGGGCTCTCCGAACTGCTCCAGATTCTGGCGTACGACCGCTCGCACGCGACGTCCATCGCGGGGTCCCTCGGCGCAGCCCGGGAAAATGCCCGGCGTGCACGGGAGACCGTCTCGTCGAGCCTCTGGGAGTGTCTCAACACCACCTACTATGGCCTGAGTCAGCACCGCAAGGACGTCGTGGGGACCTACCGCTTCTGCCACTGGGTCCTTGAGCGGACCGCGATGGTCGGAGGCCTGACCGACACCACCATGAGCCATGACGAGAGCTGGCTGTTCCTCGTGCTCGGACGTTCGCTCGAACGCGCCGACATGACCGCCCGCATGCTGTCTACGCGCGAGGTGCATACCGCGGGCATGTCCTGGGTCAACATGCTGCGGTGCGCCGGAGCCTACGAGTCCTTCCTCCGCACCCGCCGCGTGTCGTTCGACGACCGGCACGCGGCCGAGTTTCTGCTCATGGACCGCCTGTTCCCACGGTCGATCGTTTATGCGCTGCGGGACGCCGACGAGGCACTCGCCAAGCTCGACCCTTCTGACACCCGTCTAGGGCTCATCAACGATGCGCGGCGGATCGTGGGACAGGCCCGCACCTTCCTCGAGTTCCACCGGACGGATGAGCTCATGGCTGAGCTGCCCGAGCACATGGAGCGCGTCCAGCGGGCGGTTGCCCAGGCATCGGACGCCATTTCGCGCAAGTACTTCAGTCGGGCTGACGAGCAGGCCTGGGTGGGAGAGGTGTCATGACCCGGTTGAGGATTGTCCATCGGACGGCGTACCGCTACAACCAGCGCGTCACCTTGAGCTACAACGAGGCCAGGATGACGCCCCTCACCGAACCCCAGCAGGTGGTGCTCGAGTCGCAGGTCCGGGTCCTGCCCTCCCAAGCCGCCGTGAGCTCCTACAAGGACTACTGGGGAACGCGGGTCACGGCCTTCGACATGCAGCTCCCGCACGAGTACCTCGAGGTCACATCGACCACCACGGTCGAGGTGCATCGCGTCGAGCGAGTGCCCGCCGACGGTGCCATCGTCTCCTGGGAGCGCCTGAGGAGTCCCGAGGTCGAGGACCAGTTCAGCGATTGGCTCCCGCAGTCGCGACTGTCTGGTCCCGGAACCGAGGTACTGGGCATCGTCCCGGGACTCGCGGGTGACCTCGATCCCCACGCTGCGGCCCATGCGGTCTTCGATTGGCTGCGGGGCGAGATGCGCTACATGCCCGGAAGCACCGGCGTGACCACTGACGCGGAGCAGGCGTGGAAGCAGCGGCAGGGCGTCTGCCAGGACCTCGCCCACCTCGCGATCGGATCGCTGCGGAGCCTCGGCATCCCGGCCCGCTATATCTCCGGTTACCTCCATCCGCGGTCGACGGCGGAGATCGGCGAGGCGGTGGCCGGCCAGTCCCACGCGTGGCTTGAGTGGTGGGACGGGGAGTGGCGCAGCTGGGACCCCACCAACCACAAGCCGGCGGGGGACTATCACGTCACGGTGGCGCGTGGGCGGGACTACCGGGACGTCCCGCCGCTCAAGGGGATCCTCTCGGGCGGCGGCGGCTCGCATCTCGACGTCTCGGTGGAGATCACCCGCCTCGCCTGACCACCCGTGGCCACCTCCCACCCGACGCGTGGTCACCTCCCACCCGACGCGTGGCCAGTTCCCGCCGGACGCGTGGCCACCTCCCGCCGGACGCGTGGCCAGTTCCCGCCGGACGCGTGGCCAGTTCCCGCCGGACGCGTGGCCAGTTCCCGCCGGACGCGTGGCCAGCTCCCGTCGCCTGTGGATAACTTCAGGCAGCAGCGCTGAATTCATGT
>NZ_JBQCGQ010000119.1:0-31366 GCF_051955515.1 Sinomonas sp.
TACGCCGTCGGCCGTGAGCGGCGAATCCGAGAGAGTCCCGTGGCACTCTTCGATCGCCTCGGCGATGGATTTCGCCTCGGCCTCGTTCGCCCCTTGACGCTTCTGCACGGCGGCCACACGCTCCCGGGCGCGCTCGAGGCGCACTTCGGCGTTCGCCTCCCGCGCGGCCAGCTCACGAAGGGTGTCGCTCGCCCCTTCGATGTCCGCCTTTTCCTGATTCAGCGCGTCGATGCGCCGGACCGTCGTGCGCCAGTCGATCTCCTCGAACGTTACGCCGCGGAGGCTCCCGAGCTGCTGCTGCTTCCTGCCGAGCTCCCCCAAGCCCTGGTCCGCGCGTGCAAGCCGACCCTCGAGAGCCGCGAGGTGTGCCTCGGCAGCGTCAAGTTCTGAGCGTAACTGGGCGACCTTCTCGTGGTTGTCCCACCCCAGGACGTAGTGGCGCCGATCACGGAGATCATGGCGGTCATCCTTCTCATGACGGCCACCGCCGAACTTGAGCTGTCCGTTGGGCGTCACCGCACGAGGCGAGCGACGGAAGTCCTCAAGGGTCTCGCAGCATCGATGATCGAAGCGCCGGGAGAGTTCCGCGAGAAGGAACTCGCGAAACTCCGTTCCCGGCTTCACCGTGATTTTCGACGCGAGGGTGCCCGGCTCGGCAGAGGGCGCGGCGGGAACGGCATCGGGGATCTTGAGGTACACGAGCCTCGTCCGCAGGTTGTTCGCGTCCACCCAGGAGCTGACCGCCGCGTAGCGCTCACTTGGAACCAGGAGGGAGAGCGCGAAGCCGCGCAGCGTGCGCTCAGCCGCGCCTTCCCAGAGCGACTCGCCGTCCCGAACCTTGAGGAGTTCGCCAGCGTAGGGGAGCGCGGCCTCCCGGATTCCAGTCTCGGCGCAGAGGCGCGTCCGCAGTTCGAGCTGACTGCGGGGGAGGAGGTTCTGCCGCGAGAGCAGGCTCTTGATGTCCTCGGAGAGCTCGGTGCGATGGGCGGCGGCGTCCTTGCGCTCACCGGCGAGCTGTGAGCGTTCGTCTTGAAGCGCCACGGCCTGTTCGCCGAGGCTGGTTTCGACGGCGTCAAGCAGTCCCACGGTCCGATCGAACGTGACGCGGTCCTCGGGGTCGGCGAGGCCCAGCGACTCGGCCGCCGCTGCGAACCTCGCCCGCTTGACCTTCTGTTGCTCCACCACGGCCCGTAGGTCCGTCGCCTCGGCGTCGATCGCCGCGAGCCTGCCGCCGCCTTGGGTGAGGAGGTCCTCGCGAATCTGCGCGAGTTCTCGTTCGACGGCGTGTTCCTCGGCTGCGCGCTCATCGCGCTCTCGAGCGAGTCTCGCCCGGGTACGGTCAAGCTCCTGCTGGTGTTCACGGCTCAGCTCGAGCCTGCGCGTGGTGAACCACGGCTTGAGCTGGTCACGCTGCAGGCGGCCCCGGGCCTCCTGCCCGGCGAGTTCTGCGTGGCGGGCGGCGTTGTCCCGAATGGGTTCGAGAAGGGCAATCTGGTCCTTGGCGCGGAGAACCGCATCATGGGCCTTCTTGAGGTCATCGAAATGGTGCAGGAGATTCGCGATGCGGGACTCCACGTCATCGTCGTCGAGCATATTCGACCTGACGAACTGCGTGATGTTCTCGACTTGCTTCATCGAGACGGTCCGGTGGAACAATTCCATGGCCTGGCCGCTCGTGATGCCGAAATGGCGCTTGAACGCAAACTCGTACTTCTCGAACGTGTCAAAGACGTCGACGTCCTCCGCACGCAGCTTCTTCTTGAGCTTGTTCGGGTCCCCGCCGAAGTCCGAGAAGTCCGAGGCGATGCCCTGTTCGCGCTGAGTCAGAGAATAGAACCGATTCGGCTGTCCGGCTTCCTGAGTCGCCCAGAGCGTGAGCGCGAGGGTGACGGTCTTGTTCAGCGCCGCGTTGTGGAACACCCCGAGGACCACCGAATAGCTGCCCGGACCCCGGAGCGCCACAGGTTTCGAGCTGTCTCCGGCGGCCGTTCGTTCGCTCTTGTGATGCCCGCGCACGTATGACATGAGCGTGCGTTCCCTCTTCTGCGCTCCCGCTGCCTTGTTGTATTCGATGCGGTGCGCAGGAAGCAGGAGGGTCGTGACGGCGTCCACCACCGTTGACTTGCCCGAGCCGATGTCTCCCGTCAGGAGGCTCGTCTCGCCGTCGAGCCGGAAGGTGCGCACGCCGCCGTCGAACGTCCCCCAGTTGAGCAGCTCGAGTCGGTGGAGCCGGAAGCCCGGGCGGGCGCCGCCGTCGTCGGCCGCATCCTCGGCGAGATCCTCGAGGGAGAAGAGGTGCTCCTGTTCCTCCACGCTCACGCCTCTGCCCCTTCCACCAGCTGCGCCCGATAATCCGCGAGGCGCGCGTCGAATTCCTCGAGCCACTGGGCGTCCACGAAGGCCTTGATAATCCGCGCCACCTCGTAGCTGTTCTCCTGGCCTCGCAGGCGACGCAGGAACCCCAGCTCGACAACCTTCTTGATTGTCGTGTTCAGCTGGTCGAGCATACGTGCTTCGTTGCTCGTCTCAGGAAGGAAGACCGCGAGCATCTCCCGTAGCTGAGCCTCAGTCATGACCAGCCGTGTCTCGTCGTTGCGTTGGTCGAATTCCGCGAGACGAGCTCGCAAGAGGGCCAAGAGGAGGCTCACATTGAACGTGAGTTGGCGGCGCTGCACGAGCCTCGGCAGGTCGCTATCGTCTCTGGAGCGGAGGAACGCGTAGCCCTCGGTGTCGTCGAGGAACAGCTCGAGGCCCAGCACGGACACGTAGTCCTGAACGTGCGAGCTCAGTTCGCCGAGGGTCTGCCACAGCTTCTCGTCGGCTTCTCGGCACAGGACGCCTTTGAAGAGGCGGGTGACGACGACGGGCAGCTCGTCGGGATGGTCGCTGGCCGGCTGGCTCATGCGGGCCTCACGAAGACGAGACGCTCCACCAGTGCCTCCTTGATCTGCCCGTCGGGCAGAGTCCATGTCAGGTGCTGTTGCTGCTCGCCGTCGACCACGGCCCAGGGCGATTCCGCGGCGAGCTGGAAGTAGCCCACTATCTCGGCAAGCCCCTGCTCGATCGGATGCGCCTCCACGATATCGGCGAGGGTTGCCTGGTCCGCCGTCTCGAGGAATGCGTCGATGCAAGCGCGCAGCCGCTCACGGTCGACGGCGAACTGGCCGAAAAGCGCGTCAGCGTCGAGCGTCGCATCGTCGGCAATGTCGACCGCGTCATCCACGATGATGTGGCCCGTCGGCGAGTAGAGGGGCCTCTCGAACGGGAGCCCCACGTCGACCGCATGCGCTGGCATCTCGGCGACAGTTTCCTTGGGGGAAGCGCCGCGGAGGGCGAGCGCATGCCCCTCGATACTCCGGATCAGCGTGATGATCCTCTTGTTCTCAAGGAATACCTTGTCGTCCAGCAGACGACGCATCTGCTGTGACAGCCGGCGGACCGTCGTCTGGGTCTGCTCAACGGCCGGAAGCCAGTCTTGGTGCATGGTGGCGAGGGACTGGAGACCCGCTGTGCCCTGAAGCGCCTCGATCTGCAGTGCTCGTTCGAGGAGTCGGAGCAGCTCGGCTCGCTGGGACGGAGACATGAGGTAGTCCCAGAGCCCTTGGAACGTTCGGCCCTGGAGCGAGCTGGCAATGTCTTGCCGATTGGTGAAGATCTCGTCGAGGAGCTCGCCCTGCGTGCCTTCCCAGGTAGCGATGCGCTCGCGGACCTCCCTGTCGAGCGCTCGGAAATTCTGTTCGACCTCGCGGAAGTCCGCCAGGAGGTCCTTGGCCTGGCCGGTGAGCTGCTGGAAGTGGTCGAGAGCCTCCGAGGACGACATCACCCGGATGTCACCGTTGGCCACCCGCTCGATCTCGGCGTCGATCCGGTCCCGCTCCGCCCTCAGCTCGGTGAGCCTCACCTCGGGGTCAGTCTCGGATCCCTGCACGAGACGTTTGAGCAGCGCGAAGATTCCGGTCAGCCGGGATTGCGTCGCCACGAATTCCCGGCCCTCGAGCGCCTCGATCCAGCGAACCACGTCTTCGGTCGCTGCCGTGAGATCGTAGACCGGCTCGTCACGGCCGTCCGCGTAGTACTTCCTCAGCCAGGCCTTCTCGGGATGCGCCCAATCGTCGAGGTATTCCGCGGCTGGCTTGGGGAACGACGACTCGCCGAGACTTTCGTGTACCCGAAACAGAACGTCGTCCAGCGTGTCAATGAGCTCCTGCCGACCGAGGTTGCGCCGGTTGGGGACGGTGAAGGCGGCCATGAAGAAGCTCAGGGCGAGCGGGGCAGTATCCGCACGCAGCAGGGACCAGCCCGGGTGGTTCTCGCGCAGCGCCCGGATGGCGAAGAAGTCCATCTGGGGCCCCTCCCATGATTCGTCTCAGCAGCCCATGCTACTGGCAGCTGTTACGGGCAAGAGGGGGTGAGGCCGTAACAGATTTCTAGGCGCGCGGTAGGTCGGCGTGGGTCTTGCGGAGGGGGAGGCGCAGCGTGAAGACGCTCCCAACGCCGACGACGCTGGTAACGTCGAGCCGCCCGTCGTGCAGTTCCGCGACTTCCTTGGCGAGGGCGAGGCCCAGGCCCGTGCCGGGAATGCCCGAGCGGACGGCGGCGTCGCTGCGCTGGAAGCGCGTGAAGACTCGTTTGAGATCCTCGGGAGCGATGCCGAGGCCCTCGTCGTTGACCGAGCAGACGGCCCAGTCATCGTCCTTGCAGGTCGCGAGCGTCACGTGGGTTCCGGAGTCGGAGTACTTGAGGGCGTTGGAGAGGAGGTTGTCGAGGATTCGAACGAGTCCCGTCCGGTCGCCCATGACGGGGAGGGGGCCGTCGACGGTGACCTCGACCTCGATGCCGCGGCTCGTCGCTTCGGCCCGCGCTGAGGCCACGGCTTCCTGCGCCAGCTCGGACAGGTCGAGCGGCCTGCGCAGGAGGGGTGCATCCGAGCCGGTGACCGAACTCAGGAGGATGTCGTCCACCATGTGGTTCAGGTGCCGAGCGTTGCGCGCCATGATCTGCAGATCGGATTTGGCAGCGGGGCTGAGGGACGGATCATCGTGGAGCAGCTCGGCGTAGCCGAGGATGTTGGTCAGCGGTGTGCGGAACTCGTGGGACATAGCCGCCAGGAACTTGTCCCGCGCCCGCACGGCGGCCACGACCTCGGTCACGTCCGTCGAGGCCAGCACCGTGCCAGCCTTGTTCCCGGCCGCGTCCACGAACTGTCGCCCCGAGATCGAGACAGTCCTCGCCTCGGGGCCGCGACCCAACTGGTAGACCTCGTGCTCGATGGTCTCCCCGTTGAGGACCCGCTCGAGCGGCCGCTGCTCGGGCGGCACAAGCTCGTCCCTGCCCTCCCAATAGATGAGAAGCTCGGCCTCGTTGGTCGTCGAGGAGCCCGCTGGCAGGGCTGCCATATACAGCTGCCGCTCCTTGGCGTTCAGGTAGGTGTTCTCTCCGTGGTCGTCGAGCACGAGCACTCCGACGTCGACCGTGTCGAGCACGGTGTCCAGGAGCCTCTCGCGCGTCTCGGCGCGCTCGGGGAGCTCCTGGACCCGCTGTTGCTGCGCCATTCCACTGAGGGTCATCACCGAGGTGCCGACGCCGATCGCGAGCAGCATGAACGGCACCACGAGATTGGCGGCGAGCTCATGCGGGGTAGCCCTGCCCCCCAGGAACAGCGGAACCCAGACCATGAGCAGAGCCGCGATCCCCCCGAACGAGACCATGATCCGCGGTCGATACCCCGAGCCCGCGAGCCACATGATGGGGAAGACGGCCAGCAGCCCGAGGCCCGGGAGGGTCGATTCGGTCGAATAGCGCAGGAGCCCCACCGGATAGAAGTCGAGAACCGGCATGACCAGGAACCACCCGTACGGCAGGCGATCCCACGGGACTGCCGCGGCGACGACGAGCAGCGCGAGCGCCCACCCCTGTGCGATGAGGAATCCCGGGTTTCCGAAGATCTCGGGATCCGCGATGACGGCGATGAGGCACACGAGCAGCATCGTCAGGTTGAGCGGAAGCTGGCTCAGCACCACGCGGCCACGCATGCTGAGATCGTGGAAGCGTACCCTCCCCAGCAATAGGACGTCCAGCAGCTTCTCCACGTGCCCCTCCTGCCCCAACATCAACCCCCGATAGGTCAATTCTGTGACAGAAGGAGTCACATTGCCCTATACGCGCACGCTGAGGCGCACCTCGCCGTCGATCGCCGTCCCCAGGGGCGCCGATTCGGCGAGCTGATCCGGGTCGGTGGTGAGCGGGTCGAGCTCGAGGAACGTGAGGTCGGCCCTCTTGCCCACCGTGATGGACCCCGAGTCGGCCCACGCTCCGGCGGCGTGCGCCGCGTGGGACGTGTACCCCTCAATCGCTTGCCGCGCGGTGAGCGCTTGGGAGGGAATGATCGGCTCCTCGGAAACCCCCGCACGACGGCGGAGCTGGGCGTCCGCGATGATGGGCAGGGGCGGGTAGGGAGCGATCGGCCAGTCCGAGCCGAGCACCAGCGTCCGGCCCTGCTCGAGCAGGTCACGGCAGCGCCACGCCCGGCCGGCCCGAACGGGGCCGAGGCGGACGCTCCAGTTGTCGCTCTGATCGGCGCGCGAATAGTGCGTGCAATGCGTGGGCTGCATCGACGCGACGAGGCCGGAGTCGGCGAAGCGTGCAACGAGCTCGTCCGGCACGGTCTCAAGGTGCTCGATCCGGTGGACGGCCCGGGACCGGACCGCGGGCTCGAGCGCGAGAAGCGCGTCCAGCACGTAGCCGACCCCGGCGTCGCCGATCGCATGGGTCGCCGTCGGGATGCCGCGCTCGGCGAAGTACGCGACGGCGCTGGCGTACTCGACGGGGTCCGGCCAGAACGGGTGCCGGGACTCGCCGCGGGTGTCCGGCTCGTAGAGCCACGCCGTGCCGTTGTCGACGGTGCCGTCGATGAAGAGCTTGATCCCCGCGACCTCCCAGCGTCGGCCGCCGGCACCAACCGACGCCGCGAGCTCGGCCCAGTCCTCGGGCCCGGTGCCGGGCTGGCACCATGGAGCGCACCGCAGGCGGACGGGGAGCTCGCCCCGCTCCTCGAGCGCGCGGTACAGCGCCGCCGACTCGTCCGAGTGGTCCATGACGTGCGCCCCGGTCAGACCGGCGGCGCCGAAGCCCTCGAGCACCTCGGCCAGGCGGTCCCGTCGCTGCTCGAACGATTCCTCGGGAAGGCACCGGGCTACAAGGTCCACCGCGTGGAACTCCAGGAGCAGCCCGTTCGGGCGGCCGTCGCCGTCGCACACGATGGACGCTGCGCCCTCGAACTGCCGCGGCCCGTCGATACCGGCGAGCTCAAGGGCCCGCGAGCTCGCGAGCGCCGAATGCCCGTCGAACAGCCGGACGAAGGCCGGGCGCCCGCCGAGCACGTCGTCGATCGCCGCGGAGGTGACGGGTGCGCCGTCGAACGCGTTCGGGTCGAGGCCCCACGCCCGGACCCACTCGCCCGGGCCGAGCCGCGCCGCCTCGGCGGCCAGCCGCCGTCGGACTTCGCCGAGGTCCTGAAGCCCGCTCAGGTCGACGCCAGCGGTGATGTCCAGCCCGAAGACCGGGTGGGAATGGCCGTCGACGAGGCCGGGCACAATCGTTGCGCGACCGAGGTCGAGGATGTCGGTGCCGGGGCCGCCCCAGGAGGCGGCGTCGTCGCGCGTTCCGAGGGCGGCGATCCTGCCGCCGCTGATGGCGATGGCCTGGGCTGGAGGAGTGCGGGCGGGGTCCAGGGTGTGGACGGTGTCGGCGAGGATGATGCGGTCAGGCGTGGTCATGAATCTCAGTGCTCTCGGCTTCAGTGCTTCCAATGCGTGCATAGGCGGACGGGCGGACGCGGCGCAGCCAGCGCGCGAGGAGGAGGCCGACGACGAACACCGCCGGCGCGATCGACATGAGGATCGCGTTGGTCACCGCGTCCGCGAAGGTCAGCAGCTCGATGTTGAAGCCGATCAGCACGACGGCGGCGAACAGCAGCACCGCGCTCGCGGCGGTGAGCGGGACGGTGAGCCGGTTGCGGACCGCCTCGGGGTGGCGGCGGAAGTAGACGAGCGCGGCGATCCCGACGAGCCCCTGGAGTCCGACGATTCCGAAGATCCCGGGCGTATTAACCCAGATGAGCAGCTGCTGGTAGGGATCCGCGCCGAGGACCGCGCAGAGGCCGATGACGACGGCGGCCAGCAGCGTCTGCACTTGGCCGGCCCGATACGGCGACTTGTGCTTGCGGTGCGTGTGGCCGAGGAAGGCGGGCAGCACGCCGTCCTGCGCAAGCATGTAGACGTAGCGGTTGATCGCGTTGTGGAACGCGAGCTGCGACGCGTAGACGCTCGTGACGATGAGGATGTACATCGCGGTTTCGGCCCACGGCCCCACGTACTGCGCGATGGTCGCGAAGAACATGCCCTGCTGCTGGCTGTCGGCGGCCGCGACGGCACCTGCGTCGCCGTAGGCCTGGACCACCGTCCAGACGATGAAGGCGTAGAACACGGCCATGAAGCCGACCGCGATGAACGTGGCGCGGGGGACTGCCCGGTCGGGATCCTTGGCCTCGCGCCGGTAGAGCACGGTGGACTCGAAGCCCATGAAGGCGGCGAAGCAGATGCCCAGGATCGCGAGGACGCCGGGGCTGAACATGGCCTGAGGGGCGAACGAGCCCACGGTGATGCCTTTCGCGCCGCCATGCACCAGGATGCCGACGCCCATCACGGCGAGGATCGCGGTTTCGGCGGTGAGCAGGACGGCGAGCACCTTCGCTCCGACGTCGATCCCGCGGTAGCCGAGGAACCACACGGCGGCGATCGCCACGAATGCGACCACGGGCCACGGGACGTCGAGCCCGAACACGAAGGAGAGCATCGCCTGCGTCTGCACGGCGAACAGCCCATAGACGCCGATCTGGAGGCAGTTGTAGGAGACGACCGCGACGATCGCCGCGGCCAGGCCCACGGTCTTCCCGAGGGCGATGGTGATGTAGGTGTAGAAGCCGCCCGCGGCCTTGGCATGGCGGGTCATGGCCATGAAGCCGATCGCGAAGAGGGCCAGGACGATGCCCGCTGCGAGGTAGCCGACAGGGGCGCCGATGCCCCCGCGGTCGATTGCAACGGGCGCGACGCCGGCCATCACGGTGAGGGGCGCGGCGGCGGAGATGACGAGGAACGCGATGCCGAAGGTGCCGATTGCGTTCCGCTTGAGTCCGTCGCCGCGCGGGGCGTCGGGAGCCGGAGAAGTTCCCTGGCTCGTGTCGGTCTGGGTCATGGGGGTTCGTTGGTGGGGTCGCTCAAAACGGGGGTGGGCGAGATCTCTGAGGCTAAAACGAAAGCCTTTCGGTTTAGTATGAGGTACCGTGACCGAGAGCACAAGAGGAGATTGGAGAGAGGTTGGCACGCCCGTCTGAACCGCTCATCACGGTCGAGGCCGTCACCGATGCGGCGCTCGAGCTCGTGGACGAAAGCGGGGACTTCAGCCTGCCGCGCGTCGCAAAGCGGATCGGGGTGACGCAGTCCTCGATCTATCACCACGTGAAGGGGCGGGACGAGATCGTCGAGCGGATGCGCCGGCGGATCATCGAGACGACGCCGCGGACCGCCGTCGACGGCCTCTCCTGGGACGACGCCCTCCGCGCGCTCGTGCGGGCCTATCGCGATGGCTTCGCGCGGCACCCGCGCCTCGCCCCGCTGCTCGTGCAGCAGACCGTCCAGGACGATCTGGTGATCGGGCTCTACGAAGACATCGCGCTCACGCTCGAGCGGGCAGGATTCCGCGGCGCCGACGTCCTCGCCGCGATTTCGACGATCGACTCGTTCGCGATCGGCGCTGCGCTCGATCTGGCGGCGCCCGACGTCGTGTGGGCGCCGCCGGGGGAGGGTTATCCCACGCTGTCGCGGGCCCTGAGCCACGCGCCGGCTCCGGCGCAGCGCGCGGAGGAGGCCTTCGAGTTCGGGCTCGACGTGCTCATCGAGGGACTGCGCGCACGCCTCGCGGCTTAAACAGCTCGACTGCCGAGACCCTCGGCAGTCGAGCGAAAGAAGAGGCCTAGGCCTGCTGGATGCGGACCGTGTTGCCGGCGGGGTCGCGGAGGGCGGCGTCGCGGACGCCCCACGGCTGGCTCACCGGCTCCTGCAGGACCTCGACACCGGGGGCCGCCGCGGCCTTCTCGAACGTCGCGTCGAGGTCTTCGGTGCTGAAGTTGATGCCGCCGAGCTCGCCCTTCGCGAGCAGGGCCGCAATGGCTTCGCCGTCCTCCTTCGAGCGCCCGGCCTGCGGCTGGGAGAGGACGATCTGAATCTCGGGCTGGTTGGGCGTGCTGAGGACGATCCAGCGGAAGCCATCGCGGGCCACCTCGTTCTGGACGGTGAGGCCGAGGGTGTCCCGATAGAAGGAAACGGCTGCATCCGGATCATCGACGAGGACGTGGACGGTGCTGATTGAGACGGTCATGAAAATGATGCTAGGCGGGCGTCGAAGTGAGCGCTTCTTGGAAACTGCTCGATTCCGCACGCGCCGCTTCCGGGGTTGCCGCCCCCGTTTTTCGGGGCCGGGTGACGACCATCGCATGGCAGCTCGGCAGAACGCGCCAGTCCGCGTGGTCCCGGGCCCGATACGACGACGGCGACTCGCCCACGAGCTCCGTGAAGCGCGACGAGAAGGATCCCAGACTCGTACAGCCGACCGCGAAGCAGATCTCCGTCACGCTCAGCTCTCCGTAGCGCAGCAGGGCTTTCGCCCGTTCGATCCGCCGCGTCATGAGATACGCGTAGGGCGTCTCCGAATAGACATCCTTGAAGCGCCTGCTGAAATGCGCCGTGGACATGAGCGCGGTGCGGGCGAGGGAGGCAACGTCGAGCGGCTGCGCGTACTCGCGATCCATCCGGTCGCGGGCACGGCGCAGCCGCTTCAATTCGTCGAGATCAACACCCATAGGCCCAGTGTGCCCAATTCGGGCGCGGATTTACACGCTTAGATACCCAGATACACCGTCTTGCCCCAGGTGTAGAACTCCAGTGCGGTGCGGCCCTGTTCGCGGAAGGTATTCGTGGACGAATCCTTGATTCCGCCGAAGGGAACATTGAGATCCAGACCCGAGGTGGGCCGGTTGATCTTCACGACGCCTGCCTGCGCGCGGGCCGCGAAGTCCGTGGCGAGCGCAAGAGAGTCGGTGCAGATTCCCGCGGTGAGCCCGTATTTCGACGAATTCACGGCGGCGAGGCCCGCCTCGTAGTCCGGGACCTCGAGCACGACGACGACCGGCCCGAAGATCTCGTCCGTCACCGCCGGATCGTTCTCGGGGAGCTCGGTGAGCACCGTGGGCGGGAAGAAGAGGCCGCCGGCGGGGTCGGCGTCGTCCGCCCCGATGAGCAGGCGGGCGCCGCGGTCGACGGCGCCCCGCACCGCAGCGGCGTCCTGCGCGAGCTGGGCCTCGCTCACCACCGCGCCCATGCGCGCGCCGTCGAGCCCGTCCTCGGGAAGGTAGGCGGCGGCCTGCTGGACGAGCGCGTCGACGAACGCGTCGCGGACGCCCGGGGTGACGTAGACCCGGGAGGTGGCGGTGCACGCTTGGCCCGTGAGGCCGAAGGCCCCGGCGGCGACCACGGCCGCGGCCGCCTGGGGCGCGGCGTCGTCGAGGACGAGGACCGCGTTCTTCCCGCCCATCTCAAGCTGCACGCGGGCGCGCCGAGCGTCCAAGATGCCCTTCAGGTGGAGGCCGACGGCGGTGGAGCCAGTGAACGAGAGGCCCGCCACCCGCTCGTCCCGCGCGAGCGCCTCGCCGACCACGCGGCCCTTGCCATGCACGAGGTTGAACACGCCGGCGGGCAGGCCGGCGTCGTCCAGGGCCCGGGCCAGATGGGTCGCCGAGAGCGGCGTGAGCTCCGCGGGCTTGAGGACGACGGCATTCCCCGACACGAGCGCGGGCGCCGCCTTCCACGCGGGGATCGCGAGCGGGAAGTTCCACGGCGTGATGAGCGCGAAGACTCCGAGGGCCTCGCGTCGGGTGGTGACGGTCGTGCCCGGTAGCGAGCTCGGCAGGACTTCACCCGACGCCGCCCAACCGAGAGAGCCGAAGAAGCGGAGCACATCGGTGGCGCGCTTGACCTCACCCGAGGCCTCGGCCAAGGTCTTGCCCTCCTCCCGGACCAGATCCTCGGCGATCTGCTCGGCGCGCTCCTCGAGGAGGGCCGCCGCGCGGATCAGGACGGCTCCGCGGGCGGGGGCCGGCAGCGCGGCCCACTCCGGCTGGGCGCGGACGGCCGCGGCGAGGGCGGCGTCGACGTCGTCGGCGGTTCCGGCGGGGGAGACCACAGCCAGCTCGTCCGGACGCGCCGGATTGCGGCGTTCAACCGTCGGCACGCCCACCCAGACGCCATCAATCAGGTGACGCGCGACGCCGGGCGAGCGGACGCCTTCGTGAGTCAGGGTGGATTCGGTGGCAAGGGAAGTCATGTTGATCCTTAGGGTCAGAGGCTGCGGATGAGCCCGCCGTCGCAGCGCAGGGCGACGCCGGTGACGTACGAGGCGACCGCGCTGCACAGGAACGCGGCGGCTGCGCCGAACTCCTCGGGCTGGCCGTAGCGGCGGGCGGGGATGGTCTTGCGGGATTCGAGCTGGACGTCGTCGAGGGAGATTCCGCGTCGCTTGGCCGCGGCTGCGTCGAGCTCGGCGACGCGGTCCGTGGCGATCCGGCCGGGGAGGAGGAGGTTCACGGTGACGGCGTCGAGGGCAACCTCGGCGGCGAGCGTCTTGAGGTAGCCGGCGAGGGCGGCGCGGCCGGTGTTGGAGATGGCGAGGTTCGGCAGCGGAGCCGTGACCCCGCTCGAGCCCACGGCCAGGATGCGGCCCCAGCGCCGCTCGCGCATGCCGGGGAGCACCCGGGAGACGAGCGCGTGGTGGGGACGAACGAGGAGGTCGAACGCGCTGGCGAGCTCGTCGGCGCCGAGCGCCGCGGCGGCGCCGGGCTTGGGGCCGGGGCCGTTGAGGACCGCGATGTCGATGGGGCCGAGGAGTTTTTCAACCTGTTCGACCGCCGCGGCGACGCCCTCGGGGGTGCCCAGATCCGCCGCCACGGCGACGGCCCCGGGAAGCGAGGCGGCCACGTGCTCGGCGCGCTCCCGCCGTCGTCCGGTGATCGCGACTTTCGCTCCTTCGGCGGCGAGCGCCTGTGCCACGGCGAGCCCGAGGCCGCCGGTCGAGGCGGCGACAAAGGCGACCTTTCCGGTGAGACCGAGGTCCATCAGCGCACCCCCGCCTGCAGGGGAGCGAGGGCGGCCGCGAGCTGCTCGCGCAGGATCGGCAGCAGCTCCTCGGGCAGGGGAGCCGACGGAGGGCGCACCGCAGCGTCGGCGATGAGGCCGCGCTCGCGGAAGAGCGCCTTGCGCAGCGCGAGGGCGATCCGTGGCTGCTGCTCGAAGTTCACCAGCGGCAGGAACGGCGCGAACGCCTCGCGGGCCACGGCGATGCCGCCCTCGGCGAACGCCCGGACCGTTGCAACGAGGGCCTCGGGGCACGAGAACCCGGTCATCGCCCCGGCCGCCCCGGCCGCGAGCTCGTCCAGCAGCCCCTGGCCGCCGAGCCCGCCGAACACGGGCACGCTGACCTCGGCAGTGAGCTTGGCGATGCCCAGGGCGGTGGGGGGCGCCTCGGCCTTGACCGCGGCCACGAACGGGCAACGGCGCACGACGGCGGCCAGCACTTTCGCGGGGACGGCGACGCCGCTCGCGGCCGGGTAGTCCTGGACGACGACGGCGGCCCCTGTGGTGCGGTGGATCGCGGTCAGGTGGTCGGCGAGGGCCTGGGGGTCGGCGGAGTTGGCCTGGACCATCACGGCCTTGAGCCGCGCGCCGAGGGCTTCCTGCGCGGCGCTGACCTCGTCGATGGCGGGCCTGGTGGCGAGTGCGCCGATGCCGGCAACGATCGGCAGGGAGCTCGCGTCGGCCGCGGTCTCGAGGACGAGGGCCTTTTCCGCGATGCCGAGCGCGGCGGCCTCGCCGAAGACGCCCAGGACCGTGAGCCCGACGGCGCCGACGGCCTCGTAGTGCTCCACGAGGCCGGCGAGGCTGTCGGCGTCGACGTCGAGGGCGCTGCCGGCGAACGGCGTCGGGACGATTCCCCAGACACCGGATTCAAGGGTGACTGTCATCGGTTCTCCTACTTTCCCGGCCATATCGGCTGGCGCTTCTCCTGGAACGCGAGCACTCCCTCGGCCGAATCCTTGCTGTCCAGGGCCGACATGAGCGCTGGCAGGCGCATGGCTCGCGCCTCGGTGGGCGTCAGGTGCGCCGTGCGGGTGACCATCTGCTTCACGGCTCGGACGGACGTCGGCGCGCAGGCCCGGATCTGCTCGAGCCAGCGCTCGACCGCGTCGTCGAGTTCCGCCGCAGGGACCACCTCGTTCACCAGTCCCATGGCCGCCATCTCCTCGGCCGAGGCCTTCCGGCCCGTGAGCAGCATGGACATCGCCTGCGTGTAAGGAACCCGCCGCACGAGCTGGTGGATGCCGCCGTCGAGCGCCAACCGCCCGACGCGCGGCTCGGTGAGGCCGAACTTCGCATGCTCGGCGGCGACTACGATGTCCACTCCGAGGACCATCTCCATGCCGCCGCCCAGCGCGTAGCCGTTGACGCGCGCAATGACCGGGATGTCGAGCGTCTGCCGGAGGCTCAGCCCCCCGAAGCCGTTCGGGTCGAGGTCGGCCCAGTACTCGAGACCGGTCTTGTCCACGCCGGCGGCCGACATGTCGGCACCCACGCAGAACGCGCGCTCGCCGGCGCCGGTGACGACGACGGCCCGGAGGCTCGCGTCCGCTTCGATCTGCTCCCAGACCTCGTTGAGTAGCGCCGTCGTCGGCCCGTCCACCGCGTTGAGGACGTGAGGGCGGTCGATGACGACCCACGCGACCGCATCGCGCACGTCGAAGCTCACGCCGCTCATCGCAGCACCCCCAGATCCTGCAGACGCGCGATCGTCTCCTCGTCGAAGCCGTTCTCCCGCAGGACCTCGGCGTTGTGCTCGCCGAGCCGGGGCGCGACGCGCCGGATGGATGCGGGGGTCTCCGAGAGCCGGATCGGCGCGTTGAGCATGCGGACCGTCCCAACGCTCGGGTGCTCGGCCTCGACGATCATGCCGTTGACGCGCGTCTGCTCGTCGGCGAGCGTCTGCTCGAGCGTGTGAACGGGCGCGTTGAGCAGTCCTTCGCGCTCGAGCCTGTCAGTCCAGTGCGCGGTGCTGTTCGTGGCGAAGCGCTCCCGGAAGATCGCCTGGAGGGCCGGCTTGTTCTCGAACTGCTTCTCGAGGTTCGCGAACTCGGGGCGCTGGGTGAGGTCCTCGTCCAGGCCGAGGGCCCGCGAGATGTGGAGGAGCGGGTCGGCGGTGAAGCCCCCGACCATGCAGACGGCGCCGTCGGTCGTCTCGAACACGCCGCTGAGCGGCATGGCGCCCCAGTTGACCTCGTAGCCGCGGTTGAGCTGCATGCAGGCCTCCTGCATCTGCAGGTGCAGCATCGAGTCATACATGGTGACCTCGACCTTCTGACCGGTGCCAGATGACTCTCTGGTCCGCAGCGCCAGCAGGATGCCCTGGAGCAGATGCATGCCGGTGATGTAGTCGCACAGCGTGGTCGGGTAGATCGACGGCGGCAGGTCCTCCCGGTCGCGGCGCCACATGACGCCCGAGTAGGCCTGCGCGATCGCGTCCTGCCCGCCCTTGTGCGAATACGGGCCCTCCGACCCGAAGCCCGTGCCCGAGGCCCAGATGATGCCCGGGTTGGAGCGGCGGACGTCGTCGTACCCGAATCCCATGCGCTCCATGACGCCCGCGCGGAAATTGCTCACGACGACGTCGGCATCCTCGATCAGGCGAGCGAGCACCGCGCGCCCCTCGTCGGTCCGCGTGTCCACGCTGATGCTCCGCTTGTTCCGGTTGATGGAAAGGAAGATCGGGTTGTCCTGGCCATCCGGGTCGGGGAACGAGTTGCGGGAGATGTCGCCGCTGCCGGGGCGCTCGATCTTGATGACGTCGGCGCCGAAGTCGCCGAGCAGCTGCGTGCAGCTCGGGCCCATGAAGACCTGGGTAAAGTCGACGATCTTGATGCCGGCCAGGGGGAGAGCCGCCGACGCGTCGGAGGCCGGGGAAACAGCAGGGTTCTCGACCGTGATCAGGCTCATGCCCCCACCCCCACGAGGGCGTCGATCGTTGCGTTCGCGGACGGCACGTCGCCCGGATCCGCGCCCTGATGGCGCATCCCCGCTTGGATCTCGCGGGGATCCACGTCGCGGACGAGCGTTCCGTTCGAGACGGCGAGCCCAGCGGCGACGCCGACGGCCTGGCCCATGGCCATGCACGGCGGGATCTCGCGACTCATCTTCTGCGCTTCCGGCGTCGCGGAGTAGTGGCGGCCGGCAACCAGGAGCTGGTCGACCTCGCGCGGCAGGAGCGAACGATAGGGGTAGTAGTAGTCCCGGCCCCGCGCCACGGTGTCGGCGAAGTGGCGGCGAGTGACGACGTCGTCCTTTGTCATGACGTACTCGCCCTCGAGAAGCCGTGTCTGCCGGACGCCCAGCTGGGGCGCCGCGTCGAGGAGGTAGGCGTTCGCGAAGCCGGGCAGGTTCTCCTTGACGTACGCGACGGCCTCGGTGATGCGGTCCCGCGCCGCGAACTCGGCGGCCGTGAGATCGCCGGGGTCAACGCCGTCGTACCCGGACATGTGCGGCGCGTTGCACCACACGACCCCCTCGAGCGGGGTCTTGAGCCACCACAGCTCCCAGGCACCGCCGAGCAGCCGCTTGATACGGCGGTTGATGGCGCGCGCCTCCTTCGGGTTCTCCTGCTCGAAGCGCTCGGCCTCGGCCGTGTCCACGCCGCCGAGGCGGAAGACGAGCGTGGTGATGTAGGAATCGTGGGCGTACTTGGCGCCGGCGCGGGAGGCCACGTCGATGTCGCCCGTGGTGTCGATGACCACGTCGGCCAGATACGCCTGCGGACCGGCCTTCGTCTCGACGACCACGCCCTTCATGACGCCTTGGCCATCCGGGCCCTGGTCCACAATCGGCCGCGAGAACCACGAGTGCAGCCGCAGCGTGACGCCGGCCTCGCGGACCAGGTCATTCGAGACGCGCTTCCACCCGTGCGGGTCGAAGGCCGCGGCGTAGCAGATGGGCTTCGGCGTGGAGTGCGAGTGGAAGTCGAAGGTGCCGTAGCGGCCCCACTTGTTCCAGAGCTCCTGCGACGTGCGGCGGTCCTCCTTTGGCGGGACGACGGCCAGGCCAGCGGCCTGGAGCCGCTCGACGTACTCCGAGACGATGCCGGTCACCGTGATCTCGGAGCCATTGACCATGTCATCGAGCACGAGCACCATGCCGCCCGAGGCGAGGCCGCCGAGGTAGGAGTAGCGCTCGAGGAGCGTGACGCTCGCGCCGGACCGTGCCGCGCTGACAGCCGCGGCGACGCCGGCGGGGCCGCCGCCGACCACGAGGACCTGGGAGCGGTTGACGATAGGCGCGGCGAGCTCTTCCGAGCGCACGCGGAGATCGAGGGATTGCATGAGGAGATTCCTTACTTGCCGACGAAGATGCCGGACGAGCGGCGGGCCAGGACGTAGAAGATGACGCTGAGGGCCGAGAGGACGGCCACGTAGGTGGGGAAGATCCAGTCGGCGTGGAGGGACTGGAACCACACGAGGAGGTAGGAGGCGGTCCCGCCGAAGATTGCGACGCCGATGCCGTATCCGAGGGCGACTCCGGTACCGCGGATGTTCTTCGGCATGAGGGAGGTGCTCACCACGTTGTAGATGGTCATGTTGAGGACCAGGACGACTGAGCCGCCGAGCAGCACCGCCGCGAAGCCGCCGATCCCGGGCCGCACGTAGAGCAGCATGAGGAACACCGAGGGGATCGCGAGCAGCCGGGTCACGATGAACCACCGGGACATCGCCTTGCCGTCCGTGAGCTTTCCCACCACCCAGCTGCCGGCCACGAGGACGACGGCGAGGGCCGTGGTGAGCGCGAACACGATCGTGGGGTCTTCCTTGAAGTTGCTCCGGGCAGCCGTGGGCAGGCCGGTGTTCCACGCGTAGTTGTAGGCCTGGGCTGCGCCGACCACGAAGATGATCGCGAGGACGCCGAGCCAGTGCTTGCGGATGCCCGACCAGACGGTGCCGCCGGAGGCTTCGGCCACTTCCTCGGGCCGCAGCGTCTCGGGCAGGGTGCGCCGCAGGTAGAGGACGACGAGGCCGAACACCGCGCCGATGATGAACGGCACCCGCCATCCCCACGAGCCCATCGCGGCGGCGCCGAGCGTGAGGCTGCACAGGAAGCTCACGAGCGAGGCCATGAGGATGCCGGTGTTCACGTAAAGGCTCATCATGCCGGCCACCATGCCCTCGCGCCCTTCGGGGGCGAGTTCCACGGCGTGGGAGGTGGAGAGCGGCGCCTCGATGCCGGTGGAGATGCCCTGGATGATGCGAGAGGCCACCAGGATCACGCCTGACCACACGCCGATCACCGAATAGCTCGGCGTCACGGCGATGAGCAGCGTGGTGCTCGCCATCAGGAGGATCGAGGTGAGCATGACGCGCCGGCGGCCGATGCGGTCGGCGAAGAGGCCGAGCAGCACTCCGCCCAGCGGGCGGAATGCGAAGCCGACGGCGAAGACGGCGAGCGTGTTGAGCGTTGCCGAGAGCGGGTCCCGGTCAGGGAAGAAATTGGGCCCGATGAAGGCGGAGAGGAGGCCGAAGACCATCCAGTCGTACCATTCGAGGGCATTTCCGAGGCCGAGGCCGAGGAGGCCTCGACGGACTTCGGGCGAGAAGCGCCGAGAGGTAGAAGGGTCGACTTTGACCACGTTCTCGATCATGAGAGGTCCTTTGCTGCGCCGGAAGGGCGCGCGAGGGTATGACGCACCGTTGGGAGACGACGCGAAAGAGGGTTTTTTGGGGGGAGGCAGGTCAGCCCTGGGCGTGGATTACCACGCGTGGGGGGCGCTGACCCAGATCGCTACGCAGACCTCTTCGTAGCTGTTCGCGTACCAGTGGGGGATTTCGGAGGAATACGTAATGGAGTCGCCTTCGCTGAGGCTGTAGCAGACTCCATCGAGATACACGTCCTTCTTGCCGGAGATGATGAGGCAGAATTCCTCGCCGCTGTGGTGGAAGGGCGTGGCGCTGGTGTCGTGTCCGGGCGGCGTCACGATCCATTGGACCTCGAGGGCGCCGTTGGTGCTCGGCGTGAGGAGCTCGTGGACGGCTTCGCCCACGGACTCCCGGGTGACCCCACGGAGGTTCCGCCGTTCGTGGCGCCTCACCACGGGGGAGGCGCTGTCCGGCTGGCCCGAGAAGAAGCGGCCTACCGGAATGTCCAGACCGTGGGCGAGCTGGGCCAGGGTGGTGAACGAAGGGTTGGCCAGCCCTCGCTCGATCTGGCTCACGATCGCCTGGCTGAGGCCGGTGGCGTCCGAGAGCTGGGCCAGCGTCATCCCGAGGTCCTTGCGCCGTGCGCGGACCTTCGCGCCGACCGAGGCCAGCAGCGCTCCCGTTGCGGCGGGGGTCTGGGTGACGCTCTCGGTAGTCATGTGCTCAGCTCCATTCGGTGACCTGACTCACACAACTATAGTGAAGATCTTTAGCGAATCAAGGGTTCTGCGTAAGTATCCTGAATTTCTTCACTCAACCGCGGATTCTCGGGGTTTCTGGATGGCCATCTCCGGACTGATCGCGGAGCGCCTCGAAGGCGGCCGTCAACTGCGCGAGCTGCCTGCTCAGCGCATCGATCTTCGCCTCGATTGACTCGTCGAGCGCTTCGACCTCGGCCTCGACCTCCTCCACCTCGCTTTCGACCTCCTCCGCAGCGGCCGTGGTGATGCTGGTGACAAGCCATGTGGCGATCGAGGCGGTCACGACACCGAGGACGGCGATGCCCGCGATCATGAGCGCAGCAGCCACGAAGCGGCCCGCAATGGTGACCGGATAGTGATCGCCGTAGCCCACGGTGGTGATCGTCTCGAGCGCCCACCAGATGGCGGAGCCGAACGAGCGGATGTTCGAGCCCGGAACGTTCTGCTCGACGTCCTCGGCCGCGAGGGCCCCGCAGTAGACCAGCATCACCGCGGACGCCACCACATAGAGGAGCAGCCGTCCCCGGAGCACGTCGCCAGCCCTGTTGTGCACGACCCGCAGGAACGTGATGAGCCGCAGAAGGCGCAGCGGGCGGAGGGCCGGGAGGAGGAGGATGGCAAGCTCATGCAGGTTCCGCACGAACCAACGGCGGCGGTCCGGGGCGAGGTAGAGCTGCACGGTGTAGTCGACGAGGAAGACGGCCCACGAGGCGAAGACAAGGGCCTCGGCCCACATTCCTTCCTCTTCGCGGAGGTTCGCAATCACCTGGACGGAATATGCCACGAGGAACACGACTGCCGCGCCGATCATCGGCCACTCGGACAGGCTCCGCCACCGCTCCAACGTCATGGCCGAAGGGTACCTCCGCGAGGGGGTTTCCGGGCCCGCGAACTCTAGCTGCAACAGTCGGAGATCTCTAGCCTTTGTGCATGAGCGGTCTGGACGCAGAGCTTCTCGCTCGCCTCCTCGCGCTCCGGGCCGCCTGGCGACTCCACGAGCACTGGAGTCCCGCCCGGATTGCCGCCCACCAAACCGAGGCGTTCGAGCGGTTGCGGGCGTACGCCGTCGGACGTTCTGCCTTCTACCGCCAGCGCTACGCAGGCCTGGAGCGCGCGCCGCTCTCCGCCCTGCCGCCCGTGACGAAGGCCGAGCTCATGGAGCATTTCGACGAGGCCGTCACCGCCCCGAGCCTACGGCTGGCTGATGTCGAGGCCCACCTCCGCGAGCTGGTGGAGAACGACGGCGATCCCTCCGTCCCGTGGCGCGGCCGCTGGTGGGTGGCGGCGAGCGCGGGCACGACGGGGCGGCGGGGCGTATTCGTGTGGGACCACCGCGAGTGGGCCTCGGTCATTGCCTCCTACACGCGGATCCCGAGCTGGGCCGGCCTGCCCGGCCTCATTCGGAGACCGGCGCGCGTCGCGATTGTCACCTCCCGCTGGCCCACCCACCAGTCCGCGGTGCTGTCCGCCACGTTCAACTCGATGCTGTTCCCGACGCTCCGCCTCGACGCCGGGGATCCGCCGGAGCGGACGGTCGGCCGCCTGAACGCCTTCCGCCCCGACCTTCTCATCGGGTACCCCTCCGCTCTCTGGCCGTTGGCCGCCGAGCAGCTCAGCGGCCGATTGAAGATCGCGCCCCGCGCCGTCCTCTCGGCGTCCGAGGTCCTCGGCTCGCGGGCCGCACGGGAGATGGCGGCCGCGTGGGGCAGCGAGCCGTTCGACGTCTACGGCACCACCGAGACAGCCGGGATCGCCTCCATGTGCTCGGCCAGGCGGCAGCACGTCTACGAGGATCTGGTGATCGTCGAGCCGGTCGACGCGGACTACCGGCCGGTGCCCCGGGGCGTCACCGGGGACCGGATCCTTGTGACGGTCCTGTTCTCCCGAACGCTCCCGCTCATCCGCTATGAGATGTCGGACGAGGTTCGGCTTGACGGCCGCGGCTGCCCGTGCGGCAGGTCCTTCGAGCTGCTCACCAAGGTGGAGGGGCGTGCGGAGGAGGTCCTGCATCTGCCGGTGGGTGAGGCCACGGTGCCGGTCCACCCGAACGTGTTCCATGCCGCGCTCGAGGACGCGCCTGTGACGGGCTGGCAGGTGGTGCAGCGGCCGGACGGCCTCGATGTGCTCCTCGCAGGGCTGCCTCTCGGCACGGACCTGCGCGCGTTGCGCGATCGCGTCATGCTCGGCCTCGCCGGTGCGGGAGCCGTGGGGACCCCCGTGAACATCATCCCCGTGCACGAGATCCAGCGGACGGCGCTGGGAAAGGCCCCGCTCGTGAAGGCTATTCGGGAGTAGCCGGACAGAAGTAGCCGGACAGGAGTACCATCGACGCAAGTGCTGGGAATCTCCAACGGAGACGCATCATGTCCACAGCACCCAACGGAACCGGCCCCTCCCTCGAAGTCCTCGAGCTGCGCGTCCACGGCGTCCGGAACACCCCGCCGCAGGAGATGCTCGGGACCACCACGGACAACCTGCAGATGGTCCACGAAGGTGCCGTCACCCTCGGGGACAACCTCGCCGGCTTCTACGCCCCAAAGTCCCCGCTCCCGGGCCAGAAGACCAGGCTCGAGGCCTACAGCTGGGGCAATCTCGACCGGTTCTCGAAGGGGAACAGCTTCTTCGGCAAGGTCGGGCGCGTGGTCTACAACCTCGGCTGGTTCCTCATCGCCCCGTTCGGCTTCGCGAACGCCGCCTATTGGGCGCGCTCATTCCGCCCCGACCCGAGCCGCGAGGGCGGGATCCGCACGGGCAGCGGCGGGGGAGTCGTGCGGCTGTTCGGCCTGCTGCTGACCCTCCTCCTCGTCTCGGCGGTCTCCACCGTGGCCTTCGACCTCGTGGCCGTCCAGTGCTTCCAGCCGACCGGCCAGCCCAACAGCTGGAAGGTCTGCAGCGCCCTCCCGTCCCAGTTCGACGGGCTCCGGGAACTCACCCGAGGGCAGCGTCTGGCGGCGCTCTCACTCGCGCCGATCCTCGCCGTCGTCCTCGTCTCGCTCCTGGGGCTCGTGAGCGACGTCCGCTTCCGCACCCGTGCGGGCGACGCTGCCCGCGCCCTCGACAACCAGACCGAGAGCGATGCGTTCGCGCTTGCCGTCCCGAGCCTCTGGGTGCGGCGCCGCATCAATTCGCCCACCGGCATGCTCCATATCGCGGCGAGCATCCACCTCGTGGTCATCCTGCTCATGTCGGACGCCCTCGGCCGAGACGGCGCCGCCGCGTCGTCGCTGCTGATCCTCGCCTCGGTGCAGCTCGGCGTCGTCGCGCTCGTCGTGGCCGTCTGGGCGCGCTCGATCCACCCGCCGCTCGCCGCGGACTTCTGGACGAGCCGCCACGTCTGGGCGTTCCTCCTCCTCGCCGCGGCCACCCTCACGTACATCGGCTGCCTCATCACGGAGGCGAGCCTGTCCGACGAGAATCCGTCCTCGCCGTTCACGGCCGGGCAGCTCACGCCCACGATCATCCTCGTGTGCCTCACGATCCTCGCGACGGTCGGCTGCGTGGTGCGCTCGGGCTACAACGAGTGGATCGCGATGGCGGTGCTCACCGTGGGCGTCGCCGCGCTCGTGGTCGTGGTCGGCGGATGGCTCGATCCGCTCGGGGCGGGCGCCAACGCCCTGGCGATCGCTGTCGTCGTCCTCTGCGCGCTCGGGTTCGTGCTGCCGTACCTCATCCTCCGCCGCCGCGACCCGCATCGGAAGGAGCACGCGTGGCACGGGGCGGGGCCGGGCGTGTTCATGTACCTCGGGCTCGTGATCGCGGCGTTCCTGGCGAGCGCCGTCGCCCTCGGCATCGGCTCCTACCTGCGAGCGGGGCGGCTGCAGTCGAGCGCGGACCGAGCCGATCCGCTGTTCCGGGACCTCACCATCCCCAACGGCGCGCACGACATCGCCGTCCCCACCGTCTTCTGGGCGTTCGGCGGCGTGCTCGTGCTGATCGTGGTGTTCGTCGGAGCGCTCCTGTGCGTGCTCGCGTGGCTCGGGCTGCGCAAGGCCATCATCGACAGCCCTCCCGTGGACCCTGCCGAGGCGGTGTTCGCGCGGGAGATCGACGCCGTCCGCCGGTCGAGCGCGTTCCTGCAGCGGGCCGAGCCCCTGCTCCACACGCTCAGCTGGGTGATCGGCGTGACCGTCACGGTCTCCCTCGCGTTCACCGTGATGCGGCAGGCGCGCGACGTCACGGACCGGTGGGCCTGGATCCGCGGCGCCCTCAGGGCGGTCTTCGGCGGGGACGACGGCGTCGCCGCCTTCTCCTCGTTCGCCCAGTGGGCGGTGCTCACCAGCGTGGTGCTCGGCGCGCTCGCCGTGGTGAGCGCCGCCGTCGCCAATGCCGCGACCGCCGGCCGGGGGCGGCCCCTCGGCCTCCTGTGGGACCTCATGGCCTGGCTGCCCCGAGCCGCCCATCCGTTCGGGCCCGCGTGTTTCTCCGAGCGGGCCGTGCCCGAGCTCGCAGACCGGATCATGCGCTGGCTCGAGCCCGACGGGAAGCCCGCTCCCCAGCGGCGTGTCCTCCTCGCGACGCACAGCCTCGGCACCGTCCTCGGCGTCGCCGCCCTGTTCCACCTCGCCGCGCTGGGCAAATCCGACCTGCTCGGGCGCATTCGGCTGCTCACGTTCGGGATGCAGCTGCGCCCGTACTTCGGGCGGTTCTTCCCCGAGCTGTTCGGGCCAGAGGTGCTCGGCACGCCCGGGATCGCCGCTCCCTCGTTCTGGACCGCCGACCCGTGGAAGGGCAAGGACCTCGGGGATCATCCAGTGCCGAGCCCTGCGCCTTCCGTCGCGGGCACGCCGCTGACCGAGCTGCTCCACATTCCGAACGGCGCCTTCGCACTCCCGTCCCGCCCGCAGCCCGTGTGGATCAATCTGTGGCGGCGCACGGATTACCTGGGGTTCCCGGGCTATTCCTATTCGGCGATGCCGAACAACCTGGATAGGGTGGCGCTGGAAATGGAGCCCGATTCGTATATGGCACGCGTCGCGACGCACGGGAATTACCTGCCGACGATGGCCTATCTCCAAGCGCGAGATGAACTTTTGGTGGGATGGTAGTGCCGCCGTCGCGTGATGGTTATCGTGGAGGCCGTGACTGACCTCGGCCAGCCAACCGTCCTCAACGACTACGCCAAGGCCGTCGGCCAGCTCGACGACCTGACCACGCGCTTCGCCACAGCCGCGGACCGCGTTCGGCACTGGGACGCGCTCGTCCCCGCCTGCCCCCGCTGGACAGCCCGCAAGCTCGTCATCCATCTCGGAAGCATCCACGCCTGGGCCCTCGCGTGTCTGGGCGCGGAGAGCGAGCCGGAGGTGCCGCGGTTCGTGGACCACGGCGAAGCGCTGCCGCTCTGGTATCGGGACCGGGCCGCAGCCCTGGTGACCGCCCTGCGGCAGACTCCGCCTGACGCTCCCGCCTGGACGCTGTGGGGGCCACGCGTCGCCTCGTTCTGGGCCCGGCGGCAGGTGCACGAAACCGCCGTCCATACCACGGACCTCATCGCCACGCTGGCCACGGCCGGGGAACCGGTGCCCGAGCCCTGGTCCCTCCCGGAGGACCTCGCTCTTGACGGTCTTCGCGAGGTCGTCGACGGCTTCTACCCGCGGCAGGTCCGACTCGGCCGGTCGAAGGGGCTCCCCGGGACCGTGCGCTTCGAGGTGGTCTCGAACGGGTCTTCCGTGGCCACGATCGAGGCCCTCGGGGCGCGGTACACCGAACGCGGCTCGGGGGAGACGTATCTCGGGACCGTCACCGGGTCCGCCGAGGAGTTGTATCTGGCCGTCTGGGGCCGGGCCCCGTTCCCCGGCACTGCGCCGGAGCTCGCGGCGACGATCCGGGACGCGCGCCTCACGCCTTGACCCCTCCCGTTGCGCCGTCACGTTCGCAGGGTGGCCTTCCCGTTGCGCCGTCATGTCCGCAGGGTGCCTTCCCGCTGCGCCGTCACGTCCGCAGGGTGCGACGGACGATTCGCATTCCGGGGTACCGTCGTTCCATGCAACGTGACCGCTTGAAAGTCTGACGTGGCAGATTGGGAGTTTGAGCCGGAATCCCGGGTCTCACCAGAGCCGGAATCCGTTGCGGAGTTCCGAGGAGAGTTGCGTCGCGGTGCCGCCGACCTGGCTGAGGCAGTTGAGCTCGCTCGGAAGAGGGCCGACATGCTCGTGCCCATCGTGCGGGGAGCGAAGGCGGCGGGGATGAGGGCCGAGGACATAGCAACAGAGGCCCGGATCTCCACCGAAGACGTCGAGAGGATCTTGGCGGAGGGGCGCCTCTACTAGACCGAGACTGTTAGGGTCGAGCTCTTGACATGAGCATCGTGGAGTTAATAAAATCGAAGGACAAATTAATGATCGGCTCGGATTCCCAGCGTCCGAGTCGAGACGTGCCAGCCGGGACTCGCCACTCAGCGCCCCGGCTGGGAACGCCTTCCCCGCCCCGTGCTCAGATGCAGCGGGCGGATGCGCAGCAGTTTGGGCCGCCCAAAGCCGCCCGCGTGAAAGAACCACCCCCATGAGCACTGAAGCAACCTCCAGCACCCACGGCTACGGCTGGGTGCCGGACGTCCCCGACCAACGCGACCATCTCTTCGCGGCGCCGCCTACCGTCCTCGGCGCGCTGCCGTCGTCGGCCGATCTCACAAGCCAATGTCCGCCCGTCTACGACCAAGGCCAACTCGGCTCCTGCACCGCGAACGCGATTGCGGGCGCCCTCGAATTCGACGCAGGAAAGCAATCCATCGGCGACTACAAGACTCCCTCCCGGCTTTTCATCTATTACAACGAACGCGTGATGGAGAACACGGTCGCGAGTGATTCTGGCGCGCAAATCCGGGACGGCATCAAGTCGGTCGGCAAGCAGGGAGCGTGCCAGGAAACGGAATGGCCATACGACATCGGAAAGTTCGCTGATCAGCCGCCGCAGCAGTGCTATGACGACGCCTCCCATCACCGCGCCCTCGCGTATCAGCGCGTGGTCCGCAGCCTCCAGCAGATGCAGGGCTGCCTCGCCGCCGGCTTCCCGTTTGTCTTCGGCTTCACGGTGTACGAATCGTTCGAGGGCCAAGAGGTCGCCCAGTCCGGCGTCGTGCCGATGCCCCAGCCGAACGAGCAGGTCCTGGGCGGTCACGCCGTCATGGCCGTAGGCTACGACAATTCGAGCCAGCGCTTCCGAGTTCGGAATTCGTGGGGGAACGGTTGGGGCCAGAGCGGCTACTTCACGATGCCGTACCAATACTTGCTTTCGACCGGCCTCTCAAGCGATTTCTGGACCGTTCGCATGGTGAGCTGAACGCGCTGTTGATCGGCGCCGCGGCGTCCAGCAGACTGAACGAATGCCCGAACAGCTGCAGCCGTTCCTCCACGACCTCGAGATCGTCCACCGCGCGCCGACGCAGGCCTGGTCCGGCCGTGATGGCCAGATCAGGCTGGCCGCGCCTGGCACGGCTACCGTCCAGGGCCTGATGCACTCCGATGTGCGGGTCCTGAGCGAGGCGGTCCTCGAGATTGGGGGGCGGGAGGCCGAACCGGCCGGCTCATGGCACGACGACGACGGCGGGCTCGTCGTCGTCGGCCTCCCGCGGCATCTGGGCACCACGTGGGGCGACCCGACCCTGCGTCTCACCCGGGCGCGCCGCGTCGAGGCTGGCGGCATGCACGAGGAGATCGAGCTGACGAGTTCGACGGCGGAGCCGGTCACCACCGAGATCACCGTCCGGCTCGCCGCGGACCTCGCCCCGATGGAGTCCGTCAAGTCAGGCATCGCGACCACGCCGCTCGCGGCCCAGGAGGCCGAGCCGGGTCTCGTCTGGGCCGCCGGCGAGGTGCGGGCCACGCTCGAGGCGCCGGGCGCCGTCGTCGACCTCTCAGAGCCGGCGCGCCCGGTGCTCCGCTGGTCCGTGACCGCCTCCGCGGGGAAGCCCGCCCGGGTGAGGTGGCGGGTTGCCGCGGAGGACAGGATCGCCGTCGTCGTCGGAGCGCGCCGAGCCGCGCCCCACGGCTGGCGAGGCCTACGACGCCCTGCAGAGACCCGCCTCGCCCGGTTCCTCGAACGGTCGCTCCGCGACCTCGACGGCCTGCGGCTCTCGCTCCCGGCCCTCCCGGACGCCGAGTTCCTGGCTGCGGGAGCGCCGTGGTTCTTCACGCTCTTCGGGCGCGACTCGCTGTGGGCCGCGCGCCTGCTCCTGCCGCTCGGTTCCGAGCTCGCTGCCGGCACCCTGGCTGTCCTCGCGTCCTTTCAGGGCGTGAAGAGCGATCCGGAGTCCCAGGAAGATCCCGGGAAGATCATGCACGAGCTGCGGCGGACCACCCTGACGCTCCACGGCGAGGAGCTCAGCCTCCCGCCCCTCTACTACGGCACCGTGGACGCGACCCCGCTCTGGGTGTGCCTCCTGCACGACGCGTGGCGCGCCGGGATGCCGGTCGACGCCGTCGAACGGCTCCTTCCGCAGGCGGAGCGCGCGCTCGCGTGGATCGCCGACGGCGTGAGAGACGGGTACCTCAACTATCTGGACACCTCCGGCCACGGACTCGCGAATCAGGGCTGGAAGGATTCCGCTGACGCCGTGCAATTCCGCGATGGGCGGCTCGCGAAGGCCCCGATCTCGCTGTGCGAGGTGCAGGGGTACGCGCACGAGGCCCTCGTTCACGGGGCCCAGCTGCTCGAGGCCTTCGGGCGGCGGGGCGACGCCACTGCGGGCACTTCGCCGGCCCAGCTCCGGGAGACCGCCGCGGCGCTCGCCGACCGCTTCCGCGCCGACTTCTGGCTTGAGGATGCGCAGGGAGCCTTTGTCGCGATTGCGCTCGACGGCGATGGCGCGCCGGTGGACACGGTCACCTCGAACATGGGCCACCTTCTGGGCACGGGGCTGCTCAGCCCGGAGGAAGAAGGCATCGTTGCCGCGCGACTCGTGCACCCGGAGCTCGACTCGGGCTTTGGGCTGCGGACGCTCGCCACGTCCAGTGCGGGCTTCTGGCCGCTCTCATACCACTGCGGGTCCGTGTGGGCGCACGATACGGCGATCGCCATCAGGGGACTCCTCGCCTCCGGCCACGTCGAGGCCGCGTCGCGTCTGGCCGAGGGGCTGCTCAAGGCCGCCGAATCGTTCGAGTACCGGATGCCTGAGCTGCACTCGGGGGACTCGTTCGCCACGGTGGGCCGCGCACTCCCGTATCCGTCGGCGTGCCGGCCCCAGGCGTGGTCGGCGGCGTCGGCCGTCGTCGTGGCGCAGGCGCTGGGGGCGCTGTAGGTCACTTGATGAAGGCCGGATGCTCCCTCGCCGGTCCGGTGGTGCCCCTCAAGACGAGGGCTCCGTCGAAAGTGATTCGGGCGGTGGGAAGAGTCGCGTCATTCGGATGCTCGGTCAAGCCATGGAGGGCAGCGCTGGTCGCGTCGGCGACGTTGAAGGAGATCGTCGAGAGGGCGGGGAAGGTCTGGGTTGCGAGGGCATCGTCGCACCCGATGATGCTGACGTCGCCTGGCACATCGATGCGTTCCTCGGCGAATCCGCCCATGAGTCCGTGGGCCAGGACATCGTCGAAGGCGATGACGCCGGTCGCCCCCTTTCCTACGACGGTCCGGCTGAGCGCCTTGGCCGCCTCATACGTTCCGGGAGGGACGCCGTAGGACGTGAAATGGAGACCGAGCTGGCGGGCCGCGGCCTCGACCGCGCCCCTCCGTTGCCGGTTCGACCACGAGCGCTCGGGGCCGCCGACGTAGGCGATGCGCGTATGGCCCAGGTCCTCCAGGTGATTCAGGGCCGCCCGAATTGCGCTCGTCGCGTCGAGAAGCACGCGGAAGGTCCCGGCCACGTCCCGATTGATCAGCGCGAGGCGGTATCTTTCCGCAAGTTCGCGGAGACGGGTGGACGGCAGCCTCGACGAGACGACGAGGAGGCCCTCCACCTGAGGAGCCATCGCGATGATGAGGCGCTCTTCCCTCTCGGCGTCCTCGTCGCTGTCCGCGAGGAAGACCGACAGCCCCGCCGCGCTGGCGTGATTCTGCGCCGCGCGGATGAGCGGCGGGAAGAAGGGATTGGCGATGTCAGGGACAATCAGCCCAATGGCGCCCGCCCTTCCGGTCGAGAGGGCCCTGGCGTTGTTGTTGGGGACGTAGCCCACCGCCTTGGCGGCCGCCAGCACGCGGTCCACGGTGTCGGGGCGCAGCAGATCGGGGCGGGTGAAGGCGCGCGAAACCGTTGACGGGGCGACGCCAAGCTGTGACGCCAATTGGGTAATGGTCGGCCGGGAAATCACATCGACGCTAGCTTCACTGCTGCCCGCACGAGTTCTTCTGCGCTTCCGGCCGCAAACGGGGCGGGCATTCCGTAATAGCGATGCGCGTCGAGGACCTCATATCCTCCGAATCTATACTCGTCCTTCGCAGGAAGATATCCGGGGCACCCATTCGTGTATCCGGTGACCATGACGATTCCGTCAAGTCCGGCCGCAATTTCATCTGCCGTCGCGAGAAATGGCTCGCCGGGCAGTCCGATCAGGGTCAGCGGACCCCAGGTGAAGGCGGTAACGGGGGCATGCCATGAGAGTTCCTCATCCGCGCGGCGTTGCTGGGCCCACTGCATCCACGTGCGGAGGAGCGCTGCCCGACCGGGGTCCGTTGCCTGAGCCTCGCTCCGCCATTTCGCCGCCATTTCCTCGGGGCCGACGTCGTCGAGCGGTTCCAGGCGCAGGTCGACCACGAGTTGCCGCGCCGCCGCCGGACCGTCGGTCGGGAGAGGACGCGGCGTTGCGGTGAGGGTCTTCTCGGCGATGAGGGTGCCGAGGCGTTCGGCTTCGGCCAAGGTCCGCGGCGTCTTCTGGGAGAGGGAGTAGGACGCCTCCGCAGAGTGGCCGGTGTTGACGTCTCCTGCTGCTCCGGGAAGGAAGAACGCGGTGGACCCGGGTGCGGCGGACTCGAGAGCCCCCCGTGAGAAAGCGGGGTAGTCGCCACTGATGAGCCGATTCGCAGGACCCACAACCACGGGGTGGCACGGGTAGAGGAGAACCCAGGCAAGAGGCGTCCCGTCGTTGCCATGGAATGAGGCGAGCTGTGCCGGAGGATCGATTCTCCGCTCGCCGTGTCGACGATTGGAGGCGACGCCGATCCCGGTTGCCTCGCGGTAGAAGAGCTGAGCGGATGTGCGCCGGGCGATCGCCTTCTCTGCCGCGGTGATTGCGGCGGATCGGATCTCCGCGAGAACCCTCTCGTCATGGCCGCCAAGCCTTCCAGGCATGATGCACGGCCCGGCGTGCGTGTGGGTCGCAGTCACGGCGATGCTCGCTGCCGGAAGCGGCAGGGCCGCCGCGATCTCCTGGCACGTGGTCTCATGCAGCCCGCACACATCCACGGTGATAAGGCACGTCTCGTCCACCGCCAGGGCCCGCACGCTCACCGGGTCGTGGACCCCGATGCTCGGTTCCGTGCGAGCGGCGAAGCCAGCCATCCGCGTGCCGGCGGGCGGGAAGACGTCGACGACTGCGGTGCCGACGCTGAAGCCCCTCCCGGGGTCCAGCGACTGGGTCACTGCGGGCCGCCCGTCACCCATCGTCCTGACTGCACGACGGCCTGGACGCTGCCGAACTCGTCGAGGAGGACGAGGTCAGCGGGGGCCCCCGGCAGGAGATGGCCAAGACCAGGTCTCGTACCGGGGATCACGCGTGCGGGGGTCGAGGTGACGAGCTTGAGGGCTTCGCTCATGGTCAACCCGACTTCGGCCATCACATACCGGAAGCCGCTCGTGAGGTCTGCGGCGGCACCGGCGAGGAGCTGGGTTCCCACGTAGGAGAGCCGG
>NZ_JBQCGQ010000120.1:0-4627 GCF_051955515.1 Sinomonas sp.
GGCCCGCCGTGATCAATACAATTGCTACATTGTCAGGACGGTAGGGGTCACATGAACCAGAAGGAGACGGTCATGACGGCACCCGATGTCCCCGAAGAAGCCGGGCGACTCCTGCCGCTCGTCGACCCCACGGCCCTTCGCGTCCTCGCCGAGGATGTCGGGGAGCGCTCCGCATCGTCGTTCGCCCGGGACTTCACCCGGATCTGGCCGCGCCGGCGCGAGGCGCTCGCCGCTGCCCTCGCCGGCACGGACCTCACCGTCGCGCTCGACGCCGCCCTGAGCCTGCGCACGTCCTCGACGATGGTCGGGGCAACCCGACTCGCGGCCCTCACCGAAGAACTCGAACGGCGTCTGCTGGCCGATGGCCCGCGAGCCGCGGCCGCGCTCGTCCCCGCGGTGAACGCTTGCGGCGAGCAGACCGTCGTCGAACTCGAGGAGTGCGACGGCGGCGCCCCGCCGAGCGCTGCCTAGGCGGCTGAATCAGGGCTTCTAGGCGGCTGGCGCCAACCGGTAGCCGACGCCCCGGACGGTGACCAGCCAGCGAGGCTGCCGCGGGTCATCGCCGAGCTTGCGGCGGAGGTTGCCGAGGTGGACCTCGACGGCGCGCTCGTCCGCCTCGCTCACGTACGTGTCCTCGCGATAGCGGTCCCCGCGCGCGATCCGGACGAGCTCGGCCCGTGGAATCACGGCGCCACCGGCGCGGATGAGGGCGTGCAGGAGGTCGAACTCGGTGCGGGTCAGCTCGAGCGTTCTGCCCGTGAGCGAGGCCGTCCTGGTTCTCGGGTCCAAGGTCAGGCCGCTGTGGCGCAGGAGCATCTCCGGATGCCTCAGCGGCGCGGGGGCATCCGCGGGCGCGGCTCCTTGAACGTGGGCTCCCGTGCGGGCGAGGGCAGGCTCGCTGGCTCCGACACCTCCGATGCGGGGGCGACGCATCATCGCCGCGATGCGCGCGCGCAGTTCGCGGGGCCTAAACGGCTTGGTGAGATAGTCGTCTGCGCCGGATTGCAGCGCGAGGATCGTGTCCGGCTCCTCATCTCGGGCCGTGAGCATCACCACGTACGCGTCGCTCGAGGCGCGGATCCG
Organism: Sinomonas sp.; assembly: GCF_051955515.1. GTDB lineage: Bacteria > Actinomycetota > Actinomycetes > Actinomycetales > Micrococcaceae > Sinomonas. The sequence continues at coordinate 1,084 of NZ_JBQCGQ010000120.1, forward strand.
TCGAAGCACCTCGAAGCCGTCGATGTCGGGCAGGCCGAGGTCAAGGGTGACCACGGCGGGACCCTCGCGCCGCGCGATCTCTGCGCCCTCACGGCCGGTCGCGGCGCTGAGCACCTCGAATCCCGCCTGTCGCAGGACGTCCTCCACAAGGTGGCGAACGTCGTCGTCATCCTCGACAACTAGAGCAAGACCAAGGTCGTCCATCTCCGCCACTCCTCCGCACATGAGTGCGACAGTCTTGTCATTGAAGCTTTGACATTGTCATATTCTCATTACGGGGACGAATATCACACTGTCGGGACTGTAATTGGGGGATACGGGGAAGGAGCTGCGCGTGTCATCCCAGGAACAGGCTGTCTTCGACCGTGCCCACCGGTACCTCAACCGCGCCGGACCGCGGGCCAGAATAGCGCTCTGGCAACTGCCGCTCGTCCTCGCGATCGTCCTCGCCGCGCTCGCATCTCCCGCCGGATGGGAGGCCGCGCCGGACCGGCCGCTCGTCCTGGCCGGTCTGGCGGTCCAGTGCGTCGCGTGCGTCGCATGCCTGGCATTCCCGTGGGAGAAGTACTCCGATCAGGTCGCGCTGGCGATCCCGCTGCTCGACCTCGTGTCGATCGGCCTGTTCCGCAACGCTCCCGGCGGCCTGCTCCAAGGCCTCGGCACCCTCAGCGTCTTCCCGGTCATCTGGATCGCTGCGTCGATGCGGTCCGGCGCGTGGGCGTTGGCGGTGTGCTTTGTGGCTCCGATGATCATCGCCTCCCCCACCCTCGTCGACTTGTTCGCACGTGGCGTCCCTGCCGGTTCGAGCGGGTCTCTCCTCCTGCCGATCCTGCTGCTCATCGTCGCCGTCGCGATCCGTGCCGCGACGGCGGGCCTCCGGCTCCAGGAACGCCTGCTGCGCTCACAGCAGGCGGCGCTGCGAGACCTTCTCGTCGAGTCGCTCTCCACTGAGCGGCTGCTCACCACCACGCTCGACGCCGTCCACGTCGGCATCGTCGCTGTCGGCCCGGACGCCACGCCGAGTCGCTGGAACAGGCGGTTCGGGGAGCTCGTGGAGCCCCTCGGCTGGAAACTGCCCTCGCGCGGGGATGTCGGCGAGGCCGCGCTTCCGGTGTTCGCCGAGGATCGGCGGACCCCGATCCCCCCTGAGCAGCGTCCGCTCCGGCGAGCCGCCGCGGGCGAGCGGATCGACGGCGAGGTCGTCTGGCTCGGGCGGGGCAAGGACGCCGTCGCCCTCTCGGTCGTGGCGCGCCCACTCGCGGGTCCCGAGGGCGGCGCCGTTGTGGCCTTCGGTGACGTCACAGCCCTCGCGGGCGCCGTCGAAGACAAGGCCGAACTCGTCCGCACCGTCGCCCACGAATTCCGCTCGCCGCTCACCGCCGTCCTCGGCAATCTCGACCTCGTCCTCGAATCAGAGGCCATCCCCCAGGGCGACCGCCTCCGCCTCGAAGTCGCGCAGCGCAGCGCCGAACGCCTCCTCGACCTCGCGTCCGACCTCGTAGCCTCGTCCTCCAACGCGATCCCCGTCCGCCTCGAGACCGCCGAGCTCGGCACCATCCTCAGCACCCGTGCCGACGCAGCCCGCCTGGCCGCCGTCGCCGCCGGAGTCCGGCTCAGCCTCGACGTCGACAGCCCCCTCTGGGTGCGGGTCGACCCCCTGCGCATCGGGCAGGCCGTGGACAACCTGCTCTCGAACGCCATCAAGTACTCGCCCGACGGCGGAACCGTGGCCCTCCGCGCGTGCCGGGACGACGGCTGGGTTCGCGTCGAGGTGCGCGACAGCGGCATGGGCATTCCCCCGCACGAGCGCGAACTCGTCTTCGAGCGGTTCTTCCGCACATCGCAGGCGCGGCGCTCCGACATCCCGGGCGTGGGCCTCGGCCTGGCCATCAGCAGCTGGATCGCCGAACGGCACGGCGGCCGTCTCGAGTGCGACAGCGAGCCCGGCGAAGGCAGCGTCTTCACGCTCCTGCTGCCGGCGTCCGAGGTTGCCGCCGTCTAGCGGACGGCGCTCACGCCGGGTCCCTCAGCGCCCGGGTCTGCTCGGCCCGCGCGGCCAGCTCCTCCGCCGTCGCCGGATAGCCGACCTCCTCGAGGACCAGCGGATGCGCCGGGGCCAACCGCGTCTTCGCGTCCCGCACCCGCGCGAGCAGGCGCTCGTGCAACCACTCGGGCCGCTCGAGTCCCTCGCCGACGCGCAGCGCCGAGCCCACGAGCGCCCTGACCATGTTGTGGCAGAACGCATCCGCCTTCACGTGCGCGACCACCACACCCTCGTGCGTGCGCTCGAACGCGAATTCCTGCAGCTCCCTCACGGTGGTCGAGCCCTCGCGGGGCTTGCAGAAGGCGAGGAAGTCCTGCAGCCCCAGAAGCTGAGCGGCGGCGCCGTTCATTCGTCCGACGTCGAGCGGGGCCTTGTGCCAGAGGGTGATGCCGCGGAGCGTCGGATCCCAGTGCTCGGGACGGTCCGCGACCCGGTACGAATAGCGGCGCCACAGCGCGGAGAACCTTGCGTCGAAGCCCGCGGGAGGTACGACGACGCCGCGCACCTCGAGCGCGCCCGTCTCCTCCCCGAGCACCCGGCTGAGGGCGCCGCGGAGCCGACGGGCCAGGACATCTTCCGGGCTCGCGTCCGAGCGGCGCGGGAGCGCTTCCCACTCGTCTGTGCTCAGGTCCACGTGCACGACCTGCCCCCTTGCATGCACGCCGGCGTCCGTCCGGCCCGCGACAACCACGCGGATCTGACGGCGCAAGATCAGGGCGAGCGCCTCCTCAAGGGCGCCCTGCGCCGTCCGCAGCCCAGGCTGCACGGCCCACCCGCTGAAGGGGGCGCCGTCGTACGCGACGTCCAAGCGCACCCGAACTGCCCCGGGCGCAGAAAGACCCCCGTTCCCAGACGCGGGAACGGGGGTCTTCTCAGCTGTCATAAGCCCAACTTTACCGGGCCAGCAGCGGGACCTACTTGGCGTCGTCGTCCTTGGCCTCGGCCTCCGGGGCCTCCTCAGCCTCGGCCTCCGGGGCCTCCTCAGCCTCGGCCTCAGGGGCCTCAGCCTCGGGAGCCTCAGCCTCGGGAGCCTCGGCCTCAGGAGCCTCGGCAACCTCAGCCTCAGGGGCCTCAGTCTCGGCGCCCTCGGCCTCGGGAGCCTCAGCCTCAACGACGGGCTCAGCCTTCGGAGCCGCGGAGCGACGTGCAGCGCCCTCGGCCTCCTTCACCACGGCCTGCTTCGCCGAGAGCGGCTCGAGCACGAGCTCGATGACCGCCATGGGGGCGTTGTCGCCCTTGCGGTTGCCGATCTTGGTGATGCGGGTGTAACCACCCTCGCGGTCGGACAGCTGCGGCGCGATCTCCGTGAAGAGTTCGTGGATGATGCCCTTGTTCGTGTTCGTGCGGGCCGAGATGGCCGCCTGGACACGGCGGCGCGAGGCGAGGTCGCCGCGCTTCGCGAACGTGATGAGGCGCTCGGCGACCGGGCGGAGGCGCTTGGCCTTCGTCACGGTCGTCGTGATCCGCTTGTGCTCGAAGAGCGCAGCGGCAAGGTTGTTG
>NZ_JBQCGQ010000121.1:0-15483 GCF_051955515.1 Sinomonas sp.
CACCTCACCATGGGCCCGAAAGGGCCCATTTCCGTTCCTGCGCTGCTGGACCAGCTGGAGGCCGCGGTGACAGCCAACGAGCATGGCAGCGGCGGCACATCTGGAGGCGTGGCCCTTCCGATCGGGGAGGGTGCGCTGGCCCTCCTCCAGGACATCGAGCACGGCGCGCGCGAGCACCAGCACGAGCTCATACCGAGCTTTGCCGGCACCCTCAAGGCAGTCATCGAGTCGTGGGCCGTCGAGGACATCAACGCCGAATGGATGGCGTTCCTCGAGCACGTGACGCTCGACTGGATCGACGCCATCAACGCCATCGTCGCGCCGACCAAGCCGCCCCGGAAGCTCACCCTGCCATGCCCGGCATGCTCAGTGCTCTACCACGAGGGCAAGCCCGCGCTGCGGGTCCACTGCTGGGATGAGGATGGCGGGATGCTCAAGATCTGGCAATGGACGGCCGAATGCGTCGGGTGCGGCGCAGGCTGGCCGCCCGAGCAGATGGGCTGGCTTGTGAAGGCGGTGCATGCGGGGTGAAGGAGATCCAAGACCTGATCGCTGAGCTTGTCCGCAAGATGATGACCGCCGAGCATGAAGCCATCGAGACAGCGGTCGAGAAGGCGCTGCAAGGCGGAAAGCATGGCGTACTGATCGTCCGCGACGGAGTCGACACCTATGTAGGCGTCGACTCGCATGTTCCCTATGGCAGGATCGTCGAAGTTCCGAGGGGCGGACTGCACGCATGGGCAGAACGCGGCTATCCATTCTAAGCCAAGCCCCCGACTCCACTCGCGGAGTCGGGGGCTATCGGCATTTAAGGGCTAGACATGCCGATGTAAAATACACGGTTGTCATTCGATGATGTTATGCTAGTCGTGCCTTGGGCGAAGTGTCTGAACTATCGGAACGCTTCGCCCTTTCTCTTTGTCTGGAGGCGGCCATGATCGCGACGCTCTGGCTCAGGGCATGGGCAGCGTTCCACCGCGCACGGCTCTGGTTCCCGGTCGGGTGGGATCGGTACAGGTGTGACGATAATGTCGTCCTCTACGACGATGCCCACCAAGCGCATGACTTCCCATGCGCTCGCCCAAGGGGGCATGGCGGCTGGCATGAGTCGCTGTTCCTGTATGGCGACACTCGCGAATCGCATTGAGCCGCACGTACCGAACCGCAGACCACCGCTGGCGCGAGATCGCCCGGAGGGTTTACGACGAAGAGGAACTGTGCTGGCTGTGCGGCCGCTTCGTCAATCAAGAGCTTCCGCGCACGCACCCGCTTAGCCGCAGCGCTGACCATCTGATCCAGCTGCAGCACGGCGGCAACGAGCACGACCGGAACAATTGCCGTCTAGCTCACTATGGCTGTAACTCCACTCGCTCCAATCGGCTGCGCGGGATCGCCCGTGCAGAGTGCGCGTGCAGGTACGGCAGGCCATGCGGCCAGGTCAGCGTCGGCAATCCGCGCGGCTTGGTCGCAATAGATCCGAGCACAGTGTGAGGTGAGCGCAAATGGCTTGGCCGAAGAGCACGCACAAAGGTTGGCCGAAGAGCACGCATCACGGCTGGCCCAAGCACCCGAAGCATCCCAAGCACCCAGCCCACCCGAAGCACCCCAAGGCACCACGGCACTAAGCCGCACGTCGGCAGCGCGCACGGTCGCGACCCGGTCAAGGGGGTCTGCATCGCAGGGCCCTCCTTGGTTGGGCCCTCCCTAGGGGTGGTTTGCCTACCACCCACACACAACACATGCCACGTGCAGTGTGCATCTGTGCATTGTCGAGTGCGCGCGACGAGCCGCAACCCGAGCCGCAGGCAAGCGAAAGCGCAATGCCGTGGCAGTGCCAGCCTGCCGGGCGCGGGTGGCAGTGCCGAACTCGCGTGCATGGGAGTGCCGGGCATACCCGCCGGGGGTATTTTTTGAGAGGCGCAGTGCCGTAGACCCGCCGGTCGCGTTCATTTTTCCCCCCGCAATTTTCGCCGGGCCAGCATGGACACGGAGGGTATACCCCCATGGCTGACTCCGATGCCCTGGTCAAGCGCCGCTACAGGCACCACAAGGCCGGAGACCATGGCCTGTGCGTGCCCGGTCGCTGCAAGGCCCTCGATACCCAAGTCATGGACATTCAGCCCGCCACGGGCTCGGGCGCGCGCCTGTGGGCCGCTCTCACCGCTGAGGGTGACCTCCCCCCGCTGATGCATGGCCTCGCCGTCGAGGCGTGCCGCATCCTCGATCGCCTCGACACTCTGGACCGACAGCTCGCCGGACACGACTGGCTGCGCTTCCGCCACGACGAGACCGGAACCGAGGTGACCGTCTACGTCGACCGCGTCCTTGCCGAGGCGCGTGAGCAGGCCACCGCATTGAAGGGCATCGTCGCCGAACTCGACAAGGGCCTACCGAAGGCCGAGCCCGCGAAGAAGGGCGGTGGAGTCCTTGCAGACCTCGCCGCACGACGAGCTGCTCGGAGCGGAGCGGCCACGCATTGAGCTCCGGCCGACGGACATCGTCGACTCAGACGGAGACATTGCCGCAGACCTCATGGAGGCCGCCGGCAAGTCGCTCGAGCAATGGCAGCGCGACGGAATCGACCTCATGCTGTCGATCCGGCCGGATGGCAAATGGGCGTGCTACCAGTACGCCGAGTGGGTCGCCCGCCAGCAGGGCAAGGGCGTTCTCGGCGAGGCCCGCGTTGTCTACGGCCTCCTCCTCGGAGGCGAGGCCGGCGAGGGCGAGGACATAACCTGGTCCGCGCACAAGTACGACACCTCGCTTCAAGCCTTCCGCCGGATTCGGAGCGTCTTCCGCGGCCTCGGCGAGTCCCACCGCAAGGCTTCCGAGGAGACCATCGACATCGACGGCATCACCGTCAAGGTCTGGAACTCCAATTCGGAGCGCGGCTTCGAGCGCCTCGACTCCGGCAAGCGCATCCTGTTCTTCGCCCGGTCCAAGGGCGGCCTCCGCGGTTTCAGCCCCGACGTCAACGTGATCGACGAGGCGTTCGCCTACACCTCGGAGCAACAGGACGCCATCGCGCCGACTCTGATCGCCAAGCGGAACGCGCAGACCATCTTCCTCTCGTCGCCACCGCTGAGCGGGGACGAGGGCGAGGTCATGTACTCGCTGCGGAAGCGCGCCGAGATCGGCGCCCCGCGCCTCGGCTATCGGGACTGGGGACTCGACGGCTACCTCGACGACATCGACAGGGTCGACATCGAGGACCACCGGCTCTGGGCTCAGGCGTGCCCCGGCCTCAATCGGGGCCGCGTGTCGCTCGAGACCATCCAGGCACTCTGCCCCCCGAATGGCGAGCTCACCCGCAAGGGCTTCGGGCGCGAGGTGCTCGGCCTCTGGCCCAAGCAGATCATCGGCGGGGGTGCGATCGACATGGGCGCATGGAACGGCCTGATGCTCGACCGCGAGTCCCGGCGCGAGGGTGACGTGGCTATCGCCGTGGACATCGCCCCCGAGCGCGACTACGCAGCCATCGGACTCTACGGCCTCCGCAAGGACGGCCAGCTCGGGCACGTCCAGATCATCGACTACCGGCCCGGCACGGACTGGATCATCCCCCGCGTGGTCGAGTGGCGCGAGTCCCTGGACCCGATCGCGGTCGCGATGGGCAAGGCGACCTTCGACTCCCTCGGCTCCGACCTCCAGAAGCGCGGGATCAAGCCGTCGGACGACAAGGATGCCCCGAGGCGCGGTGACCTCGCCGTCGCCTCGTGGTCGGAGATGTCAGCCGCGACGGGCCAGCTCCTCGACGCGGCCCGGCAGGCGACCTTCCGCCACACGGGCCAGCCTGAGCTCGACGCCTCGGTGGCCGGCGCGAAGACGAAGCTCAACGCCGATTCGCTGGTCTGGGCCCGCAAGGACGCCGCGGCCGACACGTCGCCGCTCGTCGCCATCACGCTCGCCCGCTGGGCCTACGAGTCCCGCGCGCACCTCGTCCGGAAGCGGAACTACAACCTGCTCGACTCTGTCTTCTAGGAAGGGGGGCTCGCCTTTGGCCCTGTTCAGCAACCCCTTCCGGAAGAGGACCAAGGCGGCCAAGCAGGAGGAGCGCGCACTCGACGTCTCCTCGGTCAGCTACCCGCTGCGGTACGGGCCCTCGGTCGTCAACGAGGCCGTCGAGTTCGAGGCGGTGCGTCTGGCGCCCGTCTTCGCGGCCGGAAGGCTGCTTGCGTCATCCTGCGCCGGACTTCCGCTCGAAGAGTTCGTGAATCGCGGCAATTCGCGCGTTCGCACCCAGCTTTCGCGGCTTTTCGCCAATCCTTCGGCCACCGGGACGGCCTATGACTGGATCTACAGGGCCGTCATCAGCCTCGCCTTCACCGGAAACGCGATCGGCGTCGTCACCGAGCGCGACTACCTCGAGTACCCGACGAAGGTCGAGTGGCTCAAGCCGGAGCTAGTCTATGTGCAGGACTCTCTGCCGACCCTCGGCGAGCGCGGTTCGTTCACCGACCCGATCTTCACCTACATGGGCCACGAGCTCCCCCGCGAGGATGTCGTCCACATCCCGTGGTTCACGATGCCGGGCCGCGTCTGGGGCCTCTCCCCGCTCGGCGCCTACGCATCGAGCGTCGGCATCGGCCTTGACGCGATGCAGTACAAGTCCGACTGGTTCAAGGGCGGCGGCATCCCTCCGGGGCAGTTCCAGAACAAGGAGCAGACGGTCAACCAGGCCGACGCGCAGGCGATCAAGTCGCGCATCGTGCAGGCGATCCGCTCCCACGAGCCGCTGGTCTACGGCAATGACTGGTCCTACGAGCCGTTCACCATCCCGCACTCCGACGCCCAGTTCGTCGAGACCATGCGGCTGACGGCGACGCAGATCGCGGTGGTCTACGGCATCCCGCCCGAGATGATCGGCGGCGAGACCGGCAAGAGCATGACCTACCACAACGTCGAGCAGCACGGGATCAACTTCGTTTCGTTCTCGCTGCGCGGCTGGCTGGACAAGCTCGAGGCCGCATTCTCGCAGCTGACGCCGAACGGCCATACGGTCCAGTTCAACCCTGACGGGCTTATCAAGATGGACTCGCTGGCGAGGTTCCAGATCTACCAGATCCAACGGAACATCGGCTACGCCAACGTCAACGAGATCCGCGCCAAGGAAGACGAGCCCCTCATCACCGAGGACATGGGCAACGACTACACGCCGCTCGCCGTCATGGTGCAGGAGGGCCGCGCCGGCACCCTCGACGAAGACCCGATCGGCACCCTCAAGCCGGACAAGCCCGGCACACCCACTCAGGAACCCCCGACGAACACCCCCAGCGAGGAGGGCAACTGATGGCGCGCAAGGGAAGCCTTATCGACGTGCGCTCGCGGCGCGCGCTGCCCGCTGGCGAGTTCGAGTTTCGCGCCTCGACGTCCGACCCCAATACCGTCCACTTCGAGGGCTACGCCTCGGTCTTCGGCAACGGCTACGACGTCTACGGTGGGCCCACCCGCGGAGGCTGGACAGAGACCGTCGACCCGCACGCCTTCGACGTGACGCTCAAGTCGAATCCCGACGTCGTGTTCCTCGTGAACCACGACGGCCTGCCGCTCGCCCGGACGCGCTCCGGCACGCTGCACCTGAGCGCAGACAAGCACGGGCTGTTCGTCGACACGGACCTCGACACCACCGACCCGCACGTGCAGAGCCTCGCGGTCAAGATGCGCCGCGGCGACCTCGACCAGATGAGCTTCGGCTTCGTCACCAAGTCCGACTACTGGTCCGACGACGAGACGAAGCGAACCCTCCTCGAGGTCTCCCTGCACCAGGGGGACGTGAGCGTGGTGACCTTCCCCGCCAACCCCGCCACCGACGCCGAGCTCAACATGCTCCGGGCGCTCGAGTACGTCTCGGGGCTTGACGAGGAGAGCGTGCTCGCCGAGATGCGCGACCTCGACCTGAGCGACGAGCAGCGCCGGGCGCTCAAGTCCCGTCTGGTGCAGGTCGCGCAGCGCGTCGACCCGCCGAAGAAGAAGACCCTCTCCCTTGCCGAGGCGCTCCGCATCACGGGCGCCTAGGACTTCCCGACCGAACGACCCAACCCCGCACCCCTGTCTCTGGGGCCGGGGTCGCTGCCGCGCCCTGTCTCTGGGCGAACAGGCGCGCGACCGCAGGGCGGTACGTCAACCGATCGCTTCTCCCGCCCACTCTGGGCAGACAGGAGTGAGTTCGTCATGTCTGATGAGCTCCTTACCCGCCTCCTCGCCAAGCGCGAGGCCGAGGCGAAGGCGCGCGAGGGCCTCGTGGCCAAGCGCAAGGCAATCACCGATCTCGCCGAGCAGGAGGTCCGCGAGGATCTCTCCGAGGAGGAAGATACCGAGTTTCGGGCCCTCACCTCCCAGATCGCCGAGAAGGACGAGGTTCTCAAGAGCCTCGACGAGCGGATCAACCCCATCGTCGAGGAGCGGCAGCGCGAGACCACGCTGACGGCCGGCGCGATCGCGGTTCGCAAGGCCCGCCAGAGCGTCGAGGTCACCCGCGAGGGCGTCACCTACGAGAAGGGCAACGGCCGGTCCTACTTCAAGGATCTCGCCCTCGTCTCCTCGTTCCGCGACGACGGCACCGCCCGCGCCCGCCTCGAGCGCCACAGCCGCGAGGTCGACGTCGAAACCCGTGCCGATCTGAGCCGCACCGACGGTCAGGGCGGTTACTTCACTCCCCCGCTCTGGATGATGAACGAGTGGATCGCGCTCGCCCGTCCGGGCCGCGCGACGGCGAACGCCGTCTCGAACCAGGCGCTCCCCGCGGGCACCGACTCGATCAACATCCCGAAGATCGCCACCGGAACGGCTACGGCGGTCCAGACGGCGGACAACGCGGCTGTCAACGAGACGGACCTCACCGACACGTCGGTGCAGGCGGGCGTCAAGACCATCGCGGGCCAGCAGTCGATCGCACTCCAGCTCATCGAGCAGAGCCCGGTCAACTTCGACCAGGTGGTCTTCCAGGATCTCGTCGCCGACTACAACCAGCGCCTTGACCTGCAGGTCATCAGCGGCTCGGGCTCGTCCGGTCAGGTGCTCGGCATCCTGAACACCTCGGGCATCCAGACGGTGACCTACTCGGACACCACGCAGAACGCGGGCACGATGTACGCGGCGATCGCGAACGCGATCCAGCTCGTCCACACCGGCCGCTACCAGCCCCCGACGGCGATCATCATGCACCCCCGCCGCTGGGGTGGCCTCCTCGCCGCCCGCGACGGTCAGGGTCGCCCACTGTTCCTCCCGAACGTGCAGGGCCCGATGAACGCAGGCGGCATCCTCTCCGAGGTCGCCGCTCAGGGCGTGGTCGGCAACGTGCAGGGCCTCCCGGTCATCACGGACCCGAACATCCCGACGAACCTCGGCGCGGGCACGAACCAGGACACGATCCTCGTCCTGCGCGCCTCCGACTCAATCCTCTTCGAGGGCGGTGTCCGCACGCGGGCGCTCATGGAGGTCAAGGGGCAGAACCTCGAGGTTGTCCTGCAGGTCTACAACTACGTGGCATTCACCGCCGGGCGCTACCCCGCGGGCATCACGCAGATCAGCGGCACCGGCCTCACGGCGCCGTCCTTCACCTGATAGGAGTCTGATGCACGCCGAGGCCCTGAACTGGCTCACGCAGCACGCGCAGGGCCTCGGCCGCATCGTCCTCCTCGTCGATGTGGGCGGCCGGAACATCAACGGCTCCGTCCGCCCACTCTTCGACGCCGAGCGGATCATCGGCGTCGACCTCTATCCGGGCCCGCAAGTCGATGTCGTCTGCGACGTCCGGGGATGGGAGCCCGACGCCCTCGCCGACGTCGTGGTGTGCGCCGAGGTACTCGAGCACGCACCCGACGCGGCTGGGGTGGTGCGGGCATGCCGTCGGCTGCTCAAGCCGGGCGGCCGCCTCCTCCTCACCGCCGCAGCCCCGCCGCGCGCCCCCCACTCGGGCCATGACGGGCTGGATGTGCGGGAGGGCGAGTACTACGGCAACGTCGAGCCTCTCGCGCTCGCCAAGTGGCTCTCCTGCTTCTCCCGCCACGAGATCACCTACGACCGCCACCACGGCGACGTGTATGCGGAGGCCATCGCTTGAAGATCATCCGCTCCTTCCCGAAGACCGTCCCGGCGGGCCGCGCATACGTGCAGGACGACCTGCCGCGCTTCGAGATGGAGACCTACGACTACCGCGGCCTCGTGGACGCCTTCCCCGACGACCTCCTCCTCCTCGAGTGGGACATCGCAGTCGACAAGGACGCCGTCGAGAGGTTCCTCGCGCACTGCGAGTCCGAGCCCGACCGCGTCCGGGTGGCTCCCTACCGGCTGTGGGCGCCGACGGGGTCGAACGATCCGATCCTGAACGCCCCGTGGGCGCACCGCGCCTACCACTACCCGGAGATCAAGGCCACGTGCCGATTCGTGGACGAGGGTGAGCCGACGTGCCACCTCTTCGGCCTCGGTATGGTCTACCTGCCCCGCGACATCCTCCGGCACTACTCCGACGTCGCGCCGGGCCACTTCTCTGACGGCTCCTTCTCCGCATGGCACTCCAACGTGGTCGAGTTCGAGACTCCGATCGCGTGGGACGTGCGCCCTGTACACCTCCACTACCCGATCGAACGGATGGGCTGATGAGCGACGAACCCACACCCTACGTCCGCGCCCTCGCGGAGGAGTACCGGCGGTGCGTGCAGGCCGGAGCGGGCCACATCGTCATCAGCGTGGCCGAGGAGCTGACCCGCCACGGCTGGAACTTTGACGACGCGAAGGGCGGCCTCGTCCGCATCCAGGAGCGCGCCGTCGCGAAGTCCCCCCTCGAGACTCCCGAGCAGCCCGCGCCGAGGCGCAGGGCAGCCGCACCCAAGGAGTAGCCGATGGCCACGGATCTCGGCGACGTCATCCGGCTCACCTACAACGACCTGATGCCGGACGGCGTGACGCTCGCGAACGCGACGACGGTCACGCTGACCATCACGCTCCCGGACGGGTCCACGGTCTCCCCGACCGTGACGAACCCGCCGACGACAACCGGCGTCTACATCTACGACTACCTGACCACCCAGTCGGGGCGCCACACGGCCCGCTGGGTCGCGACGGGCACGAATCCCGGCGCGCAGTCGCAGAGCTTCAACGTCCTCGCGCTCGATCCGGGCTACATCGTCCCGCTCGACGACATCAAGGACCAGCTGGACCTCTCCAACACACTGCCCGCGGAGGACGAGGAGCTGCGGAAGTACCTCGGCGCGGCGTCGGCCATCGTGGAGTCGCTGACGGGACGCACGATCGTCCAGCGCAGCTTCACCGAGGAGCTGACCGTCTCGACCGTGGATCAGGCCGTGATCCTCTCCCATATCCCCGTGGCCTCGGTCTCCTCGGTTGCGAAGGTAGACGACCCCGCCGGAGCCACTTGGACCGGCTCTCAGGTCCACGTCGAGCCGAGCGGGCGCATGTTCGCCATGAACGGCAACCCCTCGCTGAGCGGCAACGTGACCGTGACCTACACCGCCGGCCAGACCGTGATCCCCGATACCTGCATCCTCGCCACTGCGTTCATCGTCCAGCACCTCTGGCGCACGCACCGCGGCGCGGCCGGCGGCTTCATGCCGGGCATGGGCGGAACCGCGGGCGATGACACCGTGACCGTCGCAGGCTTCTCCTACGCCGTGCCGCGCAAGGTGATCGAGATCCTCGGCGCACCGCTTCCGGGGGTCGCCTGATGGTCTCCTCACGCATCCCCGCCGTCATCGACGCTCTGGTCACGACATGGAAGCGCGCTGGCCTCACGGTCTGGGATGGCCCTGTGCCGACCGACGACTACCGCGCCGCCATCTTCGTCGGCTACGACGGCAGCGGCGAGACCAGCAACTTCCTGGCTGCCACCGGAAAGTCCGAATGGGGACCGATGGGGCAGCGCTCGCGCGACGAGGAGTTCTCCATCGCCTGCGCGGCCGTAGCGATCGGCGACGGCACCACCTCCAAGTCCGCCCGAGACGCCGCGTTCGACCTGATCGACCAGGCTGACACGGCGATCCGCGCACGCCCCGCAGACCCGTCCCTCGGGCTGCTCTCCGGGGTTGCCCCCTACCTCATGGCCGTGATCCGCGTCGAGGACTTCTATCAGGAGCCCACCGAGAACGCGGGGCCGCAGGCCCGAGTCACCTTCGCTGTCGACGTCAAGACCCGCATCTAAGGAGTGCCAGTGTCCGTCAAGGTCAAGAACATCTCACCCTTCGGGCATCTGGACATCCCGCTCGTCGGCCGCGTGGTCGAGGCCGGCGAGGTCTTCGATGCCACCGAGGATCAGGCTTCGCAGCTCCTCGCGCAGCCCTTCCACTATGCCCCCGGCGACAAGTCCGCCGAGGCGTTCCTCAAGGCCCTCCTGGGGGCAACCGACGCGCCGGCTGAGGCGCCTGCCACCGGAGAGGGTGAGCCTGCATGACCACACAGCTCGACGCCAGCGTGGGACTCGTGAAGGAGTCCACCTACGGCACCACGACGACGGTCACCCACTGGCCTGAGTTCATCAACGAGACGCTCGAGTACAAGTTCGACATCAAGCAGACTGCGGGATTCCGCGCTGGCTCGATGGTCGACCGCGTCGAGCGTCGCGTCATCGGCAAGCAGTGGGCCGAGGGCGACATAGAGCTCGAGCTCGCAGCGAAGGGCTGCGGGATCTTCCTCGAGGCACTGCTTGGCGCGTCTGCATCCTCGTCTCTGACTGCCCCAGCCTTCCAGCAGAACTTCACGATCGCGACGACCGACCCGGTCAACAGCTACACGATCCAGAAGGGCATCCCGCTCCTCGGCGGCGGCGCGGTCCAGCCTCACACGTTCTCCGGCGCGGTCTGCACCAAGGGTGAGATCACCTCGGCACTCGGCGACATCGTCAAGGTCAAGACCTCGTGGAACGCGCAGAAGCTCGACACCACGACGGCCTACACCACGCCGTCCTACATCGCCTCCAATGAGCTGTTCTACTTCTCCGAGGGCGCGATGGTCATCGGCGGCTCGATCACCGCGCCGACTGCAACCACGCTGGCCACGGGCGGCACGACGGTCGGCGACGTTCTGGACTTCTCCCTTGCGATCGACCACAAGCTCGACGTGAACGGCTTCACCTACGGCGGCGGCGGCAAGCAGTCCCGGCGCCCGGCGCAGACGCGCAAGGCCATCACGGGCAAGCTGACGGCCGAGTTCGACTCGACGACGCTGCGCGACGCCTACCTCAACCAGACGTCGCTCGCGGTCCTGCTGACCTTCACTTCGGCCACGCAGCTCGCGACCAGCATCTTCAACACCTTCCAGATCTACATCCCCGTGATCCGCACGGGCGGCGACCTGCCGAACGCCACTCAGGGCGTCGTGAAGCAGTCGATCTCCTTCGACGTGCTCGATGGCGGCTCCGGCGTCTCGCCCGTGACCGCGATCCTCCGCACGCTCGACACGGCGGTCTGACGGTGGCCGGCGCGCCCGAGATCAAGGTCGAGCTGTCGCCGGAGTCCATCAACAAGATCCGGCGCATGGCCAAGGAGGCAGGCCCGACGATCCAGCGGCGCGTCAACAAGGGCTTGCGCGTCGCTGGTGCGGCTGGCTCCGAGGCGGCCAAGAGGACCGTGCTCGGCCCACCTCCGCCGAAGGCCGACCAGCGCACCAAGACCCAGAGGGCCCTCTTCCGGGAGAAGCGCCTCGGCCGCAACCACGGCAGCACCGGCCTGCGCGCCGGGATCGCGAAGGGCACGCGCGTCTCGCTCGGGACGAAGCTGGGCATCCGCATCGTCTCCAGCTCCAACGCCCTCCCCGCGAATCAGAAGGGCATGAACCGGGTCTACCGGCTCAAGTCGTTCCGCCACCCCGTCTTCGGCAACAAGCGGGCGTGGGCGAACCAGAACGGCGTCGACTGGTTCTACACCCCCATCCGCAAGGCCACGACGGGCATGGAAGCTGCGCTCCTCGTCGCCATGGAACAGGCAGTATCCGACATCGCGAAGGGCGTCTGAGTGAAGAAGTTCGTAATCCAGGGACGCGAATACGACCCGCGCACAGCACTCCGTGCGTCATTGAACGTCTGGCGCCGAGTGCTCCTAGAGCAGGGCGTCGGGATGAAGACGGTCCTCGGCGACGTCCAGAGCGTCAAGTCGCCCGACGACATCTACGAAGACCCCAAGATCCAGAAGTCGTGGATGGCATTCGTCTGGGTACTTCGACTCGCGGCGGGCGAGGATCTCAGCTTCGAGGAGGCGAATGAGGTTCCCCTCGACGAGTTCGCCGTCATCGTCGAGGACGAGGAGCCCGAGATCCCAAAAGCCCCAGCGGCTTCCGATCAGGACGCAAGCCCCGAACCGTAGACCACCTCGAGGACGTCGAGGAGTCGGTCTACGCGAACATCATCGTCGTCTCCCACCACTGGCCCGGCATCACGCCCATGAACGTCTGGGACATGCCCTACGACATGTGGCTCGGCTACGTCGATGCGGTGAAGCAGCTCAAGGACAACAAGGTCGGATGGTGGGGGGTGGGCCTCGGTGGCCAGTAGCACGCAGCTGATCTTCGACATCTTCGCCAAGGACCACAACACCTCTTCCGTCTTCGAGGGCATCGGCGGCAGCGTCACCAAGCTCGCCGGAATGCTCGGCCTCGCATTCGGCGGCGCGGAGGTAGTCAAGGGCGTCGAGGACATGGTCAAGGCGGCCGGCGACTTCGAGGCCGCCAATACCCGCCTCGCGACGTCCGCAGGCGAGTCGATGGCGAACCTCAAGATGGTTGGGGACGGCATCCTGCAGGTCGCGCAGGACACGGGCACGACGGTCGAGAACCTGCAGCAGGGCGCGTACTACATCGAGTCGGCGGGCTTCCATGGCGCCGACATGCTCAACGTCCTCAAGGCTGCCGCGCAGGGTGCCAAGGCCGAGGGCTCCGACGTCGCGACCGTCGGCGACGCTGTGACCTCGGCGCTGCGGGACTACCATCTCTCGGCCTCCGACGCTGCCGACGTGACCTCCAAGCTCATTACGGCAACCTCGCAGGGCAAGACGACCTTCGAGCTGTTCTCCGGCTCCCTGCACTCGGTCCTGCCGCTGGCCTCGGCCGCGCACATCAGCCTGAACGACATCCTCGGCGACCTAGCCTCGATGACGGTCCACGGCATGAGCGCGGACCAGGCGACACAGAACCTCAACGACACGATCCGGCACATGCTGAACCCGACGCAGCAGCAGACCAAGGAGTTCGCACTCTTCGGCCTGACCGCGCAGGGCGTCTCGGACCAGCTCTCGAGCAAGGGCCTCTCCGGCACGCTCGACATGCTGCACGACAAGATTGTCTCCTCCATGCCCCCCGGCTCGGACAAGCTCCTGCTGGACATGAAGTCGGCTCTCGACGAGCTCGACCCGAAGGTCCAGGAGCTCGGCCAGCACCTCTTCGACGGCTCGATGGGCTGGAAGGAGTGGATGAAGGAGGCCGTCCAGCTCGACCCGGTCCACGAGAAGCAGATCACCCAGCTCGCCACCCTCCTCGGCTCGACCCACGCGCTCGGAAACGAGCAGATGTCCGGCGAGACCGTCCTGCAGAACTACGCGCAGGCGTGGCGGCTCCTGACGGGCGACGCGACGGGCGCGAACACCGCGCTCATGCTCACGGGCGAGAACGCGGACTACACGCATCAGGCGATCAACGCCGTCGCGGGAGCCACCGCCGACGCCTCGGGGAACGTCAAGGGCTGGGCTGAGATCCAGGACAATTTCAATACGAAGCTGGACCGGGCCAAGGAGATCTTCCAGACCACCTCCATCGAGATCGGCACGAAGCTCCTTCCGGCGCTCGGTCAGGCGCTCGACGGCTTCATTACCTTCGTCACCAACGTCGCGCCGCAGCTCTCGGGCCTCTGGGAGAAGGACATCCAGCCCGCGCTGGACAACATCTCACGCTCGTTCCTCGGCGTCTTCGGCGACAGCAGCGGCACCTCGGGAACCACTGGGAACGCAGCGGCCGGCTTCGGCTCGGCCATGAACAAGGTGGGGACGAACGCCGACGGCACCATGGGGCAAGACGGCACCGTGGCGAAGGCCGCCAAGGACTTCGGCCAGTCGATGAAGCAGGTCACCGACGGCATCAAGTCGGTCACCGACGCGCTGCCACAGCTCGACCAAGCCACAAACGACATCAACAACAACATCGACAACTCGGGCATCACGGTCCACAACTACATCGTCACGATGGACCAGCAGTGGGGCGAGTCACTGGCGTCGATGATCCTCAAGTCAGAGATCTTCCGCGGCAATCTCCTCGGCACCATAACCGGAGCGGTCTCCGGAATGGTCAGCCAATTCGACATCGGCATGGGCGAGGTCGTTACGACCGTCGAGGGCCTGCAAGGGCGTGTCGTTGGTGCTCTCGCGGGAGCTGGCGGCTGGCTCCTCGGTGCTGGTCAGCAGATCATCGGCGGTCTCGTCAGCGGCATCCAGCAGGCCATGTTCGGGCCGCTCGACGGCGTGCTGGCATCGGTGACGCAGTTCATCGCCGATCACAAGGGTCCGCCTGAGTACGACAAGGTCATGCTCAAGCCCCACGGCGGCTGGATCATGGGCAGCCTGATCGACGGCATCGAGGGGTCCATCCCCGCGCTCGGCTCGACGCTCCAGAAGGTCACGGACACCATTGCGGGCTCGCTCGACCTGTCACCCGCATTCTCGGCGATGGGCGGCTCGGGCGCGTTCTCGTCGGCACCGCAGCAGCTCTACCTCGTGCTCGAGAACGGCCAGCAGCTCAAGGGATACGTCAGCACAGTCGCGGGTCAGGCCATCGACGCCGCCGACTTCCGAGGAGCTAGGAGGCCGTCGCTGTGAGCGTGACTGTCCGGACGAACCTCGCCACGAACCCATCTGCGGCGACGACGGCGACCAACTACGCCGCCGTCGCCGGGACGGGTGGCACCGCGTCCGTGGCGTGGAACTCGGGCGCAGGCTACCTCTCGATCCCCGGCTTCCCGCGAGTGACGTGGACCGTCGCGACCACGGCCATCTCGGGCGGGATCTCCTACACGCAGACCGGGCTCTCGGCTGCGACGCAGTACGCCACGCAGATATGGGTCCGCTGCTCCAAGGCGCAGACGCTCCAGCTCAAGGTCGACTTCCGCAACAGCTCGAACACGATCGTCAACACGGTCACCGGCTCCTCAGTGGCCGTCTCGGCGAGCACGTGGACGCAGCTGACGGTGGTCGGCACCTCGGGCGCGGCGGTGACCAACGCGGTCTTCACGGCGCAGGCGGTCACGGGCGGCTCGAACTGGGCGGCCTCCGACTGGCTCGACGGCGAGGCGATCCTCATCGAGGCGACCGGAACCGTCGGAACCTACTTCGACGGCTCCTTCACGGCTGCCGCAGGGAATGTCTACGCCTGGACCGGCACGGCGAACGCCTCGACCTCGACGGACACGGTCTACCAGCCGTTCATCTCGCTCAGCTCCGGCAGCACGCCGAGCCCGAATGTCTCGGTGACCTACCAGGACTTCGACCCCGGAAC
>NZ_JBQCGQ010000122.1:0-15632 GCF_051955515.1 Sinomonas sp.
GGCAGACCAGACAAAATCAGCCATCAAAAAAATGGCATCGAAATCGAACATGGCACACTATTGAGTTCTCAAACAACCGGTCCCATCAGAACATCAGCCAGAACCATCCGACCCGCTCCGAAGCAACTTCTCAAACCTACCAGATCATCGCTTCCGCTTCAAATTCGTTTTCAGAATTAAAAGCGCTTGCAATTGATTTCCGGCCCCACACTCAGGTACGCAGCACCGCTGCATTTCTGAACTGTGAGGAAGGGGTTCGGCCGCCGAGGCCTTCGCGGTTGTCCGCGCCCTCCGTCGGCGACCCGAATTACTTTACCGGCCCTGCCGCCCGCCAGCAACTTGAGGCCTTGTGGGTTCCGCCACAGGGGGGTCGGCGAAGGCGGATACCCCCACCGGGTACTTGACGGATACCCTCCCCGGGTATAGCTTCGTGGGCATGGAAACAGCCCCCTCTCCTGAGATTGCCGAAGGATCGGGCGACTCCCCCATCCACGGCTACACCACGAACAAGGACGCGTACCTTCGCCGCCTCAAGCGGATCGAAGGGCAGGTCCGAGGCATCGCGAGGATGGTCGATGAGGACAAGTACTGCATTGACATCCTGACCCAGGTCTCCGCAGTGACGAAGGCCCTTCACGCAGTGAGCCTCGGGCTCCTCGAAGAGCACATCGGCCACTGCGTGGTCGGCGCCGCGAGCGAGCCGGATCCCGAACGCCGCGCGGAAGGGATCGAGTTCAAGGTCAAAGAGGCCTCGGACGCAATCGGCCGCCTCCTCCGTTAGCCGCTCAATCCGCCTAGCCGCTCAGCCTGCCTAGCCGCTCAATCCGCCAGCTGCCCCCACAGACACCCTAGGAGTCAGGATGACCCACTTCACCACCACGGTTCTGGTCGACGGCATGACCTGCAACCACTGCATCGCTGCCGTCACCGAGGAGCTCGAAGCGCTCGATGGAGTCGAGGACGTCGCGGTGGACCTCAAGGCCGGCGGCGCCTCCGAAGTAACCATCGGTTCGACCCGGAAGCTCAAGCACGAGTCGATCAGCGAAGCCATCGCGGAGGCCGGCTACCTCGTGGTCGACAACGACGCGTAGGCGGCGCACACGATGGCCCAGGCAGCGCCCCAGCAGACCTACGGCGAGGCACGCGTCGTCGAGCTCGCCATCGAAGGCATGACCTGCGCCTCCTGCGTGAGCCGGGTGGAGCGCAAGCTCGGCAAGCTGGACGGCGTCACGGCCACGGTCAACCTGCCCCTCGAATCGGCGCGCGTGCTCGCCCCCGCGGGCATCTCCGACCAGCAGCTCCTCGAGCAGGTCTCAGCTGCGGGCTACAGCGCGAAGCTGCGCGACCGTCACCCCGCGCAGCACGACATCGAGACGCAGCACGACATCGAGCCCGAACGCCGGCGGGCGGGCCTCCTTCCACGGCTGGTGGTCGCGGCGGCGCTCACTGTTCCCGCCTTCCTGATCTCGATGGTCCCGCTCCTGCGATTCCCTGATTGGGGGTGGTGGGCCGCATTCCTGTCGCTGCCTGTGGTGACCTGGGCGGCGTGGCCTTTCCACCGCGCTGCACTGCGCGCCGCCCGGCACGGCTCCTCCACGATGGACACCCTGGTGTCCCTCGGGATCGTGGCCGCCTATGCCTATTCGGCGGGGCAGCTCATCGTAAATCCGCAGCTCACGGCGTCGCCGGGCGAGTCGATGGGCGCAGGCGAGCTGTACTTCGAGGTGGCGGACGTCGTGGCGACGTTCCTCCTCCTCGGGCGCCTCCTCGAAGCCCGCGCCAAGGACCGCGCAGGAAGCGCCCTCCGCGCCCTCCTGAATCTCGGGGCCAAGGATGCGACGCTCCTTAAGGACGGCGTCGAGTATCGGATCTCCGCGGAGCAGCTGGTTCCGGGCGACGTCTTCGTGGTGCGGCCGGGCGAAAAGATCGCGACCGACGGAGTGGTGCGCAGTGGCACCTCGGCCGTGGACGCCTCGCTGCTGACCGGAGAATCAGTACCGGTAGACCTCGGCCCCGGCGACGCAGTGACCGGCGCGACGATCAACACCTCCGGGCGGCTCGTCGTCGAGGCCACCCGCGTCGGATCGGAGACGACGCTCGCCGCAATGGGCCGCCTCGTCTCGGAGGCCCAATCCGCAAAGGCCCCCATCGCACGCCTCGCAGACCGCATCAGCGGCGTCTTCGTCCCGGTCGTCCTCGGCCTCGCCGCGCTGACGTTCGTGATGTGGATTGCCCTCGGCGGATCGGTGGACGCTGCGGTCACCGCCGCCGTCTCCGTGCTCGTCATCGCGTGCCCCTGCGCTTTGGGGCTCGCTACGCCCGTGGGTCTCCTCGCGGGGAGCGGGCGCGGCGCCCAGCTTGGCATCCTCATCCGGGGCCCGCAGGTGCTCGAGGACACCCGCAGCGTCGACACCATCCTGCTGGACAAGACGGGCACCATCACCACCGGCCGGCTTGGCGTCTCTGCGGTGGACGTCGTGCCCCACTGGACCGAGCGCGACGTCCTGCGGCTGGCCGGCGCTGTCGAGGCCGCGAGCGAGCATCCGGTCGGCAGGGCGATCGACGAGGCTGCGCGCGTGGCGAACGACGGCGGCACGCTTCCTGACGTGGAGAGCTTCGCGTCCGCGGGTGGCGGCGGCGTGGCAGGGCTCGTCGAGGGTAGGACCGTCGTGGTGGGACGCGAACCGTGGCTCCGCGAGCGCGGTGCCGAGGTTCCTTCCGGGCTTCGCGGGCAGTTCAGCGCACGCGAGGAAGCGGGAGCGACCGTGGTGTGGGTCGCGGTCGAGGGGCAGGCGGTCGGCGTTGTAAGCCTTACGGACACCGTCAAGCGCGGGTCGCGGGACGCCGTCGTCCGTCTCACGGCGCTCGGGCTGAGGCCCGTCCTGCTCACCGGCGACAACGCCGCCGTCGCCCGGCAGGTCGCCGCCGAGGTGGGGATTTCGCCGTCGGACGTCGTCGCCGGGGTGAGCCCCGAGGGGAAGGTCGACGCCGTGCGGCGGCTTCAGGCTGCCGGCGCCACGGTGGCGATGGCCGGCGACGGCGTCAACCACGCCGCGGCGCTCGCGCAGGCCGATCTGGGGATCGCCATGGGGTCCGGGACCGACGTGGCCCGCGCGGCAGCCGACCTAACGGTCATGGGCGACGACGTCGGCCAGGTCGCGCTGGCCATCGAACTCTCGCGCGCGACGCTCCGCACCATCAAGACGAACCTGTTCTGGGCCTTCGCCTACAACACCATCGGCATCCCGGTCGCCGCCTTCGGGCTGCTCAGCCCGATGATCGGCGGCGCGGCGATGGCCGCGAGCTCGGTGCTCGTCGTGGCGAATTCGCTGCGGCTCATGCGCTTCGCGCGCTGATCTCCGGGGGAAGCGGCTCAGCCGGCATCGGCTGGGCGAGTTCGGGGACGGGTGCGCGCAGCTCGTCGACGCGCACGAGGATCACGCCGACGACGATGAGGGCGCCGCCGAGAGCTTGGACGGGCGCGGGGACGTCGCCAATGAGGAGCCAGGAGGCGACGACGGAGAACAGCACCTCCGTGAGCGAGACGAAGCTCGCCACCTTCGGCCCGAGCCTCTGGGCTCCCACGATGCCGAGCGAATAGGCAGCGACCGCCGCGACCAGGGTGATCCCGAGGATCGGCACGATCCAGCTCGTCTCGACGCCCTGGAGTTCCACGGTGCCGAAATTCGCGGCGAGGGGCAGCACCCCGACCGCCGCCAGGACCCCGATCGCGAGAGCGCCGAAGACCATACCGCCGCCGACCATGGCGAACGGCGGCAGAACGCCGTCGGCCTTCGCTGACAGGAGGAAGTAGACGGCGAGGCAGACGGCGGCACCGAGACCCCACAGGACTCCCACCGGATCCACGCGGGTGGCGCTGAATAGGTTGAGCACGACTACGAGGCCGAGCATGGCAATGACCGTCCCCGCGATCGTGAGCAGGCCGGGGCGGCGGCGCGAGCGGGCCCACATCCAGCCGACGATCACAATGGGTGCGAGGTACTCGAGCATGAGCGCCACCGGCGGGCTCATCCGCGAGACCGCGTTGAAGTAGCAGAACTGGCAGACAGCCACAGCGACGATGCCGTAGCCCGCCATGATGCCGAGTCCACGGCGTAGCTGGGCCCAGCGGCCGCGCAGCATGACGAGCGTCGGCACGAGCATCACGAGCGCGGCGAGACCGATGCGGGTTCCGACCGTGGCGCCCGTGCTCCATCCGGCCTCGAGGAGGGACTTCCCGAGCGGCCCGCTGATACCGAAGGTCGCGGCCGAGAGCAACGCATAGACCAGGCCGGACGCCGAACGGTTCGCGGACAGCATGAGACACCTCCAAGAAACATGTCAGGACCAAAAGCAGAGTATGGTGATGACAGTAGACCCGAAGGGAGTCATGAGTCAAAGTGTTGTTCGCACCTGACACCGAAGTCGCGCTCCGAAGCGCGGTGAACTTGGTCAACACGCTGGATTCCGACGGCGAGGAGCACCTGACGACTCTCGCCGACCTCGACCGCTTCCTTCAGGAGGAGCAGTTCACTGGCTCGAGGACGCACGACGACGGCGAGCTCGCCTCAGTGCGCACCCTCAGGTCCCGCCTGAGGCGGCTCTGGGACGCCTCGGAGGAGGACGCCGTCGACCTCGTCAACGCGATCCTGCGGGAAACCAGCGCCCTCCCCCAGCTCGTCAAGCACGACCATTGGGACTGGCACCTCCACGTGACGACGCCGGAGGCCCCGCTTGCGCAGCGCGTGGGGGCGGAGGCGGCCATGGCCTTCGTCGACGTCATCCGCTCCCAGGAGCTCGACCGGCTGCGGATCTGCGCCGCGGACGACTGCGAAGCCGTCCTCATCGACCTGTCGAAGAACCGCTCGAAGCGCTACTGCGACACAGGAAACTGCGGGAATCGCGCTCATGTACGGGCCTATCGGGAGCGAAAGGCCGCCAGCTAAACCGATATCGGGCGCTCCCTTGGTACGCTTCGAAAAAATGCAGTACGACGAAGGGGCGATTCCACAGTGCCCACCACCCTGCTCAGGGCACGTTCCCTCGACGAGCTCAAGGCCAAGGCCGTGGCTCTCGGGCCCCGCGCGCAGCTCATCAGCGCCGAGCCTGTGAAGGCGACCGGGTTCCGTCGGCTCCGCGGCCTCCGCTACGAGGGCCTCGCAGTGGTCCCCGAGATTGACGACGCCGACTTGGCCGCCGAGCCTGGCGCTCGCCTGACGCTTCCCGAACTCGGCCCCGCCTCTCCGCAGGAAGACGTGGGCGCCATCCTCCAAGAGCTCGGCGCTCCCGTCATGATCGAGGACGGGCCCGCTAGCGCTCCGCTGCGCACGCCGGGGAGCCTCATGGTGGTCGCTGCACCACACGATGCGGCACTCGGACCCGCAATGGCCCTCGCCGAGGCAGTCGGCGGCGAACTTCGGACGTCCGGCCTGCTCGAGGCGTACAACGTGCCCTCGCTCGAAGGCCGGCGGGAGGCCGCTGCCGCGCGCGCTGAGGGCGCCGCGCTTGGCCGTCCCATCGTCGTCGCCTTTGGTCTCGGCCGACGTGGCTGGACGGCGACCAACGCCGCCGGAGCCGAGCGGCTGCGGGCCGACCAGGTGTGGCTCGTGGTCGACGCACGGCATAAGCATGCCGACACGGCGACCTGGGTTGCGGCTGTCCAGACGCGCCTTGTGGTGCATGCCCTCGCCGTGGTGGGAGTCGCCGAGACGTCAAGCCCGGGGACCGTGGAGCGGCTCGGGATTCCGATTGGATGGACGGATCAGGCTCCGGTCTGGAGCTGAACGCGCCCCCGGGCGCGATGCAGCCGGCCCAGTCAGCGCAGCTGGCGGCCCTGAGCGTCGGTGCGGAACGGCTGGGCGCCGAGCACAATGAGGGTTCCCTCGATCATGCCCCACAAGAAGATCGTGCCGTAGGTGGCCTTCGCCAGCAGGATCGCCGCGAGGATCTGCGCGATGCCCCAAGCCGTGTAGCCAAGGTAGAAGCGATGAGCCCCGAAGGCGCCGAGGTAGATGCCGAGAAGGCCTGCGACCGCACGGCGACGCGGCGACAGGCGGACGGCGGGCGCGAGTCCCGCGTCGGGGCCGCGGCCGGTGTACAGGTGCGTCATGGGCTCAGCTCACTGGGTCTCGAAGGTTCGGTTCCCAATGTACATGTCGAACCCTTCCTCGCGCTCGCCCGACTACTCGCGGGGAGCGCCGCCGGCAGGATCCTCTGGGCCCTTGGCTTCCGGCGCCTTGCCCTTGCCCTTGAGGCGATCCTCCGAGCGAAGGTTCACGCCCGACCCCTGGCCGAGGTGCTCCGCGTTCTCCTTGTACGTCATGGACAGCATCGCGGCGATGACGAGGCACACGATGAACGCGATTCCGCCCGCCGTGAAGGCGAGGTCGAAACGCATCCCGTGACCTGTTCCGCCCGAGCCGAAGATGAGCACCGCCACAAACGCGACGACTCCGAAGAATGCGGAGAACATGAGCGGGCCCTTGATGCCGACGCGTGGTCCGCGTGGTGATTCTTCGGTCATGGGGCCCTCCTTGCGCTGCGGGCGCTGCTGTGGGTGCGGCGGTGTATCTGAAGGAGTTCTACACCAAGTAGAAAGTAGAACCAGTCAATTCTAGGCCACTCGGGCCGAGGCCGCGGAATCGTGCCTCAGGCTCAGGGCCGCGATCACCAGCAGAACGCCCGTGATGATCGCCGCCCCACCGGCTACCCCGAGCAGTGCATGCGGGCCGAGTCCGGCAAAAAAGGGAAGCAGAAGACCGCCCCCGAGACTGACGACCCCCGTGATGAGAAGATCGCGGGCAAGCGGCGCCGACCCCACGGCGGGGCGCCGCGACAGCACGGAGCGGACCACGTCGGAAATGCCAACCAGCACCAGCGCGGCCGCGCCCGCCCAGGCCAGCAGGTTCACCGAGGGAGCCACAACAAGCACGACGGCGGCCACGGCACCGAGGGCGTAGGGCACGAGTCCGAAGAGCGAAGAGATCCGTCCTGGCGCAGGCCGCTCAGCGCGGAGCAGCCACACCTCGGCGGCGAGCAGGCACCAGACGTACGCTCCGAAAACCCACGCCGCGCCCGCCGTCGTCGGCTGCCCCCAGAAGACCGTGACCGCCCCGAAAGCCAACGCCACGGCCGCCCTCAGCAGAACCGGCAGCCAGAGACGGGCACGATCAGGCGAGGGGGCGTCGAGAGGCATGAAGCCAGTCTAGTCGCGGGCCTCGCCGCACCGTTCTCAGTGGACGCCGAGGACCATCCAGGTGCGACCCCTTGCGCGAAGGCCCAGCGTCGCGGCCCGGGCGAGCATGTAGCCACCGGCGAACGCGGCCCAGAGCCACGCCAGGCCTGCCGGGCCAGCGAGTCCCGCGAGTCCGACCCAGACGAGGAGAGGCCCGTAGACCACGAGGTTGAGCACACCGGCGAGCGCGAGGTACCGGGCGTCGCCAGCGCCGATCAGCACGCCGTCGAGACTGAAGACGAAGCCGCACACAGGCTGGCTCGCCGCCAGCACGAGAAGGGCGGGCGTGAGCGATTCGTGCACGAGCGGATTCGGCGTGAAGAGCCAGCCGATCCACGGAGCAGCGATCGCCAGCAGTGCGCCCGTCACCACTCCGAAACCAAGCGACCATCGGACCATAGTTCCGGTGAGCTCGCGGGCTCTCGCTGCGTTGGCGGCGCCGAGTTCCTTGCCGATCAGCGATTGGGCGGCGATCGCCAGCGCGTCAAGGGCGAAGGCCAGGACGTTGAACATGGTCATGGCAAGCTGATGCGCAGCAAGGTTCTCGGCGCCTTGCGCCGTGGCGACTACGACCGTCGCGAAAATGGCCGCGCGCAAGGTCAGGGTGCGCAGCATGAGCCAGGAACCGACGTGGGCCGCGCCGAGAATGCCCCGCCAATGCGGTCCCAATTCGATTCCCTCATGGCGCATGCGAGGCACGATGATCGCCAGATAGACCGCCGCCATGGAGAGCTGCGCGACGCTCGTCCCGATCGCGGACCCGGCAATGCCCCAGCCGAAGCCGTACACGAAGATGAAATTGAGCGCCGCGTTGGCCCCGAAGCCCGCCGTTGCGACAACGAGGGGCGTTCGCGTGTCCTGCAGACCGCGCAGGACGCCGGTACCGGCGAAGACGAGGAGCATCCCGACAAGCCCCGGCATGGACCACGCGAGATACTCCACGGCGTACGACTGCACCGCCGGAAGCGCGCCAACCGCTCTCACGATCGCCGGGGCGGCAAGCCAGCCGACCACTGCCAGCACGACGCCGAGAAGCAGCGCCAGCCATACGCCGTCGCGCGCCGCGCACATGGCCCGCGCAGGCTGCCCCGCCCCGAGGAAGCGTGCGACGGCGGGCCCGGTTCCGTACGCGAGGAAGACCATGAGGCCCACGATGGTCTGCAGGATCGTGGTCGCGAGGCCGAGCCCAGCCAGCTCGTCGACGCCCAGGTGCCCGACGATCGCCGAATCCGCGAGAAGGAAGAGCGGTTCGGCGATGAGAGACCCGAAGGCCGGCACCGCGAGCCGCAGGATCTCCCGCGCGGTCGATCGCCGGTCTCCCTGGACGTGAGGGTGGCCGTGCTCTGCCTGTATCCGATCCATGCCTCCCACTGTAGGCACGGTCACCGACAGTCCGAGGGCGGTCACTCAGTGCGATGACTGCTGGAAGCACGCGACGTCGTATTGCGACGTCTCGTTGTAGTGCTGGCCACCGGTTCCACCACCGGTGCTGTTGATGCCCGGCTCATTGAACGGCGATCCGGGGCTGCTCGAGGAATTGCCCGGTGTGTTGGGCTCGAGCAGTTGGCACGATTGGCCCGGCAGTCCCGGACCGCCCGGAGGGTTGTCCGCCGCTGCTGGAGCCGCGAACGCAAGGCCCAGGAAGGCCGTCAACCCGAGGATGCGAAGTGTTCTTCTCATGGCGATGCTCCTCATACCGAGGGCCGCGCCGCTCACAGCACGGCCCGACATGCATAAGACGCTTCCGGGCCGTGCGGGGTTCAGCGGGAGGCCGGGGCTACGGCGTCGACAATCCTCAGAACCCGCCGCCCTCGCCGTCGCCCGAGTCGGCTGCCATGTTGGCAAAGCGGGAGTAGTGGCCTTGGAAGGCCACGACGATGTCTTTCGTTGGGCCGTTGCGGTGCTTCGCAACGAGGATGTCCGCCTCGCCCGCGCGGGGCGACTCCTTGTTGTAGACGTCCTCGCGGTGCAGAAGGATGACCATGTCCGCATCCTGCTCGATCGAGTTATGGACCGCGATGCCATTGGCGATGAAGTTGTGGTTGCCCAGGACCGTCGCGTCATAGACCTCCTCGACTCCGTCCGGTTCGATGCTGACGATCGAGTCCCAGAAGACGTCGTTGAGTGCGTGGATCTCGAGCTCAGCGGAGCCAAGAATTTCTGCGACCCGCGAGAGGCGCTGACGCGAAGGCGCTGCCTTGAACAGGGTCGACCCACAGTATTGATGACCAAGGGCGGCTTGGAACTCGCGGTGGGTCATCTCCTTATCCGCCAGAATTGCACGCACGTCGTCCCACACGCCATGAGGAACCGTGTCGACATTGGTATTCGCCGTCGTCGCCTTGACGATATCGAGCAATCTCTCGCAGGTCGCCGACCGCTGCCCTGCGACGCCAATCTCTTGCAGGAACCGCCGCTGATCGTCCGCGCCCGAGATGTCGAGGGTGTAGTCAGATCGATAGCTTCCCTTCGGCGTCGCGGTCTTGATGCGGGCCGTGATGCCGAATCTGAGGAGGAGCAGGGCAACGCCGTCGAGCAGCCTCCGAGAAGTCGAGGCGTAGTAAATGCGACCACCTGTGCCCGCCTTGTTGACGGTCACCGACCCGTCAGTCGCCCAGAGATGGCGCAGGAACAGCGCGATCTGCCGCTTGGGCAGCGCGAACACGGCCTCGGGCACAAACTTCTCGTGGCTTCTCGCCCCGAAGAGGCCAAGGCTGTCGAGCCACGCGGCGATGGGATTCCGTTTGCCATGAGTGAGTCTGAACGGGGCTGGAAGCCTCACCGTTGTGCATCGTGCCGCGGCGTAATCATCACGGACAGCGGTGATGCCGAAATAGGTGGCGGCATCCGTCACGGTTGCCACGTTGGCCTCATCCTTCGTCGCGTAACGGATCGGCTGACGCCGGACGAAGGAACCGTCTCCGATCAGATGGGCGAGCATCGTCACTTGCCGGTCGTCCCACTCAGTTCGGCGGGCCGGGCCGTTGACGTGACGGGGAATAGCCAGACGGTCCCCCAGGGAAAGCGTGCCGAGCGGCTTCCACCCTTCGTAGGTGAAGAAGGGATGGTTGTCGGTGGCACGGATCGTGCGGCCTGACGCTAGTTTGAGCTTGTATACCGGCTTCACGCCCGTAGAGAACACATGGGTGAGGTGTCGCTCGACGTATCGCAGGCTTTCGTCGAGGGACCACACGGGGACATCCTTCGCCCCGGAAGCGAAGAGCTCCCCCATCGTGGTCTCGGCACCGGTGTCCGACCGAAGGATTCGAGTGTCCGCCGTGAGGCACCCTGACTCTCGAAGGTCCGAGACCATCGGCCGCTTGTCCTGGCGCTGCTCGGATCCGCGGTTGAGCTGCGAGAGCGCGATCACCGGAACCTCGAGCTCCTTGGCCAGCAGCTTGAGCGCCCGCGAGAACTCGGAGACTTCCTGCTGACGGCTCTCGACCTTCTTGCCGGAGGACATGAGCTGGAGGTAGTCGAGCACCACGAGCTTGAGGCCGTGCTGCTGCTTCAGACGACGGCACTTCGCCCGGATCTCCATGAGCGACATGTTCGGCGAGTCGTCGATGAACAATGGCGACTCGTTGAGGGGACCCATGACCTTCGCGATCTTGGCCCAGTGCTCGTCGCGCAGGGTTCCGCGGCGGAGGTCCTGGAGCTGGATCGTCGCCTCGGCGCTCATGAGTCGCATGGCGATCTCATTGCGGCCCATCTCGAGCGAGAAGAAGACTGTGGGCAGCTTGTGCTTGATTGCGGCCGAACGGGCGAAGTCGAGCGCGAACGTCGACTTTCCGACGGCGGGGCGCGCAGCGATGACGATCATCTGTCCCGGGTGCAGGCCGTGGGTGAGTTCGTCGAGTTCATAGAAGCCCGTCGGGACGCCCGTGATGCCCTCACCGCGATGGCCCGCCGCCTCGATCTCGTCCATAGCCGATTCCATGACCTCAGACAGGGCCACGTAGTCCTCGCCCTGACGACGCTCGGCCACCGAGAACACCTCCGCCTGCGCCTGATTGACGAGATCCTCCACCTCGCCGTCCTGCCCGTAGCCGAGCTGGACGATCTTGGTTCCCGCGCTGACGAGTCTGCGGAGGATCGCGCGCTCGGCGACGATCTCGGCGTAGTAACCCGCATTCGCTGCCGTCGGGACCATCTGGATGAGCTCATGGAGATACGCCGGCCCGCCGACGCGGTTGATCTCGCCGCGCTTGGTCAGCTCGTCGGAGACGGTGACGGCATCTGCGGGCTCACCGCGGCTGTAGAGATCGGTGATGGCCTCGAAGATCGTCTCGTGTGCAGGACGGTAGAAGTCGTTGGAGCGGACCACCTCGACGACATCCGCAATCGCATCCTTGGAGAGCATCATGCCGCCGAGCACCGATTGCTCGGCGACGATGTCCTGAGGCGGCGTACGCCCCACGTCCGAATCCCGATACGACGGGGCGGACTCGATCTGGGGAGCAGACACCGGGATACCTCACCTCGAACACGACTGCCGGATCGGGGTGCGAACACCTCTTCCGGATGAGTTGCAGTCACGCTATCGAGGGGGTCCGACAAACCAAAGCCCGTCATCCACTGGAGGTGTGGATAACCTGTGGGGAATGCACTCCCACTTGTTCACAGAGCCTGTGGATATCTGTGGACAACTTTTCCGCTTAGTCCTCAACAGGGTGCTGACGTGGGAAAACATCATCTACAGAGTGTGGACTAAAGATTTTTTTCCACATGGGAAATCCACAGCGCCAGAACGCTTTTTTGGACGCATGTTTGTGTTTTCAGCCACTGCCGCAAGTTTATGTGAGTTGCAGCACATGCTTGGCGAGTTGTGCTTCGGGTGAGCATGCACTCACGGGAATACGTCGTCCCTGCGGTCCGGAGGGCAACGCACGGGAGTGCCGCTGCACGTGGCCCGTACTACTCTGGAAGTGCCCCGAACGGGGGCTCGCGTTGACCACTTCCCGCACCCGCTGCACCGATCCGGAAGCCCCGATGGAAAACCTGCTGCCGCCACTCATCATCCTGTTGTGCGTCGTTGCCGTCGTCGTCCTGATCTTCCGGCGGGGTGTGAAGCAGTCGCGGGAGTCGGCCGAGACAGCCATGGCGGGCGGACCAGAGGCAGCGGCGGCTGCGTCCTCGAAGCTGACCGAAGAGCAGCACCGCATGATCTACTCCCTCATCGCACAGGGGCTGACGGTCCAGGCCATTGCGGTCTATCGGCAAGCCACGGGGACGAAGCTCACCGAGGCCCGCAATGCCGTGCTCCTCATGGAACGCCACCCTCAGCCGTACGGGGGCCGGGAGGCAACGCCCGACGCCTCTCAAACAGAGCCAGAACCCCTTGCGGAGCCAGAGCCGGAGCAGCCTACCCAGCCCCAGGCTGTGGAAAGCCGCGAGCCGGAGCCGGGGGCGCCGTCGGCCGCCTTTGAAACCCCCTCCAAGGTGCCCGCGGCCGCATTCGGCGAGCGCTCGACCACCCGCTACCCGTACCGCTACCGAGCCATTGTGAGCAACGGCCGGCAGACGCTTGAGGTTGCGAGCAATCTCCTCAACGACGAGATCTATTCGGAGATCAAGTCGCTGGCCCAGATCGGCGACGCCGAGGATGCCGCCCAGCTGTTGTGGCGCCACTCGGAGATCAGCATCGAAGAGGCGCGCGCGTTCGTCGAACTCCTCTGAGTCCGCCTCACCCGGCGCTGACTTCGGTCGCCTCCAGCACGCGAAGGGCGTTGCCCCAGCACAGCGCCTCGAGATCGTCATCCGACCAGCCGCGCTCACGGAGCGCGTCGAGCAGCGGACGGTAGCCGGCGACGCCGTCCATCCCGATGGGGAGGTCGACAGTGCCGTCGAAGTCGCCGCCCAGCCCAAGGTGCTGTGGTCCCACCACCTCGCGGGCGTGCTCGAGGTGACGGACGACGTCGTCGATGGTCGCCTCGGGCGCCGGGTTGGCGGCGACCCAGGCGGCAAAGGCGCGCGCCGCATCGGGGTTCTCCGCGGGCGGGACGTCATGGAAGCCGACCGGCAGCCCCAACTCAAGCCGCTTGTCCCGCACCGCCCGCGCGTGGTCGCGGCACGCCTCCGAGACGAACTTGGGGACGAACGTGACCATGAGCAGGCCACCGTTGTCGGGGAGTCTCTCGAGGACGCCATCGGGAACGTTCCTCGGATGCCCGCAGACCGCTCGGCACGACGAATGCGAGAACATGACGGGTGCAGTGGTGGTGTCGAGCGCGTCCTGCATGGTGCGCTCGGAGACGTGCGAGAGGTCCACGATCATCCCGATGCGGTTCATTTCCGCGACCACCTCGCGCCCGAACGCCGTCAGCCCGTGATCTGCGCCCTCGCCAGTGGCTGACGAGGCCCAGGGGAGGCTGTCATTGTGGGTGAGGGTCATGTAGCGGACGCCCAGCTCGCCCATCATGCGCAGGACACCGAGCGAGGCAGCGATGCTGCGACCGCCCTCCATTCCCATGAGGGACGCAATGCGTCCACGGTCGACGGCGGCCCTCACCTCCGCGGCGGTCCTCGCCAGCTCAAACGTCGCCGGGTGGGCGGTCACGATGCGACGCACGCAGTCGATCTGCTCGAGCGTCGCAACGACCGCCTGTTCCGGCGTCAGCGTCGAGGGGACGAAGACCGACCAGAACTGGGCGCCGACGCCGCCCCGTCGCAGCCGAGGAATGTCCGTGTGGAGCCTCGGCTGGCCGACATCGAGCGTTGCGGCGGCGACGTCGTACCCGAAGTCTTGCCGCAGGGCCCAGGGAAGGTCGTTGTGGCCGTCGACGACGGGGGCATAGGGGCGCTCTGACTGCACCCCGTCATGGTACGACGGCGATCAGTTGCGGCCGGTCAGCTCGGCGAGGAGTTCCTCGAAGCCCTTGTCCTCCGGACGCGTGGCGATCTTCGGCGCACGCGCCGGGGCTCGATGACCTACAAGCTCGGCCGCAAGCTCAGCGGCGGCGCGCTCGATGCGCGCCCCAAGGCCGCCCGCCGAAGCCGCGTCGCCGTCGTCGCCCTTGCCCCAATCCATGGGTCCCGCGAAGACCCCGGTGGGCACGATGCGGGCGCGCAGGTACGTGAAGAGCGGCCGCATCGCGAAGTCGAGGACCATGCTGTGGCGCTCAGAGCCGCCCGTGACGCCGAGCAGGACTGGCTTGCCGTCCAACGCCTTGTTGTCGAGCACGTCGATGAACGACTTGAACAGACCGCTATACGAGGCGCTGAAGACGGGCGAAACGACGATCAGGGCGTCCGATTCCTCGACGGCGCGGATGGCTTCCGCGAGCCTCGGCGCGGCGTATCCGGTGACGAAGTTGTTGGCGATGTCCACCGCAAGGTCCCGCAGCTCGAAGGCGGACACTTCGGTCTCAACGCCAAGGACCGCGGCGCGGCGCACCGTCGCTTCAGCCAACTGGTCGGCAAGCAGGCGGCTTGACGATGGGGTGCCCAGACCAGCCGAGATGACGACGATCCTCTTGGCATTCATAGTGTTCGCTCTCCGTTCGCGAGTTTCATGCGTTTGCATCAATCTCGACAACGGTGGAGCTCGACGCCGTATTCCCACCACCCGTTTCGGGTGCAGAAACTTCCCGTTCAGGGCGTTTCGGGTACAGATACTCACCAACCAGCTGAAGGGGCGGGCAGTATCTGCACCCGAAACGCCCTGAGGGCGCAGTATCTGTACCTGAAACGGTAGAGAGGGCCCCTGCCGAATCGGCAGAGGCCCTCTCGAGGTCCGTTAGCCCTCAGGCCACTCGGGACTACTTCGCGGCGACAACCTGAAGGTTGATGGTCGCAGTGACCTCGTCGTGCAGGCGCACGGCGACGTCGTAGTTGCCCGTCGACTTGATGTGCCCGGGAAGGACGACCTTGCGCTTGTCGATCGCGCCGAGACCGGCTTCCTCGACGGCGGAGGCGACAGCCTCGGTGCGGACGGTGCCGAAGAGGCGGCCTTCCTTGCCGGCCTTGACCTGAAGACGGACCGGGGTCTTCGCGAGAGCAGCAGCCTGCTCCTGCGCGGCCTCGAGCGTCTTGTGGGCCTTGGCTGCACGGGCAGCGTTGATCGCCTCGACGTGCGCCTCGCCACCACGGGTCCAGCGCAGGGCGAAGCCGCGCGGGTAGAGGTAGTTGCGGGCGTAGCCGTCCTTGACCTCGACAACGTCACCAGGCGTGCCGAGTCCGGTCACTTCCTGGGTCAGGATGATCTTTGCCATGGTTTTCTCGCTTCCCTTCTCAGCCGCGGCCAGCGCCGGAGTAAGGGAGCAGGGCAACTTCGCGGGCGTTCTTGATCGCCTGGGCGATCTTCCGCTGCTCCTGCACGGTCACGCCGGTCACTCGGCGGGCGCGGATCTTGCCGCGGTCCGAGATGAACTTGCGCAGCAGGGCGACGTCCTTGTAG
>NZ_JBQCGQ010000123.1:0-7288 GCF_051955515.1 Sinomonas sp.
GCGATGAGCTCCTCGGTGCGGTGGACCGCGTGCCCGCTCGCAGCGACCTCGATCATGCTGAGGTCCTCGAGCTCGAGCCTCTTGCCGCGCATGCTGCCCCGGAAGCCCGCAACCCGGTCGGCGGTGACCTTGAGCGGGACGAAGGACTCCGACGTCGCACGCCGCCACGCGTCGATGTCGTGCGCGACGGCGAGGTCGAGCCCGGGGGAATGGACCAAGGCTGGCGCTCTCATGCGGTGCCTCCGATCAGTGCGGTCAGCAGGCAGTCGAGCTGGTCGACGAGCTGCTGCGGCGAGTGGTGGGCGGGGGAGAGGGTGGCGGTGATCTGGGCCCCCAGGACGAGGTCCATGATGGCGCCGACGGCGGTGACGAGGTCTGCCCCGCCATGCCCCGCCTCGACGAGCAGCCGCCCGAGCGCCTCCCGCCACTGCTCCATGGACCTCTCGTGGACGGCCGCCTTCGCAGGATCCTGCATCGCCTTCTGCCAGAAGGCGATGGCAACCCGGGCCTCATTCCGTCTCTCGTCGTCGAGCGGGAGGATCTCGTGGCAGTACGTGCGCAGCGCCTCGCGCCCGGTGAGCCCGGCAGTCGCTGCCTCCATGCGGCGGTTGGTCTGGGCGAAGATGTGCTCGAACGCGAAGTCCAGGAGTCGGTCCTTCGACGGGAAGTAGGGCTTGAGCGCACCGTTCGCGAAGCCGGCCTCGGCGGCGATGTCGCGCATCGTGGCGCCGTCGAGCCCCTTCTCGGCGATGATGCGCCACGTCGCGTCCACGAGCTCCACGCGGCGCTGGTCGTGGTCGACGATCTTCGGCATGGGTTCGGTGTCCTCGTTCGAAAGTCTTTTTTCTACGGCTGTTGTGATTCAGCTTACAGGCGCTTATTCTCTACGTCTATAGAAAAAACTTCATCCGCCCACCGGAGGACCCATGAGCATCGAGACCAGCAGTCACGCCTGTCACACCGCGGAGCAGGCCGCAGACCACCGAGAAGAATCCAGCGAGCCGGGCGCCTACGCCCTCGCAGTGGCCCAGGAGATCAGCGCAGTCCGCGAGATCCTGACCGAGGCTGGCCTGTGGAGCGAGACGACCCGCATTGCGTACCTCGGTCTAGTCGACCCGCCGCGGGGCGCAGGAGACGATCCCGCAGTCGACCGCCGCTTCCGTGCCTTCCTCCACGACGTTTCCGGTGCCCGGCCGCACGACGTGACGGTCTCGGTGACCCGCCGGGAGGTGGACAAGGATGTAAAGCTCGACACCTCCGTCACCGGCGAGCTGCCCGTGCTCGAGGAGGAGTTCGAGGCCGTCGAGGAGATCCTCAACGCGGACGAGCGCTGGCTCGCGGCGCTCGAGGCCCGCAATCTGGACGTCGCGAAGGTCCGGGTCGCGCCGCTCTCGGCCGGCGTGTTCGAGTACCCGGAGGAGAAGGGCCGCCGGATCCTGCGCGGGCTCGCCTTCGTTCAGGAGTTCCCGGAGGACCTCCCGTGGGCCCACCCGGTCGACGGCCTCGTGGCGTACATCGACATCGTGAATCGCAGGGTGGATCAGGTCCTCGATTTCGGGCCCATGCCGGTGCCGTCGGAGCACGGCAACTTCACGGACCCCGAGCTCACCGGTCCGCTGCGCACGAGCCAGAAGCCGATCGAGATCACCCAGCCGGAGGGGCCGAGCTTCACGGTCACCGAGGGCAATCACGTCGAGTGGGAGCGCTGGAGTCTGGACGTCGGCTTCGACGTGCGCGAGGGCCTCGTGCTCCACAACATCGCGTTCGACGACGTCGCCCCCGACGCCGCCCGAAGCGTCGGGATGCGTCGCCGCCGCATCCTCGACCGCGCCTCGATCGCGGAGATGGTGGTTCCCTACGGCGACCCCTCGCCTGTCCGCTCCTGGCAGAACTACTTCGACACGGGGGAGTACCTCGTGGGCCAGTACGCCAACTCGCTGGAGCTCGGCTGTGACTGCCTCGGCGAGATCACGTACCTGAGCCCCGTGGTGAGCGACGCCTTCGGCAACCCCCGGACCATCCGCAACGGCATCTGCATGCACGAGGAGGACTGGTCGATCCTCGCCAAGCACTCCGACCTGTGGGCTGGCGTGAACTACGTGCGCCGCAACCGTCGCCTCGTCATCAGCTTCTTCACCACGATCGGCAACTACGACTACGGCTTCTACTGGTACCTCTACCTGGACGGCACCATCGAGTTCGAGGCGAAGGCCACGGGCGTCGTCTTCACGAGCGCCTACCCCGGCAAGGGCTACGAGTACGCCTCGGAGATGGCCCCGGGCCTGGGTGCGCCGTTCCACCAGCACCTCTTCAGCGCGCGCCTGGATTTCGCGCTCGACGGCGGCCCGAACCGCGTCGAGGAAGAGGACGCCGTGCGCGTCCCCCTGGGCGCAGGCAACGAGCGCGGGAACGCGTTCACGAGGCGCCGCACTGTGATCCGCCGGGAATCCGAGGCGGCCCGCAGCGCGGACATGGCGGCCGGCCGGGCCTGGATCGTCTCGAACCCCGTGTCCCTCAACCGCCTCGGGGAGCCGGTCGGCTACAAGCTGCACCCGCAGGGCCAGCCCATGCTGCTCGCCGATCCGTCGTCGTCTGTCGCCGCCCGCGCCGCGTTCGCGACGAAGGACCTCTGGGTGACGCGCTACGACGAGAGCGAGCGGTACCCCACCGGCGACTTCGTCAACCAGCACTCGGGCGGGGCGGGCCTGCCCGCGTACCAGGCACAGGACCGCGATCTCGACGGCGCGGAGCTCGTCGTGTGGCACACGTTCGGCCTGACCCACTTCCCGCGACCCGAGGACTGGCCGATCATGCCGGTCGACCACGTGGGCTTCCGGCTCCGGCCGGAGGGCTTCTTCGATCGGAGCCCCGTTCTGGATGTGCCGCCGTCGGCCCCGCTCGAGGGCGGGCACTGCCACTCCTAGGTACGGTCCAGCAGCCGCTCCTTGGAGGACAAGAAGCGTTCGCTGTGGGACAAGTCACTCGGTGAGCGGCCGCAGGACGATGGTGTTGCGGCCGCAGCCGCATCCACCTTTTCATCCACCATCGACTGGAGAACCATGAGCATCGAGACGGGCTCGCACCACGCGCAGGGGGTGACGTCGACGGGAGCGCACCATCGGGAGCGGAGGCTCGGCGTCGCGTCGGTGACCATGATGATCATTGCCGCATCGGCGCCGCTGACCGTTCTGGCCGGCGGCGTCACCACCACGTTCGCCGTGACGGGGCTTCTGGGCGTGCCCCTGTCCTACCTCATCCTGGGCGCCGTCCTGACCGTCTTCGCCGTCGGCTATGCCGCGATGAGCCGGCACGTCACGAATGCCGGGGCCTTCTACGCGTACGTCGCCCAGGGAATCTCGCGCCCGGCCGGCGTCGGCGTCTCGCTCGTGGCCCTTATGTCCTACAACCTCATGCAGGTCGGCATCTACGGACTGTTCGGCTTCACGGTGTCCTCGCTCCTCTCCGAGCGCTTCGGGGTCGACATCCCGTGGTGGGTTCCCGTCGTCGTCTGCATCGCCGTCGTGGCCGTCCTCGGCGTGAACCGCGTGGACCTCTCTGCGAAGGTGCTCGGCGCGCTCGTGGCGCTCGAGTTCCTCGTGGTGATCGTCTACGACGTCGTCTCGTTCGCCGTCGCTCCCGAGGGCGTCTCGGCAGAACCGCTGTCGCCGGCCAGCCTGTTCGTCCCGGGCGTCGGCGCCGTTCTCTCCTTCGGCATCGCGGCGTTCATGGGCTTCGAATCCGCGGCCATCTACGGCGAGGAGGCCAAGGAACCCGAGCGGACGATTCCCCGCGCGACGTACACCGCCGTCGGCGTCATTGCGGTCTTCTACGCCGTGTCGTCCTGGGCGATGGCCGTGGGCACGGGTCCGTCCCAGCTCTTCGACGTGGCAGGCAAGCAGGGCCCCGACCTCGTCTTCACGTTCCTCAGCGGCCACGTGGGTCAGATCGTCGCGGATATCGCGCAGGTCCTGTTCTGCACCAGCCTCTTTGCGGCCCTGGTGAGCTTCCACAACGCCGTGGCGCGGTACTTCTTCTCGCTGGGGCGTGAGCGCGTCCTCCCCTCGTGGCTCGAGGCCACCAGCCGGCACGGCGCGCCCAAGGCGGGCTCGCTCGTTCAGACCGGGATTGCCGTCGCGGTGACCGTGGCGTTCGCCATCGCCGGGAACGGCGCGGATCCGCTGTACCCGGTCCTGACGATGTTCACGTGGCTCACCAACGCAGGCGCCATGGGCCTCGTGCTCCTCATGGCGATCGTCTCCGCCGCCGTCGTCGGCTTCTTCCGGAGACGCCGGAATCTCGCGCGCGGCGCGTGGTCGGCCGTCATCGCGCCCTCGCTCGGCGCCGTCGCACTCGCCGCGGTCTTCGGGCTCATCGTCGCGAACTTCGACGTCCTGCTCGGGCAGACCGAACCCAGCGCCCTGAGCTTCATCCTCCCGGCGCTGATAGTGCTCCCCGGGATCGCGGGAGTGGTCTGGGCCCTGCGGCTGCGGCGCACCAGGCCAGCGCTGTACCAGCGGATCGGCCACGGTGTGGAGAGCGGAGCGGAAGGCGTCGCAGCCCACCATCTGGGCGAGGACGACGCCGACCAGCCGAGCCACTAGGGCACAAGGGCCTGTCTCTGGACTCCAGAGGCGGTCACTATGAAACGGCGTGGACTCGCCACGGTCGGGCAAGTAGCGGTGCCCGCCGCGCGAGTCCACGTACGTTCAGCCCCGCCAGTTCACATCCCGCGCGCTCAATCCCGACCGGCGAGGAGGCCTTGGACCTCTTCGTCGCTGCATTGCGGAAACCCTTCGTAGGCGCCGCCGACCGAGAGGAACGCAAGCGGCTGGCGCGGGCACACCACCCGATCCGCCACGGCGGCGAGATCCTCCACCGCGGAGGGCGGAGCCACCGGCACGGCGAGGACGACGACGGCGGCCCCCGCCGCGCGGACCGCACCCACCGCGGCACGCGCCGTGTCCCCGGTGGCGGCACCGTCGTCGCACAGGATCACCGTGCGTCCCGCCGCGCCCTGAGAGCGGCCGCCGAGGAAGACGCACTCCTGGCGGCCGAGTTCGGCGAGCTCCCGATCGCGCACCTGGTCGAGGGAGGCGGGGCTGAAGCCCGAGGCGAGCAGGCGGCGGATGAGGGGGCGGTCGAGATCGGCGCAGCGGTGGCCATCGCACGAGGCGATGGCGCCGAAGGCCACTTCCTCGTGGCCGGGGATGCCGAGCTTGCGAGCAGGAACCGCGTCGAAGGGGAGGCCGAGTTCGCGTGCCACCGCGGCGGCGACCGGAACGCCCCCACGGGTCAGCCCAAGGACCACCGCGTCAGCAAGGCTGGCCATGGCCGTTCGCAGGGCGCTCGCGAGCACACGGCCAGCCTCAGTGCGGTCGGCGTAGCGGCCATCCCCGGTGGCGCTGTCCTCCTGCGGCGCGGCCATAATCTCAGTATCGTCGATGGGGTGAACCACAGGGGAGGGGACGAGCTCCGGAGGCGACTCGAACACGCGGCGGAGCTGCGGGCCGCCCAGACGGGCGAGAACGATCCCGAACTGTCCGAGGAAGAGCGCGCGGAGGCCCAGCGCCAGGAGGAGCTGCGGAAGAAGCGCCTCAGATTCGATTCCGCGCGCCGCGCCGACTATCTGGTTCGAGACGCCATGGCCCGCGGGGATTTCGACAACCTCAAGTACGCGGGCAAGCCGATCCCGGGTCTCGGCGGCACGCACGACCCCGACTGGTGGATCAAGGGGCTCATCCAGCGCGAACACCTCACAGGACTCGGGCCGAAGGCCATCCTGCTGCGGGTGGAGGACGCGGAGTTGGACGAGCGCCTCGATGCGCTGTTCACGGAGAAGGAGGTCCGCGATGCCCTCGAAGACTTCAATGCGCGCGTGATCGACGCCCGCCGCCAGCTCGAAGGCGGGCCTCCCGTGGTCACGAAGACCCGGGACGTGGACGGCGAGGTGCAGCGTTGGCGGGAGCGGCGCGAAGAGCGGACGGCGGCGGCGCGGCAAGCCGAGGAGGTTGCTGCTGCGGAGGCGGAGCTGCTGAGGAGCCGGCGCCCGTGGTGGCAGCGCCTCTGGCGCGGGCAGAGCTGAAGTCTGCCCGCGCCTTCAGTAGCTGTCGCCTCAATAGCTGGCCCCTCAGTAGCTCGCGGGGCGCTCGCCGTCGTCGGCCGTGTTCCCGGCTGTCTGCGCGAAGCGCGCGGCGAGCTCCTCGCTCGAGCGGGCGAGGATGGCGACGTCGGCGCCGACCAGGACGAAGCGGGCGCCTGCGTCGATGTAGCGACGCGCGGTCGCTTCGACGAAGGCGTTGACCCCGGCTGGCTTCCCCGCCTCCTGGGCGGCGGCCAGGCAGCGCTCGACGGCGGCAACCACCTCTGGATGCTCCTGCTGGCCGAGGTAGCCCATGGACGCCGCGAGGTCGGAGGGGCCGATGAAGATCGCGTCCACGCCGTCGACGGCGAGGATGTCCTTGACGTTCTCGACCGCCTCGGTGGTCTCGATCTGCACCGCCAGGGAGATCGTCTCGTCGGCCCGTGCGAGGTAGTCCGGGATCCGGTTCCAGCGTGCGGCCCGGGCAAGCGCCGATCCGACCCCGCGCACGCCGTGCGGCGGGTACCGCACGGCAGCGACGGCGGCCCGCGCCTGCTCGGCGTCGTTGACCATCGGGATCAGCAGGTTCTGGGCCCCGAGGTCCAGGTACTGCTTGATGAGCACGACGTCGTTCCACGGCAGCCGCACCATGGGCAGCACGGGGTAGCCGTGGACCGCGTGGAGCTGTGCGAGCACGGATTCGAGCGAGTTCGGGCTGTGCTCGGCGTCGATGAGCAGCCAGTCTGCGCCGGAGCCGGCCATGATCTCGGCGACGAGCGGGCTGCCGGAGCAGACCCACAGGCCGATCTTCGCGCTGTTCTGGTGGTCTCCGGCCTGCTCGAGGGCGTGGCGGAAGGTCCGCTCGGGTTCTAGACGAAACGGCATGTCACCGTCCCCAGGGGCCCGTAGTCCGCGTACACGGTGTCTCCCTCGTAGACCCACATGGGCCGGGTGAACGAGCCGGCGAGCACGAGGTCCCCGGCGCGGAGCGACTGGCCGTGCTGGGCGAGCTTGTCGGCGAGCCACGCGACCCCCGAGGCGGGGTGGTTGAGCACCCCGGCGGCGACACCCGTCTCGACGATCTCCTGGTTCTGGTACAGGAGCGCCGAGACCCAGCGGAGGTCCACGTCGTGCGGCCGCACCGGACGGCCGCCCACGACCATGGCGCCCATAGCCGCGTTGTCCGAGATGGTGTCCACGATCGTGCGG
>NZ_JBQCGQ010000124.1:0-6618 GCF_051955515.1 Sinomonas sp.
CGAAGTATCGATGACCTCGTGGTCATACGACTTCAGCCGGATGCGGATCTTCTGTCCCGCCATATCGTCCGACTCGCTTTCATGTCAGTGCTGCACTGTTCGGTTTCAGCTATCCGTGGCTGCCGAGGCATTCAAGGTCGAGGCCACCACAGGCCGCACTGACTGAATCCGGGATTTCCCGGGTTCCTCAATCAGCCGGCCCTCCGACCCCCGCGGTCGGGCGTGTCGTGATTTGCACACGCACGTACCCGTAGCTTCTTTGCGGAGGTGGGTCATATTTGGGCTCCAGCTTGGACCCTGCACCCGGCATTATCCGGATCGGGACGCGAAGGAGCGCTTGAACAACTCATCTAGTGTGCCAGAGAACGCGAGCGATAGCCAATCGGCCTGTAGCCAAGGCCCGGCGGCCGGGGCGATGATATGCCCATGCCGCGCCTCGCCGTCGACCGTTTGGCAGCCATGCTGCCCGCGGACTTCACGCTGGGCGTCGCTACCGCGGCTTTCCAGATCGAAGGAGCCGTGGACGACGACGGCCGCGGCCCCTCAGGCTGGGATGTCTTCGCCGAGCTCGACGGCGCCATCGAGGACGGCGCCTCGCCCGCC
This sequence comes from Sinomonas sp., assembly GCF_051955515.1. Taxonomy (GTDB): domain Bacteria; phylum Actinomycetota; class Actinomycetes; order Actinomycetales; family Micrococcaceae; genus Sinomonas. The sequence continues at coordinate 604 of NZ_JBQCGQ010000124.1, forward strand.
ATCGCCGTCGACCATTATCACCGGCTCGAGGAGGATGTTGCCCTCCTCGGCGACCTCGGCGTCGACTCGTACCGGCTCTCCATCTCGTGGCCCCGGGTGCAGCCCGAGGGGCGCGGCCCCTGGAACGAGAAGGGCTGGGCGTTCTACGACAGGCTCATCGATCTCCTGCTCCACGCAGGGGTCAGTCCTATGGTCACCCTCTACCACTGGGACACGCCCCTTGCACTCGAACGCGATGGAGGCTGGCTGTCCCGCGCGACGTCGGAACGCTTCGCCGACTATGCGGCGGAGGCAGGGCGGCGCCTCGGGGACCGCGTGCCGCACTGGATCACGCTCAACGAACCCGTCACCGTGACGCTCAACGGCTATGCGCTGGGGCTGCACGCGCCCGGCCGCAAGCTCTTCTACCGGGCGCTTCCCGCAGTGCACCATCAGCTCCTGGCCCACGGGCTCGCCACTCAGGCGCTCAGGGGATCGGGCGCGCGAGGGCAGGTGGGGATCACCAACCTGCACGCCCCCGTCTATCCGAAGTCCTCACGGCTGTTGGACAAGCTCCACGCCCGCGTCTTCGACACGCTGTTCAACGGCATCTATGCGGATCCTGTCCTGCTGGGCCGGTACCCGAAGCTTCCCTGGCTGGGCCGGGGAAACTTCCAGCCCCTCCGCGCGGTCATCCGCAAAGGCGACCTCGAGGTGATCCACCAGCCGCTCGACTTCTACGGACTCAACTACTACTACCCCGTCAGGATCGGGGCCGGAACGGATCCCGAGAACGAGCTCGCCGGCGAGATCGAGGCCCTCAAGGAGCTCCCCTTCCACCTCGCGGAGTTCCCCGAGTTTCCGCGGACGGGATTCGGGTGGCCGATCGCCCCCGGGCACATTGGAGTGCAGCTCGCCGAGCTGCACCGCCGCTACGGTGACGCGCTGCCGCCGATCTTCGTGACGGAGAACGGCGCGAGCTTCCCGGAGCCCTCCAGCGCGGACGAGCCGATCGACGACCAGGAGCGGATCGACTACCTCGCCTCGCATCTGGAATCCGCGCTGCTGTCGGTGCGGCCTGACGGCCCGGCCAGCGGCGTGCGGCTCGCTGGGTGGTTCGTATGGACCCTGCTCGACAACTTCGAATGGGCCGCCGGGTACTCCCAGCGCTTCGGGCTTGTCCACGTTGACTTCGACACGCTCGAGCGCACGCCCAAAGCATCGTTCGAGTGGCTGCGAAGCCTCAATCAGGCCCGGCGCCGGCAGAGCGCGGCGTGACGTCGGGCCACTACTCGCCGCGGTTCGCGCGCCGGATGCGCTTGGCCCGCTCGATCTCGTTCTTGAAGTTCTTCCGGACGTAGAAGTACCCGGCCACGAGCACGACCACGAGCGCCATGACGATGATCCAGCCCATGCCCGAGTCCTTTCCGAGGGTGCGCCGGCCACAGGCTCGGCTCCTCCTACGGTAGCAGCGTGCCCTACGGTAGCAGCGTGCCCCTCGGCGATCGGACGAGCCACCATACCGCGAATCCGATGAGGGCAAGGCCGAGGGCACCGAGAAGCAGGTAAGGGTAAGCCCGCACGGCCCAGAGGACACACGCGAGCACGCCGATGGCTCCCCACGCGGTGAAGCGCCGCTCCCCCACAGCCAGGCCCGCGCCGACCAGCCCCGCGAAGACAACGAGGAGCCACACCTGCTGGGCACCATCCGCCGTGAACGCCACCGCAAGTCCGGTCAGCGTCGCCATCGAGGCCGCCGTTGTGAGCCAGATGGCTCCCGCGCGCGCTTGGATCGAGACGTAGCGCAAGCCTGCTATGGACGCGGCAAGCACGATGTACCACTGAGCAAGCCAGAAGGGGCTCTCCCCCATCCTCCCGGCGAACAGGGCCCTCTGGATCGCTGCCACCACGACCACCATCCCGAGCTCCGTCGCGAGCCGTCTCCAGCGCAGCGGGAGCTCTGGAACCGTCAGGGCGACGAGGGCAAGGGCTAGGAAGGGCAGGACTGGGGAGGCTGGGGGCTCCCAGGCGGCGCGGGCCGCAAGGCCGAGGGCGACGACGGCGCTCCCCACGAGCGACCAGCGTCGCACCGGATCTGCGCCGAGCCGCGCGAGGCCGGCTAGACGTTCGTCCGCCGCCGCCCAGATGGTTGCCCACCGGAGCGCCATACCGATTCCGGCCGGGAGCACGCCGCCGACGAGTGTCATGAGCACGTCATTCCACGGCGGCGTCTGGGGCGTGAAGACACTCTCGGCGACGGCGACCGTCGCCGCAAGCCCAGCAAGGCAACCGAGGGGGAACGACACGCCAGAAGCCGCCGGGACATGGCCCCACACGCTGTTGACCGCAAAGAGCGCTGCCGCGCAGCTGGCGAGCGCGAGGCCGACGACCCACGCTGGCTCTCTGGCACTGGCCGCCGCTGCGATCACGGCGAAGCTCGCGGCTCCGGCCGTCCAAGGCCACAAGGACCTCAGGTTTCCGCTGGTGCGATGGGTCCCGTCCCACAGGACCATGCCGATGGTGTGAGCGAGGGCAACTAGGCACCCAACGAGTACCAGGCCTATCCCTGTCACGAGCGGCTGAGCGAGGAACTGGCCGCGAGGGAACGCGATCGCCGGGGCGGCCCAGACCAAGGTCATGAGCATCCCGGCGACTCCGGCATACCCCGCTGCCGGCTGGCGGCGCAGGGTGAGCAGAACACTGGCGACAAGCAGCAGCGATTCCACGAGGAGCACCCAGCGTCCGCCGATATGCTCCCCGCGGGCCGTGACGGCATAGACAACGGGCAGAGCGAGCTGGGCGGCGATGCTGCTCCAGTACGTCGCGGTCTGGAACGGAAGGTCCGCGGCGCGTCCGCGGAGCAGAAGGCGCACCACGTGCTGCGCGGCGAGACCTGCCGCGAGGCCGACGCTCACCACGGTAGCCGAGGCCGTGGCATCCTGAGCCACCATCGCAACGAGGACGAGAGGCAGCACGCGTGCGGCCACGAGATGGACTCCGCCGACCATCCGGTCCCGACTGAGGAGGACAACGATCGCCGCGTAGACCGCAAAGACGGCCGTGAGGATCTCGGAGACCCGCAGATCACCGGCGGCGAGGAGCATGGTCAGGATGTACGCACTCGGCGCCACCGCGACCGCGGCATGACGACGGAGAAGCGCGAGTCCGGCCAGGGCGGCGCCAACCGCTGCCCCGACGATGAGCGCCGAGGTGACCGGACCGGATGTGGTGGTGCACCCCGCCGTCGCAACCGCGAGAACCACCGAGGCGTCCTCGAGGCCCCAGCGGAAGACAAGGCCCCTGCGCCGGATGGCGCGAACCTCGGCCATCAGGGGAATCCCTAATTGGGCGAGCGCAACGACCGCAAGAACGTGAGCAGCCGTGACGGTCTGCCCCGCCACGGCGAAGACCCAGCCATCGCGGACCGCCGTCTGGAACACGGCGACGACGAAGGCAGTCGAGGCAAGCCGAGTCGCCCACCCGTACGTCAACCGACGGGCCGAGGTCGATGACCGCAAGACGCCCGCAGCGCAGATGACACAGAGCGTCGCCAGCACACTGTTCCCCGCGCCCCACCGATCAGCGGTGAACAGGCCGAATGCCGCCGCTGACAGCATCGCAACAGGCAGCCATTCGTCGAAGGGAATCCCAAGGACCCTCCCGCGCTCCGGATCGGGCCTGCCGATCGACGCCGTGGCGAGTGCCAAGGCCGCGATCGAGCAGCCCAGTGCTGCGATGACGTGCCACGTCGCGCCATGCCGTGGCTCGACCAGCGCGGCGACAACAGTTCCGCCCACCGCAGCGGCTGCCATGAAGCCGGTGACCTGAACGTGGGCGAAAGGTGTCCGTCCGAGCGCCTCCGTGTTGCGCGAGGCAGGGAGGATGAGCTGCAGGGCCGCCATCAGCGCTGCCGCTGTGGCCACGGCGGCCGCACGGAAGCCGAAGCCGACCGAGTCGGGCAGAACCGCGTTGACGCCAGCTGGAGCGGCGAACACCGAGGCGATCCGCGCAGCGACGATGCAGCGGCCCCTGTCCCAACCTGCCGTCGCCACGTCGTCGGACGGAACGAGGGCCGAGGGCCAGATAGCACGAGCGAGCCAGTAAAGCGTCGCGACGAGCGAGAGCACCGCGACAGACTCGCGGCCGAGCGGACCGCCGATGACGGCAAGGAGGGCGACTCCCACGACCGGCAGCGCTTCTGTAGCACGGCCGTGCCGCCACGCGGTGAACTGGGCGCCCACGAGCGTCAGTGCAGCGAGCGCGTAGAGGGCGGGCCGCGCCCCGCCGAGATCCAGCGCATAGGCGATCAGCGCCGAAAGGAGAAGCACGGCCAGTATCGCGACCCCCGTGCTCTGCTCAATTCGGACGCCGCGCCGAGACAGCCCGACACCAGTCGAGATGCGCCGGTCGAAGAGGCCGACGGCGAGCACCTGCGCGGCGGTCATGACGCCCGCGGCGACGGCCCCAGCGTCGAAGGCGAAGAGGCCATCGCCGAAAACCCCCGAGTCCGCCGCTTGGCCGAAGGTGGTCGCGACGGCGATGATCGCCGTCGTACGCGCCGCCCACCACGAGAATCGCCGCAGCACAAGTGGCCCGCGAGTCAGCACCGCGAGCAGGAAGTGGAGGCACAGGGCACCGACGAGTGCGGGATACTGCCCGCGTTCGAGCGCGGGCGCAGCAAAGGTCGCGGCTGCGAAGGTCGCAGGGGCGACATAGGGGTGCAGCCGAATCACCGAACGCAGCATGATCGGCGCGACCCATCGTGGCCGGGCGGCCGCGACGACCCCCAGAGCCGCGGAAAGGATGATGATGGCGAGGAAATCCATCGCCAGAGCGCCGCCGAGAGCGGCCGTGCCCGACCATGCAGCGGAGAAGGCAAATGTCAGCGACAGATACACGAGGATGCGGCTCTGTAGCCTGAGCGCCGCCGCACCGTAAGCCGCCAGACCCACAAGACTCGTGACGAGCCAGGTGACGGCTGGGCGATGGACCAAGATCAGATCGACCGCAAGACCCGAGACAGGAAGAAGCGCCAGTCCCGTGCCGGTGAAGGCAACGGCGGCGGGGCGCAGACGGGGCACTCGCGCGTGAACCACGAGACCCGCAGCATAGAACAGCGAGGTGGCGCAGATCAGCACCATAATCCTCGCGATGTCCGCGGCCCCGCTCGCGAGGAACAGCGAACCCGCCGCCACGATCAGCAGGGAGGCCACGTACAGGGCGATGTTCGCGTTCTGGACCCCGCGGCGCGCGCGGCGCCGGGCGGCCATTGCGCCCCCATTCTCTCCCACTGGCCGAAGCACGGGCGGCTCAGTCATGACTGGCGCGTGCCGCGAGGGACCAGACCGTGCCGGGACGATCAAGGGGGACCGCGCCGGCTCCGGTCCAGGGGTGGGTGCGGGCTGCGGAACGGGGAGGTGACGCGGAGTGGGGACAGGCTGCTGCTGAGGAGCTGCGGCACCCGCATCGCGCAGCCCTTGTTCCCACCCCGCCCGGTGGCCCTCAAAGAAGCCGGAGCGGTGGCCCTCCGCGAAGCCCTGGCGCCGCCCGGCCTCGAATCCCGCTTGATACCACGCATCGAACTCAGGATTGCTCACGACTCCCCCGCTTCCGCGCCCCAGGCGCCAGCATTTAATCCACTTGTTGGAATAATACGGGACGAAAAAGCCCCGCCGCAATGCTGCGGCGGGGCTTCTCAGTGGCGGCTAGCAGGCCGCCGAATCCTCGCGAAGACTACTTGAGGATCTTGGTAACGCGGCCCGAGCCAACCGTACGGCCACCCTCACGGATGGCGAAGCCGAGGCCCTCTTCCATAGCGATCGGCTGGATGAGCGCAACGGTCATCTCAGTGTTGTCGCCAGGCATGACCATCTCGGTGCCCTCGGGGAGGGTGATGACGCCGGTCACGTCCGTGGTACGGAAGTAGAACTGCGGGCGGTAGTTCGAGTAGAACGGGTTGTGACGCCCACCCTCGTCCTTGGAGAGGATGTAGACGTTCGCCTCGAAGTCGGTGTGCGGGGTGATCGAACCCGGCTT
>NZ_JBQCGQ010000125.1:0-3041 GCF_051955515.1 Sinomonas sp.
CCGGGGCACCTCCTCGAGATGGCCTGGATGGTGCTGGACGCGGCCGACGCCGTGCCGACCCTCAGGCCGCGAATTCCGTCCTGGCTTCCCGATCTCGCGGTCCGCGCCCTCGAACTGGGCTGGGACGAGGAATTCGGCGGCATGTTCCGCTACGTGGACGCGGAAGGCGGAATGCCGCGCGGCCGAGTCTTCGGCGACGACCGCTACGAGGCACTCGTCGAGAAGACCTGGGACACCAAACTGTGGTGGGTCCACGTCGAGGCCCTGTATGCCGCCCGGCTCCTCGCCGAGCGCTTCGGGCGCGCCGATCTGGGCGAGTGGGCCGATCGGCTCGGCGCGTACACCTTGGACACGTTCCCGCAGCCGCAGGGCGGCGAGTGGATCCAAATCCGGGACCGCCACGGCGCGCCTCTCGACGAAGTCGTCGCCCTGCCCGTCAAAGACCCCTTCCACATTGCCCGAGCCCTGCTGCTCATGACCGAACTCGATTCCCGGAGGAACCCCCTGTGACCGCGACCGCGACCTACCCTCTCGTCATCTCGTCGCACCCCACGCGTGAGGAGATGGGCGAGCACGCAGGGCGCCGCGCCGCCGTCGCCCTTCGCCGTGCTCTCGCAGACAAGGGCGAGGCACGGATGATGCTCGCCGCAGCCCCGAGCCAGGAGGCAACGCTGCAGGCGCTCGCCCGCGAAGCAGGAATCGACTGGAGCCTCGTGACGTGCTTTCACATGGACGACTACATCGGCCTGCCCCAGGACGCGCCGCAGGGTTTCGGCAATTGGCTCCGCCGGAACTTCTTCTCACGGGTTCCCGAGGCGACGTTCCACTCGATCGACACGACGCGCGCGGCAGACGAGGAGGCCACGCGCTACGCCGGCCTCATGGGCGAGGAGCCCTTCGACGTCGTCCTGCTCGGACTCGGCGTCAACGGCCACTTGGCGTTCAATGACCCGCCCGCGAACCTCGACGATCCGGAGTCCGCGAAGGTGATCACCCTGGACCGGATAAGCCGCCAGCAGCAGGTGGACGAGGGCCTCTTCGGCAGTTTCGACGAGGTCCCCGAGCAGGCGATCACGGTCACCATCCCCCGACTGCTCAACGCCGCCGAGATCGTCGGTTCGGTTGCCGGAAGGGCCAAGCGCAACGCCGTGGCGGACACCCTCAACCAGCCCGTGAGCGGCGAGCACCCCGGGACGGCGCTCAGGACCCACCCGAATGTCGCCCTGTACCTCGACGCGGAGGCCGATCCGCGATGACCACGGCAGCTCTGGCTGAGCAGTACTTCGGCAAGATCACCGAACTGCTCCAGCGCATCGAGAAGGAAGAGTCTCAGGCAGTGGATGCCGTCGCGGGGCTGCTGGCCGGGCACATCGCGGAAGACCGGCTCGTCCACGTCTACGGCCCTGGAGGCCACTCGAACCTCGCGAGCCAGGAGGTGTTCTTCCGCGCTGGCGGCCTCATGCACGTCTCCGCTGTCCTCGATGAGGGGACCCTGCTCTCCAACGGGGCACTCCGCTCGATGGCCATCGAGCGGACTCCGGGCTACGGTCGGATCGTGATCGAGGATGCAGGGCTCGGTCCCGGAGACGTCCTTATTCTGGTCAATGCCTACGGCATCAACAGCGCGCTCATCGACGCCGCTCTCACGGCGAAGGAGAAGTCCGTGACAACGATCGGCATCTCCTCACGGGCCCACGCCGAACAGACCAGTCCGGACCACCCCGCGAGGCACCCTCGCAAGCTCAACCTCCATGACGTCGTCGACCATCACCTCGATACGAAGGTGCCGATCGGGGACGCCGTGATGGAAATCGCCGGAGTCTCTGAGAAGACGGCCGCGGTTTCGACATTCGCGAATGCCTTCACGCTGAATTGGCTCATGACGGCGACGATCGCCAAGCTCAGCGAAATGGGCATTGATCCCCCACTTTGGCGTTCCGGGAACGCGCCGGGCGGAGACGAGGCCAACCAGAAGTTCATCGACCGCTTCAAGGAACGGGTACGGAAACTGTGATGTCACATCGGTCAGCACGGGGCAGGGACCCGCTGAGCGGCACGACCGTGGAAGTCGCGTGGGACGGGGAGAGAATCCTGTCCATCACGGATCTCGGAGTCCAGGCAGACCGGGACCTGCCTGTCATCGCCCCCGGCTTCCTCGACGGGCAGGTCAATGGCTACGGCGGTCAGGACATCAATGCCGCCGACGTCGACGCCGGGACGGTCATAGAGATGACCGAGCAGCTCGCGCGAATCGGCGTCACGAGCTGGGTTCCGACCATCGTCACCGCTCCGGAAGAGGCAATCCTCAACGCGCTGCAGGCCGTACAGGAAGCCCGCGAGAAGGACGCGATCACCCGCGCCGCGGTTCCCTGTGTGCACATCGAGGGGCCTTTCATCTCTGATCAGGATGGGCCGCGGGGCGTTCACGACGCGCGCTGGATCCGGCCGCTCGATGCCGCAGAGGTGGAGCGCTGGCAGCGGGCGAGCCAGCTCGTGGGCATCGTCACCGTCTCGCCGCACACTCCGGACGCCGTCCGTCAGGTCACGCGCATCCGCGCCCTCGGTGTCTCGGTGGCGATAGGCCACACGCACGCCACCCCCGAGCAGGTATCGGCAGCGGTGGATGCGGGGGCCACGCTGTCAACGCACTTGGGCAACGGCATCTCCACGAGCATTCCACGCCACCCGAACGTCCTCTGGACCCAGCTCGCGGATGATCGGCTCACGGCCGGCCTCATCGCGGACGGGCACCACCTGCCGGCGGAGACGCTGACGGTGATGCTGCGCGCCAAGGGACCCGAGAGGGCCTACCTCGTCTCGGACACCACTGCCCTTGCCGGAAGCCATCCCGGCCGGTACGAGACTGCCGTGGGCGGGACGGTCGACCTGTCCCCGGACGACCGGCTCTCCTACGTGGGAACCCAGCTCCTCGCCGGTGCCGCCGCAGACCTCACGAGCGGCTTCCGGTATGTGATGGCCGAAGTCGGGTTGACCATGAGCGAAGCCCTCAAGCTCGTCACCTCGACCCCCGCACGCGTGAT
>NZ_JBQCGQ010000126.1:0-5510 GCF_051955515.1 Sinomonas sp.
CGGGCAGGAACGCGACGTCAGACGGAGGCGACACCAGCCGCGTCGAGGACCTTCGCGAAGGCGCGGGCGGCCACGCCGAACGCGTACGGGCCGCTGTAGCCGCCGAGCGAGAACGCGGCCGCGAGGTGCGGCTCGAGCGAGGCGAAGCCGGTGTAGCCGCTGTCCCGGAGGGCCTCCACGGTCCGGAGCACCTCGCCGTCGCCCTCTCCCGCGGGGACCACGCGGCCGCCGTCGAACAGCGCGTCCTTGACCTGAAGGTAGACCAAGTGCGGCCGGAGCAGCTCATACGCCTCGGTGAACGGCTTCACGCCGACCTGAACGAAGTTCGCAGGATCCCACGCGACCTTGAGCGCGGGCGAGTTCACGGACTCGATGATGTCCGCGACGCGTGACGGGACGTCGCCGAAGATGTCCTTCTCGTTCTCGTGCACGAGCGTCACGCCGGTTCCCTCGGCCCGGCGGGCCAGCGCCGTCATCCGCTCGACGACGGCGTTCCGCACCTCCTCGGCCGACTTCCCCTCGTAGTAGAAGGAGAAGATGCGGATGAACGGCGCCCCCAGCACCTCGGCAGCGCGCAGCGCACGCCCCAGCCGCTCGACCTCGTGCTCCACCGGAAGGCCCACGTCGACCTTCCCGATCGGCGAGGCAATCGCCGAGACCTTGAGCCCGGCCTCGTCGAGGATGCCCTTGAGCTCCGCGAGCTGCTCCTCGTCCATGTCCACGATGTTGGTGCCCCACGCGCTGCGGACCTCGATGTGCGCCGCCCCGAGGGCCCGCATCACCGCCGCTTGGATCCGCGGATCGTCGTCGATTTCGTCGCCGAATCCGGACAGCTCCCACTGGGCCGTTTCAGACATCGTCACTTGACTCCTCCGGCGGTCAGGCCGCCCACTAGGTACTTCTGGAAGAACAGGTACAGGAACACGACCGGCGCGGCACAGACGAGGGCCGAAGCCATCATCTGACCGTAGTACGGGATCGCGCCGCCCTCGGTGCTCGTCGCGAAGATCTGCAGGGCCACCGCGGCCGTCTGGCTCTCGGGGTTCGTCATGACCGACGCGAACAGCACGTCGTTCCACCCGAGGAGGAACGCGAAGATGCCGGAGACGATGATGCCAGGCCAGCTGAGCGGCAGGATGATCTTGGTCAGGATCCCGAAACTCGACGCCCCGTCGATGCGGGCGGCCTCCTCGAGCTCGCGCGGCAGGCCGCGCAGGTACGTGACCATGACCCACGTCGAGAACGGGAGCGCGAACGTCAGGTACGTGATGAACAGGCCCCACCGAGTGCCGATGACCTGGATGCCGAGGTACGTCGCGGACGAGGAGAACAGGACGAAGACCGGCAACACGAGCAGAGTGCCCGGCACCGACTGGAGGGCCAGGAGGCCGCGCATGATCGTGAGGCGCCCGAAGAACTGGTAGCGCACCAGCACGTACGCCGTGCCGATGGACAGGGCCGCCGAGACGATCGCGGTGGACCCGGCCACGATGATGGAGTTCGTCAGGCCGTTGGCGAGGCCCACGCTCGACCAGATGTTGGCGTAGTTGTCCGGCGTGAACACTGCGGGCCAGAAGTCGCCGCGGGCCACCGAGATGTCCGAGTTGATGCTCGCCAGGAAGATATACGACAGCGGCAGCAGGACGAACAGGGCGATGACCGCGATGACCACCACGAGGAGCCACGTGGGCAGGAGGCGCGTGACCTCGGCCTGCTGGTGCGAGCCGGGGCGGTCGACGGCGGAGGAGACTCGGGCGCGGGAGGTTGCCGTGGCGGTGCTCATTTGCGGCCTCCGGGGGTCTCGGCGTCGTCGAGCTTGACGGCGCGCAGGTACACGAAGAGCGGGATGGCGATCAGGATCAGGGAGACGACCGCCATCGCGGCGCTCAGGCCGAAGCGGAAGCTCTGGAAGCTCGTCACATACGTGAGAACTGGCAGGAGCTCGACGTCGTGCGGGGCGGGGATGCCGAACAGCACGAACGGGAGGGTGAAGTTGTTGATGTGGTTGAGCATCCCGATGATGAACGCGAGCGAGATCGGGCCGCGGAGGTACGGGAAGACCACGTAGCGGAGCTTGGTCCACCAGAGCGCGCCATCGAGGGCTGCCGCCTCGTGGACCTCATGGTCCACGGCCTGGAGGCCGGCGAGGGCGAGCAGGTAGATGAAGGGCCACGACGCCCAGATCTGCACGAAGACGAGCGTCCAGTACGTGTTCGGCCCGTTGAGGAACAGGCCGGGGTCGGCGCCGAAGAACTTGAAGCCGTGCTCGACGATCCCACCGGGCTGGAACATCGTGCGCCACACCGTGGCCACAACAAAGGACGGCAGGACGTACGGGATGAGGAAGACCGAGCGGACCACGGCACGCCCCTTGAAGGCGTTCTGCGTGGCGACGGCGGCCGCGATCCCGATGGGCATCGCGATGATTGTGGCGATGAACGAGTACGAGACGCTGAGCCAGACCCCGTGGAACAGGTTGGTACTGGTGACGGCCTCGACATAGTTCGCGAAGGCGATGAAGGGTGCCTCGATCCACTGGCGCAGCGTGTACTGGTCCAGGTCGAGGAGGGACATGTAGATGCCGAGCAGGAGCGGCACGATGATCACGATGATCATCAGGAGGCCACCCGGGATCAACATCCACAGCGGGCGATTGCGCTCCGAGGGGCCGCGTCGGCGGCCGGCAGGGGTGTCGACTCCCGAGGCGATGACCGGTACCGTCTCGGCGGTGGTTCCGTCCGGGGTGACGTCGGGGCCGACGGCGACGGCCGGCCCGGAGGCCCGGCGCGCCGTACGGGCGGCGCGCCGGGACTCGGACGCAGGATTGCTTGCAGTCGTCATGATTGCCTTAGCGGATCAGAGTCCGCGCCTCACTTCGCTCGGTCGAGGGACTGCTGAGACTTGTTCTGCGCGTCCTGAATGCGCTGGCTCAGCGACGAATCCGGGACGTTGCCGTTCGAGAGGTCCGGGATGCTCTGGACCGTGACGTTGAGCAGTGCGAGCTGGATGTCGCCCCACGCGCCGGTGAACGGGGTGGCATAGGACTTCTTCGCAGCGTCCGTCAGCGCCGCCATGTGCGGAGCGTTCTGGAGCGATGCGAGGGCGTCCGCGTTGGCGGGCAGGTCACCGAAGATCTTCTGGTAGTTGAGCTGTTCGTCCTTGCTGGTCACCAGGTTGATGTACGCGAACGCGAGGTCCTGGTTCTTGGAGTAGTTCGCGACCACGAGGTTGTCACCGGAGAGGATCGACGCCGCCGGAGTGGCGCCCGCCTTCGGGGAGGAGTCGCCCGGGGCCGCGGTCGGCATCAGGGCGTAGTCCCACTTGCCGGCGATCGGGGACTTGTCGAGGGTGGGGATCGAGCCCGAGCTGGTCATGAGGAAGTAGCCGGCCTTACCGGCGGCGAAATCGGCGAGCGCCTGGCTGTTGCTCCAGCCGACCGAGGCCGGGTTCACGACCTTGTCGTTTGTGAGCCAGCCGAAGTAGGTCTGGTACGCCTTCTTGACGGCCGGGTCGTTGAGCTTCGCGGTCTTGCCGTCGACGAGGTTGTTGCCGGCCTGGACCGACATGGCCCAGATGTACTTCCACGGATCGAAGTTGTCCTTGTACGCGATCGCCATGCCGTACTGGCCCTTGGACGGGTCCGTGAGCTTCTTGGCCTGCTCCGCGAGGCCGTCCCACGTCGTGGCCGGAGCGTCGATCCCTGCGGCCTTGAGGAGATCCTTGTTGTACGCCATCACGAACGGGCGGCTCACGAAGGGGATGCCCGCGAGGTGATCCTTGTCCGGGCCGGAGATGCCGAGGGCGTTCTGGTTGAAGCGGTCCTTGCCGCCGATCTTCTTCCAGTCGTCGTCGGTCAGCGTGACGAAGGCCTTGGTCGCGTACGCGGTGGGCGTGAAGGTGGTGCCGAGCGAGTAGACGTCCGGGCCCTGCCCTGAGACGACGGAGGTCTGGATGCGCGTGAGCTCATCGTTGGCCGACGTGAAGGTCTCGAACTTGAGGTCGGCCCCCGTCTGCTGCTTGAACTTCGTGGTGATGTCCGCCATCCACTGCTTCTGCTGCTCGGGGTACGCCGTGTTGACGTTGACGAGGACGTCGAGGGTCTTGCCTGCTCCGTTGACCGCGCCTCCCGACGAGCTGCCACCGCTCGACGAACCGCCGCCGCACGCCGAGAGGGCGAGGGCCGCAGCCGTCGCGATCGAGGCCATTACGGCCTTCGTGCCGAAACGCATGTGTCTCCTCCTTGAGTTCACTCGGCCGCTGTGACTGGCGTCACGGTGCGGCCCGGGCTCTTCGAGCATAAGAAAGTGGCAAACATCACGGCAAGCGATTGCCATGAAGTTGCCATGAATGCTCAAATGGATTTCATGCCCCAGGAGATCTCCTCGCCCGGCGAGCGGCTGCCGACCATTCGTGACATTGCCGAGATTGCGGGCGTTGCCACGTCCACCGTTTCGCGCGCCCTGTCCAATCCGCAGCGCGTCAACGCGAGGACCCGGGAGAAGATCGAGCGGATTGCCGCCGAGCTGCACTATGTCCCGAGCACCCAGGCGCGAGGGCTGAGCTCCGGGCGCACGGGCGTCATCGCGGTGCTCGTCCCGGACATCACGAACCCGTTCTACTTCGACATCATCCGGGGGACGCAGTACCAGCTGAAGGCGTCCGGCTACACCCAGCTGCTCGTCGACACCGAGGAGGCGACCGACGTCGAACTCGACACCCTGCGCAAGCTGCGCCGCTCCACGGATGGCGTGATCCTCGCGGCGTCGCGACTCACCGACCAGCAGCTCAGCGATGCCGCGGCGCGCCAGCCGCTCGTCACCATCAATCGGGCGACGGCGGATGCTCCCACCGTGCTCATCGACACCCCTGGCGCAGTGGTCCAGGCGCTCGAGCACCTCTGGTCCTTCGGGCACCGCTCGGTGGTCTACGCGGCCGGCCCCACCAGCTCCTGGTCCAACCACCGCCGCTGGAAGGCGATCGAGGAGGCCGCGGCCAAGCGCGGCATGAAGGCGACTCGCATCGGCCCCTACGCCCCGACGGCCTTCTCCGGAGCGGCGGCGGCGGATGGTGCCCTGAGCGCGGGGGCGACGGCGGTCATCGCCTTCAACGACCTGCTCGCCATCGGGATGCTGGACCGCTTCCGCGAGCGCGGCGTGCGCGTGCCCGAGGACGTGAGCATCGTGGGCTGCGACGACATCTTCGGCGCTGACTTCTGCAACCCCCCGCTGACCACCATCTCGTCGCCCATCGAGCAGGCCGGACGCGTCGCCGTCTCCATGCTCATGGCGCAGCTCGACCCGATCCGTGGCGGCACGCCGCGGAAGCTCGCCGTCATGCCGACCCACCTCAAGGTCCGGGCCTCGACGGGGCCCGCCAAGGCCTGAACGCCCCGCTCAAACACTTGCGCCGTCTCAAACACTTGCGCCGTCACCTTTGAAAGGTGAACACCCAGCAAAACTGTCGGCGCAACCAGAAATGACACACCCACAGGGCGCGCGACCAGAGGTCAG
>NZ_JBQCGQ010000127.1:0-9277 GCF_051955515.1 Sinomonas sp.
CGAGTCGCCGTTCGACCACACCGTGTGGGTCATCGCCTCCGACGGCGACCTCCAGGAAGGCGTGACCTCCGAGGCCTCGTCGCTGGCTGGCCACCAGGAGCTGGGCAACCTCGTGGTGATCTACGACGAGAACCACATCTCGATCGAGGACGACACGGACATCGCCTTCACCGAGGACGTGCTCAAGCGCTACGAGGCCTACGGCTGGCACACGCAGCGCGTGGACTGGACCGCCTCGGGCGAGTACAAGGAAGACGTCCAGGAGCTCTACCGCGCCCTCGTGGCGGCGAAGGCCGAGACCGGCCGCCCCTCGATCATCTCGCTGCGCACCATCATCGGCTGGCCCGCCCCGACCAAGCAGAACACCGGCAAGATCCACGGCTCCGCCCTCGGCACCGACGAGGTCGGGGCCCTGAAGAAGGTCCTCGGCTTCGACCCCGAGAAGTCCTTCGAGATCGACCCGGAGGTCCTGGCGCACACGCGTGGCGCGCTCGAGCGCGGCCGTGAGGCGCGTGCGGCGTGGCAGGAGTCCTTCGATGCATGGAAGGCCGCCAACCCCGAGGGCGCCAAGCTCCACGAGCGCATCGAGGCCCGTCGCCTGCCCGAGGGCTGGGAGGAGTCTCTCCCTGAGTTCCCGGCCGGCAAGGAGGTCTCGACCCGCGCGGCGTCCGGCAAGGTCCTCAACGCCATCGGCCCGGTGCTTCCGGAGCTGTGGGGCGGCTCGGCCGACCTCGCCGAGTCCAACAACACCACGATCGAGGGTTCGCCGTCGTTCATCCCGGCCTCCCGTTCCACCGAGGCGTGGAAGGGCAACCCCTACGGGCGTGTCCTGCACTTCGGCATCCGCGAGCACGCTGCGGCCTCCATCGTCAATGGCATCACCCTCGGCGGGAAGACCCGGGCGTTCTCCGGCACGTTCCTGATCTTCTCCGACTACCAGCGCCCGGCGATCCGCCTCTCGGCACTCATGGGCATCCCGTCCACATACGTATGGACCCACGACTCGATCGGGCTCGGCGAGGACGGCCCGACGCACCAGCCGGTCGAGCAGCTCGCCTCCCTGCGCGCCATCCCGAACCTCGACGTCGTCCGGCCGGGCGACGCGACCGAGGTCGCCGTGGCCTGGAAGACCATCCTCGAGCGGCACGAGAACCCCGCAGGCATCGTCCTGACCCGCCAGAACCTCCCGACCTGGGAGCGCGGTGAGGGCGCGTTCGGCGACGCTTCCGGTGTGGCCAAGGGCGCCTACGTGCTCGCCGAGGCTCAGCGCAACGGCTCCGACGTCACCCCGGACGTGATCCTCATCGGCACCGGTTCCGAGGTCCAGCTCGCGGTCGCGGCCCGCGAATCGCTCGCAGCCGAGGGCATCGCCGCCCGCGTTGTCTCGATGCCATGCGTGGAGTGGTTCCAGGCGCAGGACGAGGCGTACCGCGAGTCGGTGCTGCCGTCGGAGGTGAAGGCGCGCGTCTCGGTCGAGGCTGGTCTTGCCCTCGGCTGGCGCGAATTCGTCGGCGACGCCGGCCGTTCCGTCTCCCTTGAGCACTACGGTGCCTCGGCTGACTACAAGACGCTGTTCCGCGAGTTCGGCATCACCGCAGAGACCGTGGCCGAGGCCGCCAGGGACTCTATCGCAGCCGTGCAGCGTTAAAAGAAGACAGGGTGCGGCTACCCCAGCATTCCGGGCATTGACCATCCCCTCACAAGGAGGAACGAAAATGACTACCCCCACTCAGGCGCTCTCGGACGCGGGCGTGTCGATCTGGCTCGATGACCTCTCCCGCCAGCGGCTCCAGGACGGCTCCCTCAAGGCCCTGATCGAGGAGAAGAACGTCGTGGGCGTGACCACGAACCCGACGATCTTCCAGGCCGCGATCACCAAGGGCCACGGCTACGACGACCAGCTGCGCGAGCTCGTCGCAGACGGCGCGGACGTGGAGCGCACGGTCTTCGAGCTG
Source organism: Sinomonas sp. (assembly GCF_051955515.1). GTDB lineage: Bacteria > Actinomycetota > Actinomycetes > Actinomycetales > Micrococcaceae > Sinomonas. Next base: position 1,956 of record NZ_JBQCGQ010000127.1, read on the forward strand.
ACTACGCGCGACGTGGCCGACGCGTGCGACCTCTTCGCCCCGGTCGCCGAGGCGACCAAGGGCGTTGATGGGCGCGTCTCGATCGAGGTCGACCCGCGCCTGGCGTGGGACACCGCGGGCACGATCGCCGAGGCCAAGAAGCTGCGCGAGAAGGTCGGCAAGTCCAACGTGCACATCAAGATCCCGGCCACGCTCGAGGGCCTCGAGGCCATCGCCGAGACCCTCGGGAACGGGATCAGCGTCAACGTGACCCTGATCTTCTCCCTCGAGCGGTACCGCGGGGTGATCAACGCGTTCATGACCGGACTGGAGAAGGCCAAGGCCAACGGCCACGACCTCTCCACGATCCACTCGGTCGCCTCGTTCTTCGTCTCCCGCGTGGACACGGAGGTCGACAAGCGCCTCGAGAAGATCGGCACCCCCGAAGCCGCGCAGCTGAAGGGCAAGGCCGGCCTGGCCAACGCCCGCCTTGCCTACCAGGTGTTCGAAGAGGAGTTCAGCTCCGAGCGCTGGAACCTGCTCGCCGAGGCCGGGGCCCTGCCCCAGCGCCCGCTGTGGGCCTCGACCGGCGTCAAGGACCCGAACCTGCCCGACACCCTCTATGTGGCCGGCCTCGTGGCCCCCGGGGTGGTGAACACGATGCCGGAGAAGACCCTCGACGCGACCTTCGACCACGCCGAGATCACGGGCGACACGGTCCGGGGCACCTACGAGGCGTCCAACGCGCACCTCGACGCGCTCGAGAAGATCGGCGTCTCCTACAACGACGTCGTCGCCGTCCTCGAATCCGAGGGCCTGGACAAGTTCGTCGCCTCCTGGAACGAACTCCTCGCCGACGTCGAGCAGACCCTCTCCGAGACCGCCCACGGGGCCCGTGCATGAGCGCGCTGACCTTTGACGCCACGGGTGCCGCGCGCGAGGCCGTCGAGGCCCGTGTGCCGGCACTCGTCGCCGACAATGTCGCAAGCCGGATCTTCGCGAAGGACCACACGCTGTGGGGCAAGGACGCGGAGGACGAGTCGGCCAAGCGCCTCGGCTGGGTCGAGGCAGCTACGGTGTCCCAGCCGCTCGTCGCGGACGTCGTGGCGCTGCGCGACGCGCTGCGGTCCGAAGGCGTGGACAGGATCGTCCTGTGCGGAATGGGCGGCTCCTCGCTCGCTCCCGAGGTCATCACGGCAACGGCCGGGGTCCCGCTCGTGGTCCTCGATTCGACGGATCCCGAGCAGGTCTCGGCCGCGTTGACCGAGCGCGTCGAGGCCACGGCCATCGTGGTGTCGTCCAAGTCGGGCTCCACCGTCGAGACGGACTCCCAGCGACGCGCCTTCGAGGCGTCCTTCGAAGCCGCCGGCATTGACGCGAAGCAGCGGATCGTCATCGTCACCGATCCCGGCTCCCCGCTCGACGCGGCGAGCCGCGAAGCGGGCTACCGCGCCGTCTTCAATGCCGATCCCAACGTCGGCGGACGCTACTCGGCGCTCACGGCCTTCGGTCTGGTGCCCTCGGGCCTCGCCGGGGTCGACATCCAGGCTCTGCTGGACGAGGCCGAGGAAGCCGTGGAGCTGCTCCGCGATGACTCCGAGGAGAACATCGGACTGCAGCTCGGCGCGGCCCTCGGGGGAACCACTCCCCTGCGGGACAAGATCGTGATCGTCGAGGATGGCTCCGGGATCAAGGGCTTCGCAGACTGGGCCGAGCAGCTGATCGCGGAATCGACCGGCAAGATCGGCAAGGGCGTCCTGCCCGTCGTCGCATCCGTGACTTCGCCAGAGGTTTCGGAGGGTGCTGACGACGTTCTCGTGGTGCGTCTCGTGTCAGCCGACGGTGAGCCCGTACTCGGGACGAATGAGGCCGCGATCGGCGGCACGCTGGCCACGCAGATGCTCGTTTGGGAGTTCGCGACTGCGGTTGCAGGCCGTCTCCTCGGCATCAACCCGTTCGACCAGCCCGACGTCGAGGCCGCCAAGCAGGCGGCACGAGGGCTCCTCGATGCCCGCCCCGAGCCGACAGGGGCTACCTTCACGGAGGGTGCCATCGAGGTTCGCGGCGGCGAGTGGCTCGGCGGGGCGTCCACGGTCGAGGAGGCCGTCAAGGCGCTCCTCGCGCAGCTTGGCGGAGACGGGTACGTGAGCGTTCAGGCGTATCTCGACCGCCTCGCGTACCCGCAGCTAGAAGGTGTGCGGGACCAGCTGGCCAAGGCCACGGGGCGTCCGACGACGTTCGGCTGGGGACCGCGCTTCCTCCACTCGACCGGGCAGTACCACAAGGGCGGCCCAGCGGTCGGCGTGTTCCTCCAGGTCACCGCAGCAGCCTCGACGGACGTCGAGATCCCCGGACGGCCGTTCTCGTTCGCGCAGCTCATCGAGGCCCAGGCGGCCGGAGATGCCCAAGTGCTCGCCGAGCATGGGCGTCCCGTCCTGCGGCTGCACCTCACCGACCGCGCCGCGGGTGTCCAGCAGCTGACCGACGTCGTGTCGGCCCTCGCGCGCTGAGGCTCCAAGCCGCCGGCCCGGCCCCTTCAGGCGGGGCCGGCGGCTTCTGCTCGTTTGTGCTTCCGCTCTCGTGGTGTGCGGACCGCATCAGATGGAATAGAAAGGCATCATGCCAGAGAACGACTACGGCGCGACCGGGTCGAAGCGGCGCAATCCGCTACGCGACCCGCGTGACCGGCGCCTGAACCGCATCGCGGGCCCCTCGTCGCTCGTCCTCTTCGGAGTCACGGGCGACCTCGCGCGCAAAAAGCTCATGCCCGCCGTGTACGACCTCGCCAACCGCGGCCTCCTCCCGCCGAGCTTCGCGCTCGTCGGCTTCGCCCGCCGTGAGTGGGAGCACGAGGACTTCGCGGAAGAGGTCAAGGCGTCCGTCAAGCAGTACGCCCGTACGCCCTTCGACGAGGCAGTGTGGGCCCAGCTGAACGAGGGCGTGCGGTTCGTCCAGGGCGCCTTCGACGACGACGAGGCCTTCGAACGCCTCAAGGCGACACTCGCTGAGCTCGACGAGAAGCGGGGAACCCGCGGGAACCACGCGTTCTACCTCTCGATCCCGCCGAAGGCGTTCGAGCAGGTCTGCCGGCAGCTCTCCGAGCATGGGCTGGCCCAGCCACAGCCGGGCAAGTGGCGCCGTGTCGTCATCGAGAAGCCCTTCGGCCACAACCTCGAGTCTGCCCGCCAGCTCAACGACATCGTCGAATCGGTCTTCCCACCGGACGCGGTCTTCCGCATCGACCACTATCTGGGCAAGGAAACCGTTCAGAACATCCTGGCGCTCCGCTTCGCGAATCAGCTGTTCGAGCCCATCTGGAACGCGAATTATGTAGACCACGTCCAGATCACGATGGCTGAGGACATCGGCACCGGCGGTCGAGCCGGCTACTACGACGGCGTCGGCGCCGCACGCGACGTCATCCAGAACCACCTCCTCCAGCTCCTCGCCCTCACGGCCATGGAGGAGCCGATCTCCTTCGATGCAGAGGACCTCCGTGCCGAGAAGGAGAAGGTCCTCGCCGCGGTGCGCCTCCCGAAGGACCTCTCGCTGCACTCCGCCCGCGGCCAGTTCGCCGGCGGATGGCAGGGCGGCGAGCTCGTGAAGGGCTATCTCGAGGAAGAGGGAATTCCCGCCGACTCCACAACGGAGACCTACGCCGCCATCCGGGTCGACATCCACACGCGCAGGTGGGCAGGCGTTCCCTTCTATCTGCGCGCAGGCAAGCGCCTCGGCCGCCGGGTGACGGAGATCGCCGTCGTCTTCAAGAAGGCCCCGAACTTGCTCTTCGGAGACCAGGGCACCGCCGAGTTCGGCCAGAACGCGGTCGTCATCCGGGTTCAGCCGGACGAGGGCGCCACGATCCGCTTCGGTTCGAAGGTCCCGGGCACCCAGATGGAGGTGCGCGACGTGAGCATGGACTTCGGCTACGGCCACTCGTTCACCGAGTCCTCCCCCGAGGCCTACGAGCGCCTCATCCTGGACGTCCTCCTCGGCGAGCCGCCGCTGTTCCCGCGACACGAGGAGGTCGAGCTCTCCTGGAAGATCCTCGATCCGTTCGAGGAGTACTGGGCGGCCACCGGCGACAAGCCCGAACCCTACGCACCTGGCAGCTGGGGCCCGGCGTCCGCTGACGCTCTCATGGCCCGCGACGGACGCTCTTGGAGGCGGCCTTGATCATCGACCTTCCCCACACGACGACCTCGAAGGTCTCGAAAGAGCTCATGAATCTCCGCCACGAAGGCGGCGTCGTGGCGCTCGGCAGGGTCCTCACCCTCGTGGTCATCACGAAGCACGGCTACGAAGAAGAGGCCATCGAGGCGGCCAATCAGGCAAGCCGGGAGCACCCGTGCCGCATCATCGTGCTCGTCGACTCGGGCCGCGACTCGGCCGACCGTATCGACGGGCAGATCCGCGTGGGCGGCGACGCCGGTGCCTCCGAGGTCGTGGTCCTGCGGGGCTACGGCCGCCTCGCCGAGGAGAGCGAGTCGCTCGTCGCAGCGCTCCTGCTTCCGGACGCGCCGATCGTGGCATGGTGGCCTCATGGCGCCCCGACGAACGCGTCGGCCACGTCCGTGGGCTGCATCGCCCACCGTCGCATCACGGACTCCGGGAACGAGCCAGACCCGACCGAGGCGCTGTACCGCATCCGCGAGACGTACCGGGCGGGCGACACGGACCTCGCGTGGACGCGGGTGACGAACTGGCGCATCCAGCTCGCAGCTGCACTCGACCAGGCAGACGACTCCACCGTCACGGCGGTCACGGTCGAGGGGGCCTCTGACTCGCCGAGCACGGCGCTTCTGGCGGCTTGGCTCACCCTCGAGCTCGACGTCCCGGTCACGATCGTGGCCGATCCCGCGGGAACGGGCATCCGGCGCGTCCGGCTCAGCCGATCCTCGGGCGACATCCAGCTCTACCGTCCGGGCCTCACCGTCGCAGAGCTCACCCAGCCGGGCCAGCCCGCGCAGCGGATCGCGCTCCCGCGACGCACTCTTCAGGATTGCCTCGCCGAAGAGCTCCGGCGGCTGGACCCTGACCTGGTGTTCGGCGAAGTCCTTGCAGAAGGCCTTCCGCGGACCAACCTCAGGAGCGTGACGCCCAGTGAGCGCTGATCCCCGCGTCAGCATCCATCCCGACTCGTCGGTGCTGCTGGCCGCGATCGCGGCCCGCCTCATCACGAAGCTCGTCGACACCCAGGACCGGTACGGCGACGCGACGATCGTCCTGACCGGCGGCACCATGGGCATCGGGACGCTTCGGGCAGTCGCAGAGTCCCCCGCCTGCCGTGCCGTGGACTGGTCGAAGGTCAACGTCTGGTGGGGCGACGAGCGCTTCGTCGAGGCGGCTTCTCCAGACCGCAACGTGCTCCAGGCAAAGGAAGCCCTCCTCGACAAGCTCCCGCTGGATCCTGCGCGTGTTCACCTCCCGGGCGACGCCGGGAGCTTCGAAAGCCCCGACGACGCCGCCGCGGACTACGAGCGCCAGCTCGCCGAGGCTGCGGCCCGCGAGCACGAGTCAGACTTCTCGGACAACCGCCCCGACGAGCCGGGCCGCCTACCGCGCTTCGACGTGCTGCTCCTGGGCGTGGGCCCCGACGCGCACGTCGCGTCGCTGTTCCCCGAGATGGCGGGCATCCGCGAGACGCAGCGGATGGTCGTCGGCGTGACGAACTCGCCGAAGCCACCGCCGTCGCGCATCACTCTGACGCTCCCCGCGATCAAGTCCGCGGGCGAGGTCTGGATGCTCGTCGCCGGCGAGGACAAGGCGGGCGCCGTCGGCCTCGCCCTCGCCGGGGCCGGCAGCGTCCAGGTCCCCGCGGCAGGTGCTCGGGGAAAGAACCGCACACTCTGGCTCATTGACGCCGCCGCTGCCGCGCAGGTCCCGGAGAATCTGCTCCGGAAGGAACCGGCCTCGGCCTAAAAGCTTGCTCCGTCACGGCCGCAGGGTCTCGACCCTGCGGACGTGACGGAGCAAGCGGGGGGACACCGCAGAGGGCGGGAACAGCATGTGCTGTTCCCGCCCTCTTCTTCTAGGAGGCCTTTCTCAGGACTCGCCGGTCCCCGAGAAGCGCATGATGAGACCCAGAGCGATGATGACGACGCCCCACGTGAGGCCGAGGATGATGGTGAAGCGGTTCAGGTTGCGCTCTGCGACGCCGGAGGAAGCGAGGCCAGAAGACATCCCGCCACCGAACATGTCGGAGAGGCCTCCGCCGCGGCCCTTGTGCATCAGGATGAGAAGGGTCAGCAGGAGGCTCGTGATGCCGAGCAGAATCTGCAGGATGATCTGGAGTACTTGCACGTCGTGCCTCTCTGCTACGCGCCAGCGTGGCTTTCGAACCTGACAATGCTAGCAAACTCGGCTGGGTCCAAGCTGGCGCCGCCCACGAGCACGCCGTCCACGTCGGTCTGGCCGAGGATCGCGGCTGCGTTCCCGGACTTCACCGAGCCGCCATACAGGAGCCGTGCGGAGTTCGCCGCCTTGGCGCCGAAGCTCGCCGCCAACTCGCTGCGGATCGCGGCGCACATCTCCTGGGCGTCCTCCGGACCCGCCACCTCGCCGGTGCCGATCGCCCACACGGGCTCGTAGGCGACAACGAGGGTGGAGATCTGCTCAGCCGTGAGGCCCTCCACGTCCGCGCGCAGCTGTCCAAGGGTATGCTCCACGTGCTGGCCCGCCTGGCGAACCTCGAGCCCCTCCCCCACGCAGAGCACCGGAACGAGGCCGTGGCGGTACGCCGCCTTCGTCTTGGCGTTGAGCACCTCGTCCGTCTCGCCGTGGATCGTGCGGCGTTCGCTGTGGCCCACGAGCACGTAGGTGCAGCCGAGCTTCGCGAGGAACGCCCCGCTGATGTCGCCGGTATAGGCTCCCGAATCGAACTGCGAAAGGTCCTGGCCGCCGTACACGACCTTGAGGTCGTCGCCCTGGACGAGGGTCTGGACGCCGCGAAGATCGGTGAACGGCGGGAACACTGCGACCTCGACGCGTCCGAAGTCGTGGCGCGCGTCCTCGAGGGTCCAGGCGAGCTTCTGGAGCAGGGTGATGGCCTGGACGTGGTCCATGTTCATCTTCCAGTTGCCGGCGATGAGCGGAGTGCGGTCGAACGATCCGTTCGAGGAAGTGGTCACGTTGTCTCCTGTGGTGGTGCTGGAAGCGTGGCGAGGGGCGGGGGCGGCCCCCCCCCCCAGGGGCGGGGGGGCCCGCGCCCCCCCCCCCCCACCCCCCCCCCCACCCCCCCCCCCCCCCCCCACGGCCCACCCCCCCCCCCCACCCCAACAAAACACCCAACCCCCCCCCCACCCACAACCACCCCCCCCACACACCCCCCCCCCCCCCCCCCC
>NZ_JBQCGQ010000128.1:0-3653 GCF_051955515.1 Sinomonas sp.
GGGGGGGGGGGGGGCGGCGGGGCGCCGCGGGGCCGCCCCGGCGCCGGTGGGGGGGGCGGGGGGGGGCGCCCCCCCCCCCCCCCCCCCCCCCCCCCCCGCAACTCGTGGCAACCCCTTCACGCGGCCGGGCCCCTTCTGCTAAGCAGGGTGAGGTCTGACCAGACAACGGATGGGCCGCCTCGCCGCGGTCCGAAGGGAGCTCCATGAAGATTGCACTCACCGGAGGAAGCGGGAAGCTCGGTCGGGTGGCTGTCGAGTATCTGCGCTCGGCGGGCCACGAGGTGTGGAACCTGGATCGGGTGGGGGAGCGCGACCCCGGCTTCATCCAGACCGACCTGACGGACTTCGGCCAGGTGATCGACGCCCTCGGCGGGGTCGACGACCGCTACGACGGGATCGACGCAGTCGTGCACCTCGGGGCGATCCCCGCGCCCGGGCTCGCACCGGACGCCGCCACCTTCCGCAACAACATGCTCTCCACCTACAGCATCTTCGAGGCAACGCGAAAGCTCGGCATCAACCGCATCGTCTACGCCTCGAGCGAGACGGTCCTCGGACTCCCGTTCGACATCGATCCTCCGTACATTCCCGTCGACGAGGAATACGAGGCACGTCCCGAGAGCACATATTCCCTCGTCAAGCACCTCGAGGAGCAGATGGCGCGGCAGCTGTGCCGGTGGAACCCGGACCTCAGCGTCTCGGCCCTCCGGTTCTCGAACGTCATGGTGCCCGCGGACTACGACCGCTTCCCCTCCTTCGACGGCGATCCCCGCGGGCGCAAGTGGAATCTCTGGGGGTACATCGACGCCCGCGACGGATCCCAGGCGATCGAGAAGGCCCTCACGAGCGCGCGTCCCGGCTTCGAGGCCTACATCATCGCGGCGGCGGACACCGTGATGAGCCGCTCGTCCGCCTCCCTTGCCGCCGAGGTGTTCCCGAACGTCACAGTCACGAAGGAACTCGGCGAGCACGAGACGATGCTCGGGATCGACAAGGCGCGACGGCTGCTCGGCTACGAGCCCAAGTACAGCTGGCGGCAGGAGGCTTAGCCGCGAATCACGTTCTCCATGAGCTGGGCGAGTCGGACGTGCCCCTGAGCGGTGGGGTGCTCGCCGTCTGGCCCGATGAGGTCGCGCACATCGCCGGCGATCCAGCCGTCGGCGATGGGGTCCACGAAGGAGACGCCCGCCGTGCCCGCCGCCTTGTGCAGAGCATCGCGGACGGCAGCGAGGTCGGGTGCGGGAGTCGGCGAATAGGACGGCGGGCCGACGACGACGATCCTCGCCTCGGGTGCCTTGGCCTTCGCCGTTTCGAAGGCGAGGACTGCGGAGTCGGTGATTTCCGTGGGGGCGGTCCCCAGATCATTGTCCGAGCCGAAGAACAGGACGATGCTCGCATCCGCCCCCACGAAGCGCTCGACCTCCGTGAGGAACGTGGAGTCGTTCTCGCCGTGGGCCACGTAGCCGCTGCCGTTCTCTGCGGCATTGAGCACCTCGAGATTCCCGCCGTGCTCCTCGTCCCGCTCCACGAGGACCGGCCACGCGTCAGAGGCGGACGTGCCGAACCCGGTGCTGAGCGAATCCCCGATCACCACCACCTGGGCGCGGATCGGCAGAAGGCCAGAGCTCGCCACGCAGAGCAGCACGACCAGAGAGACCCCGAGCGCGACGAGGAGGGCGAGCCGCCGCGAGCGCTGCTGGCCCGCCGTCGGGCTTTCGCTGGTCTCCACGAGGCCCCAGTATTCCTCAGGGGAGGGGGCCGGCCAACCCTGCGGTGGCTGGCCGAGGCGTCCGAAGGCCGCGGATAAACTGGCGCCATGGCGGCGGACGAGGGCAATCGCGGACAGCGGATCACCGAAGCCGTCTCCACCCTCAACCCCGGATACTTCGCCCTCGTCATGGCCAGCGGCATCATCTCCGTCGGGCTCATCCTCGAGGGGTTCGACGTGCCCTCCGGGGTGCTGTTCACGCTCTGCGCGGCGTCCTACGCGATGATCCTCGCCCTGAACGTAGTACGCCTCGTGCGCCATCGCGCGGCCGTGGTCCGCGACGCGACGGATCCCTCGCGGGCCTTCGGCTTCTACACCTTCGTGGCCGGCACGAACGTGCTCGGGGTGCGCACGGCGGCGGCCGGGGTTCACTGGCTGGCGGCGCTGCTCCTCGCCATCGGCGCGGTCGCCTGGATCGTCCTCGGGTATGTGATCCCGTGGACGGCGGTGCTCGGCCGCTCCGAGCGCCCTGTCGTGAAGGAAGCCAATGGGACGTGGTTCGTCTGGAGCGTGGCGAGCCAGTCCGTCGCGGTCGGCTGCGCGACCCTCGAGCCGTTCGCGGGCCCGGCCACCATGGCCGTTGCTCTCCTCGGGGTGCTCGCTTGGAGCGTGGGGATCGTGCTCTACGCAGCGACGGGGATTTTCGTGGCCCTGCGGCTCATGGTCTACCCGGTCGAAGCCGAAGATCTCCGGCCCGGCTATTTCGTGGCGATGGGGGCCATGGCCATCACCGTCCTCGCGGGTGCGCGGCTGATCGAGATGTCAGACGCCCCGATCATCGACGCCACCCGGGGGCTCATCGCGGGCGCCTCGGTGGCCTTCTGGGCGTTCGCCACATGGCTTTTCCCCGCGCTGGTCGCCGTTGGCGCTTGGCGGCATCTGGTGAAGCGCGTCTCTCTTTCCTATGAGCCCGGCCTGTGGAGCGTCATCTTCCCCCTGGGGATGTACGCCGTCGCGGCCATCTATCTGGGGCGAGCGGACCGGCTGCCCATCGTGGAGGCGATCGGCGAGGTGGAGCTCTGGGTTGCCGTCGTCGCGTTCGTCGCCACCTTCGTGGCGATGGCTCTTCATCTTGCCCGCGTGATCCAGGGCGGCAGGGTCTACGTGCCTCGGCGTTGAGACGGGGATTCTGGCCCGGGTGGTGTGTCGACGTCGTCGTCCCCGCCCAATCCTGTGCAGTCGACCGGCTCCGCACCGTGTTCTCTGAGGTATGGGCCTGCCCCCAGGTCTCCGACGAGCCCCGCCTGGAGGCTATCCCAGTGATCCCGTCCTATGAGCACGGGATGCCCAGGCTGTCCCGAGTAGACGGCGCGCCGCAGCATCGAAGGTTCGGCTCCGCCGTCGAGCACGCGGTCCAGCGCGGACGCCGCGAGGTACGGAAGGTCAACGAGCGTGATGAGGGCTGCAACAGGGGCCGGTTCGCGGAAGAGAGCGTCGAAAGCGGAGCGCAGCGAGGCCCCGATGCCGGCCTCCCAGTCGGGAGCGACGACGGGGATCACGCGCGCATCACCCTCCGGAATCAGCGCGCGGGCTTCGTCGGCTCCCGCCCCGAGAACCACGACGACGGGCGCGCACCCTGCGCCGAGCAGGAGGCGCACGCCGCGCTGGAGCCAGTTTCCTTCTTCCGGTGACTCCGCGAGGGCCTTGGGCTTCCCGAATCGGCGACCAGCGCCGGCGGCCAGGAGCACGCCGGCGACCGGGCGGTCAGGCGAGGGCCGACCGTCGATCGGCCGGCCGGGGGAGGGCTGCATGCCATCAGAGTACGGCCCCCGGCGAAACCAAAGGCCGGCAGCGTGGACGCTGCCGGCCTTCCGGGGTGATCCGCAGGGCTCAGAGAGGGCGGACCTGTGCCGCCTGGAGGCCCGTGGGGCCCGGCTGCGACTCG
>NZ_JBQCGQ010000129.1:0-17345 GCF_051955515.1 Sinomonas sp.
GTCGACCGGGATCTTCGCAGCGGCATCGAGCCAATGGCGCACCTGGTCGATGGCCTCGTCCGCGAGGTCCTGGGGTCGAACGCTGCTGGCGGCCTCGTCGGGGCTGGCACTGGGGCTCGTGGTCGTCATCGTGCTGGGTCCTGTCCGGTCGGTTGTGGAGTCTTCTGCCAGTATGTGCCGAGGATTACAGAAGCAGAAGTGATGTTTTTCAACGCATAATCGTGGGAAAAGCCGAACGATTGGAGGCGGAATGCTGGAGATCCGCAGGCTGAGGCTCCTTCGCGAGCTCAGCATCCGAGGCACGCTCGCCGAGGTGGCCGACGCGCTCGCCTACAGCCCCTCCTCGGTGTCGCAGCAGCTCGCGCTGCTGGAGAAGGAAGTCGGCGCCGAGCTCCTCCGGAAATCCGGGCGGCGGGTGATCCTCACCCCCGAAGCCCTCGTGCTCGTGGAGCACACGAGCGGACTCCTCGACGCCCTCGAACGGACCGAATCCGCGCTCGCGGCCAGCCAGAGCGAGGTCCGCGGCACCGTCCGCCTCGCCGTCTTCCAGACCGCGGCCCTCGCCTTGATGCCCGTCGCGCTCCGCACCCTGCGTGAACGTCATCCCCACCTCCGTGTCGAGATGGTCCAGCACGAGCCCGAGACCGCGCTCCACGAGACGTGGGCCAGGGACTTCGACGTCGTGGTCGCGGAGCAGTACCCGCATCACGCCGCGCCGCATTACGCGGGCCTCGACCGGGAGCCGCTCACAAGCGACGCCATCCGCCTGGCCGTTCCGCCGGGGGCAGGCGAGTTCGACGGCGTGCGGCGGCTTGCGGACGCAGCAGCACTGCCGTGGGTCATGGAGCCGCACGGCGCTGCCTCGCGGCACTGGGCGGAGCAGGCGTGCCGATCGGCCGGGTTCGAGCCGGACGTGCGATACGAGACGGCAGACCTCCAGGCACACGTGGCGCTTGTCGAGTCGGGCAATGCCGTGGCCCTCCTTCCAGACCTCGTCTGGGTGGGACGGACGGCTTCGGCCCGACTGGTCGATCTGCCCGGCACCCCGCACCGCACAGTGTTCACCTCGATTCGCTCCTCCGGGGCCGCGCACCCTGTGATGCTCGCCGTTCGGGCGGTCCTCGAGGAGACTGCCCGGTCGCTGCTGCCGTCGTAGCCGGCCTGCCGCTGCGCTCCCATCCGGTTGAAGGTTCCCGATCAGTCGAAACCTCCGCGTTTCGCCCTGAGACGCGGATTTGGGCGCCCAGAACTGGGCTGGAGCGCGGCGCTGGGCCGACACTGGAGGGAGCCAGAAAGGCAGGAGGTGCGCGATGACGGCCAAAGCCGGCCCCCTGGACAGGGAATTCTCCGCCGTGCTCCAGCTGAGCCCCAGCAAGGGAGGCTGGACGTACGTTGTCTGGCCCGAGTCAGTCGAGTTCTTCGGGACGAGGGGCCTCGTGAAGGTCCGCGGGACCATTGACGGCCACCCCTTCCAGAGTTCCTTCATGGCGTTGGGGGACGGGACCCACAAGCTTCCCGTCAAGGCCGAGCTCCGAGAAGTCCTCGGCAAGGAGGCCGGAGACTCCGTGACCGTCCGGCTGGAGGAGCGGCTCGCCTGAAATGGGCCGCGGCCGTACCGGGCCCTCGCGCTAGGGAGTGCTCGTCGTCGCCTTCTCGGCAGAAACCATCCACGCAAGCTTCTCAAGCTGGAGAAGGATCTGGTTGAGGATGTCGGTCGTGGCGGCGTCGTTCTTTTCGACCGCTTCGTAGACGCCGCGCACCGTAGTGCAGGTCCCCTCGAGGGCGGCCACGACTCGATCGATCGCGTGGTCCGTGGTGATGAGGCCCTCGCCCGCCTCGTGCAGGCTCGTGGTCTTCGCGATCGTCGCTGAACGGCCGTCGGGTACGGCATGGAGAGCGCGGAGGCGTTCAGCCACCTCGTCGGCATGGAGCCGGGCGGCACTCACCACTTCGTCCAGTTGGAGATGAAGATCGCGGAAGTTTGGTCCCACGATGTTCCAGTGCGCTTGCTTGCCGTGCAGCGAGAGTTCGATGAGGTCCACGAGGATGGCCTGCAGGCCGTGGGCAAGCTCTTCGGATGCCTTAATGGGAGAGTCCCCTTTCGCTCGGTGTCTTTGGGTCGCTACCCGTCGGCGGGGGACGCAAACGGCACTCAGAGGCCGGGCGCCTCCCTCAGCTTGGCCAGCTGCGCCCGAAGGTGCTCGTTCTCGGCCTCAAGCGCGAGCACGAGCCGAACTCCCTCGATGTTGAGCCCCGCCTCGACCAGTTCGCCGATGCGATGGAGCCGCTCCATGTCGTCCTCGCTGTAGCGTCTTGTGCCGCCCTCTGTGCGGGCGGGGTTGATGAGCCCCTTGCGCTCGTACAGCCGAAGGCTGGACAGGCCGAGGCCGGAGAGTTCGGCGGCGACAGAGATGGCGTAGACGCCATCGGATGAATCCCTCGATCGGGCCACGCCCACTCCTCTCGCCACGATTCCCTCTTGCGTTGATCTACCCTTGGTGATCTATTATATCTACGTCTTATCAGACAGATTTAGTGGTCGATGAGGCGCAGATACCTGGTCGTATTGAATCGAACCCTTTGGAGGTGGCAAAGATGCTGATGCGAACTGATCCCTTCCGCGAACTTGACCGCCTGACCGAGCAGGTCTTCGGCAATACCCTGCGGCCCACCGCCATGCCCATGGAAGCGTGGCGCGCGGATGGCGAGTTCGTGGTCGAGTTCGACCTGCCGGGAGTCGATCCCGAGTCCATCGACGTGGACGTCGAACGCAACGTCCTCACGGTGCGCGCCGAGAGGCAGTCGCACCGGCCGGACGGAGCGGAGGTTGTCGCGGCTGAGAGGGCGGCGGGCACGTTCGGCCGTGAACTCATCTTGGGCGACTCGCTCGACACCCAGAATGTCAGCGCCAATTATGAGGATGGCGTGTTGGTCCTGCGCATCCCGATCGCCGAGCAGGCGAAGCCGCGCAAGATCGCCGTCGCGTCGAAGAAGGACAACAAGGAGATCGCGGCCTGAGTCTCCAGCGTTCCGGCAGGGTCGCAGCTGAGCCCTGCCGGAACGCCGCCGACCGCCTGGAGGTGCAGTGCGATGCCTTCTGCGGATTTCTATGGAGTGCTTGGCGTCAGCCGAACAGCGAGCCAGGAGGAGATCCGGCGGGCGTATCGCCGCCTTGTGCGGGAGCTTCATCCCGACTCCGCCAAAGGTGATCTGGCGTCCGCCGACACGGAGCAGCTGCGCGAGGTCATCGAGGCCTACTCGGTCCTCGGACATCCCGGACGGCGCGCGGCCTACGATCGGGCGCTGCGGGAAGCAGAGGCAATTCTTCCCCTCTGGTCCGAGCTTCCTTCCCCGCGGTGGCCGACGTGGCCCGATCGCCGATCGTCCAACTCCGTGTTCGACACCGTCTTCGACCTCAACGAGTCGGAGATCTTTCGGATCTTCTTTCGCTGGTTGCCCTAATTCGCTGGTTCCCCTGAAGGAGGATGAACTGTGACCCCGCTGCGCAGCGGCTGGCGCCGGTACGACAACACCCTGTTCCCCGTCTTCCACGAGAGATTCGAGGAGAGGTGGGGCGAGGGGACTGCTCCCTTCCTCGATCCGAGCGTGTATGAGGAGGAGCAGCCGCGCCCGAGGGCGCAGTGGATCAATGTGGACACGGGTGCCGCCGTCGCCGTCGTCCCTGTCTGGGAGGACGACCCGGCGGCGCGCTCGTTTGCCGTGTTCTACCTGCCGCCGCACGGCGGGATCTGGGTCCTCCGCCCGCCCGGGCTCACGAGCTACATGGAGGCAGCGGCCAGCGGGGTGGATGCGACCGAGCGCGCGATAGCCCTGAGGAACGACTCCTTCAAGAAGGCGGTGGCCCACGCGGAGGAGTTCATCTACGGCTCGGACCGCGGCTAGGGCCCCTTTCGAGGCGCCCGACTTCCCCACTCTTACTGCCAACCTCCCCAGCTTTGCTCTTCACTTCCCGCCAGCTGCCCGGGATTCCTGCGGCGGGACTCGATCAGCCCCGCGAGTGCCGGGGGGAATCCTGGGGAACTCGGCAGGAATGCTGGGGAACTCGGCCACGCGCCCCCCGCGGGGACGCCTTCCGTCACGTCAGCCGATACCGCTCGATTTGCTTGAGCCTGCGTTGGAGGCTGTCACGGCGAGGGTGGACCGGGGCGTCGGCGGCTTCGGCCGTCAGCTCGATGTGCTCGCGGCCGTAGCGCCAGAGCAGGAGATCGTCGAGCAGGCGGTCGGGGCCGGGGGAGTAGCGATGGTCGAGGGCCTTGCGGACCTCGGTGATGCGCTCGGCGTCGAGGATCTCCACGAGCTGCCAGGTCTCGGTGAGGCCATGCGCGGCGACGAGCTCGGCCGCCCAGCCCCAATCGTCGTCGACCTTCCGGTCCACGTGCGGGAGGAGGGTCTGCCAGATATCCCGAACGCGATCCGGCGTGAGGGCCTTGGCCCCTTCGCCGTTCTCATCCCAGAAGCTGCGCACCTTCTCGTAGCGCTCGTGGAGTTCGGCGAACTCCTTCTCCACAACCTCGAGCATGGCGGCCGTGGCAGTGAACTGGCGGTCGAATTGGGGACTCCAGGCGCGGGGATCGCTGCTCTTGAAGCGGATGTCGTGCTCGATCTCGCTCCAGGCGTGCGCGAAGATCGTGCGGATCTGGCACTCGAAGAAATAGCTCCCGTTGGCGGGGAGCTCGGGATTGAAAACGCCCTGGTACGCCTTCACCGCGTCGTTCTGGAGAGTGCGCAGAATGAGGTGCCGGCTCGAATAGCCGTAGGTTCCCGACTCGATCGAGCCGATGGCCTTCTCACGGTCGCCGCGGCAGTCGAAGATGTCGCGCTGGCGCTTGATGAGATTCGCGGCCATGGCGTTCTCGCGCGGCAGCCGCGTGATCACCCGGACCCCCACCATGTCATTGAGGATCCGGAACGGGTCGGGGAACTTGAGCGTCGGCTGGCCGCCGGGTTCGGCAGGCCGGTCCAGGCGGGAGATCTTCTCCTTGAAGGATTCCACCGTCTTGGTGCGGCCGGTGATGAAGAGAGGATCGATCTCGCCTGCCTCCTTGAACATGCGGCGCAGGGTGTGCAGGACGTCATTCGTGACGTCCTTGAGAGCCGGTCGGACGCGGGCGTACGTCTCGACTGCGGAGTCGACGATCGCGCGCTGCCCGGCATCCAGCCGGTCATAGTTGCTGGCCATGCCATCACCGTAGCAATCGCATCCGACACGGGGGTGGGTCGCCGTAGGGTGGAGCGCGTGGTGACTCGCGAGCGCATCCCCTACGGACCCCACCGAGACCAGTGGGGCGAGCTGTTCCTCCCCGCCGTCGCGGGTGCGAGCGCGCCGGCGCGCACCGTCGTCGTCATCCACGGCGGCTACTGGCGCGACAAGTGGACGGCGGAGCTCGGGCTGCCCACTGCCCTGGACCTCGCCGAGCGCGGGTACGCCGTGTGGAACCTGGAATACCGGCGCGTCGGCAGCGCAGTTGGACGGCGGGGAGGGAGTGAAGGATCAGCCGGAGGCTGGCCGGCAACCTTCCGCGACGTCGCCATGGGCATCGATCACCTCGCGGACCTAGCCGGCAAGGGCCTGGACGCAACCCGGGTCGCGGCTTTGGGACACTCGGCAGGCGGCCACCTCGCCGTGTGGGCAGCGGGCCGTGCGGCGCAGGCCTCCCGCACCGGAGGCGAGAAGCCCGCGGTGCCGCTCGCCGGCGTCGTGAGTCAGGCCGGGGTCCTGGATCTCTCCGCCGCCCACCGCCTGAAGCTGAGCGACGACGCCGCGGCGAACCTCATGGGCGGCCCCGAGTCCGAGCACGCGGAGGAATACGCGCTCGCCGACCCGATGCGCCGCCTCCCCACGGGTGTGCCCGTGCTGGCCGTGCACTCGCGTGACGACGAGGCCGTTCCCTTCGAGCTCTCGGAAGCGTACGTGTCCGCGGCGCTGGCGGCGGGCGATCCGGCCGAGCTCCATGAGACGTCGGGCGATCATTTCGCCCTCATCACCCCGGGCGCCGAGGCGTACGAAACCTGCCGCGCCCTCCTCGCCAGACTGCTACCGTAGGCCCCATGCTGACTGTCATCGGCGAGGGCCTCATCGACGTCGTCCACAAGCCGACGGGCACGGATTCGCACCCCGGCGGCAGTCCGCTCAACGTCGCCATCGGGCTCGCCCGACTCGACCACCCGGTGCAGTTCATCGGCCGCTATGGGGACGACCCCAACGGCCGCCTCCTGACCCAGCATCTCAAGGCGGCGGGGGTTCTCGTGCCGCTACCACCGGACGGGACGCCTACGTCCGTCGCGGCCGCGGAGCTCGACCACAAGGGAGCGGCGAGCTACACGTTCGACCTCGACTGGCACCTCCCCGACCTGCGCGAGAGCCTCTCGACCCTCCTCGGCGCCACGACGCTCCTGCACACCGGCTCGATCGCCACAGTCCTCGAGCCCGGCGCCGCCCAGGTGCTCTCCGCCGTCGAACGCGCCCGCCCGCGCGCGACCATCGGCTTCGATCCCAACTGCCGCCCGACCATCACCACCGACCGCGAGGCCGTTCGCCCGCTCGTGGAGCGCTTCGTGGCGCTGGCCGACGTGGTCAAGGCCTCGGACGAAGATCTCGCGTGGCTCTACCCGGGCGTCGATCCGCTGGAGTCAGCTCGCCGCTGGAAGTCGCTCGGCGCCCCTGAGGAGCCCGCCATCGTGGTGGTCACGCGCGGCGCGGAGGGGCCTTGGGGGATCTGTGCGGCGGGCGAGGTCGAAGTGCCGGCGGCGAAGGTCCGCGTCGCGGACACGGTGGGCGCGGGAGATTCCTTCATGGCGGCGCTGCTCAGCGGCGTCGTGGACCGCGAGCTCGACGGCGCGCAACGGCGCGGAGAGCTGCGGCGCCTGGACCGCGACGAGCTTCGGCGGCTCCTTGACTTCGCTGCCCGCGCGGCCGCCGTCACGGTCTCGCGACCGGGCGCCAACCCCCCGAGTCGCGCCGAACTGAGGGACAACCTTCCGCTGTAACGGCGGATGCTCTGGGTAAGGAGAGTTCATGGCGAACCACAATCCGTACGATGACCTGCCGCAGGTCGACTCGTTCACCCTCACCTCCGCGGATGTCGAGGACGGCGGCACGCTCGCACCCAACCAGGTAAGCGCGTACTTCCACGTGCCCGGCGGCAAGGACCTCTCGCCGCAGCTGAGCTGGTCGGAGGCGCCCGCGGGAACCAAGAGCTTCTGCGTGACGATCCTCGATCCGGACGCCCCGACCGGGAGCGGCTTCTGGCACTGGGCGGTCGGCAACATCCCCGCGACCGTGGACGAATTGCCGGAGGGCGCGGGCGGGAGCGTCGACGGCATGGGCCCGTCGGATTCGGACGCGAGCCTTCCCGAGGGTGCGGTCGAGCTCAGGAACGACGCCGGCTACACCGGTTTCGTCGGGGCGGCGCCGCCGAAGGGCCACGGCCCGCACCGCTACATCATCACGGTCCACGCGGTCGACGTCGAGCGCCTCGACATCAGCCCCGACACCCCGCCGGCCCTCATGGGCTTCCAGCTGTTCTTCCACACGCTCGGCCGGGCGCAGCTGACCGGCTACTTCGAAGTCCAGTGAGGCTCGTCGCAAGCGACATCGACGGGACGATCCTGAACCGCGACGGACGCATCTCCGAACGGACCATCCGTGCCCTGCAGGCGTGCGAGGCGGCGGGCATCGCCGTCGTCTTCGTCACCGGGCGGCCGGCGCGCTGGCTGACCCCGCTGAGCGAGCAGCTGCGGCACACCGGGACCGTGATCTGCTCCAACGGCGCGCTCGTCTATGACCTCGAGCGGATGGCGGTCGTGTCCTCGCAGGGCATTCCGCGGAGGGTCATGCTCGAGGTCCGTGACATCGTGCGCGGGCTGTTCCCGAAGACGGCCTTCGCCGCGGAGACCGCCGAGGAATTCGTCATGGAGACTCGCTTCGCGGAGCCGCGGCACCGCCATCTCCTGGGCGAGGTGCGGCACGGCGAGCTCGAGGACCTCGTGGTGGGCGACGAGGTGGTGAAGTTCATGGCCAAGATCGAAGACATGACGGCCGAGGACTACTTCCGGGCCGTGGCACCTCACGTGGGGCACCTGGTCTCCGTCACCCACTCGGCGATCGATCTCACGATGCTGGAGATGGGACCGCTCGGCGTCAACAAGGCCGTGACGCTCGCCGAGTACGCTCACGTGCTGGGCGTCGCCCCGGAGGATGTCGTCGCGTTCGGGGACATGCCGAACGACGTCGAGATGCTCACGTGGGCAGGGGAGGGCTATGCGATGTCCTCGGGTCACCCTCGAGCGCTCGCCGCGACTACGCTGCACGCGCCGGGCATCGAGGACGACGGCGTAGCCCAGGTTCTCGAGCGCAAGCTCGCCGCGCTGCCGGCAGCGGGCTAGCGGCTACCTGAGCTGGGGGCGCCGCTCCGCCTCCTGGACCGCTTCGCGTTCGGCGACCCGGTGCTCTGCCTCGTCGATCCGCGTGTTCTCCACGCGGTGCATGACCCACGCGATGAAGAAGCCGATCGCCATGAGCAGCAGCATATGGACGCCATCGCCCACTTTTCCGATGAAGCCGAGAATCCAGAGGACAAAGAGGATGATCGCGGTCCAGAGCATCAGCATGACAAACCTCCAGGAGTTCTTACGGGCAACAAAATTCGTTACGGGCCATTTGATGCCTGAAGTCGCGCGATCTTCAAGAGCCCGAACGCAAATAGACTCCGGACAGCAACTCGCCGAGACGTCCCGCCCCTAGGGGGATGAAAGGGGCGGGATGCCTCGGCGAGAGCTTATTTCGCGGGGGCGTCACGTGCTCCTGCTAGACGGCCCTCCGTCCGCGCACAAAATGAATGATCAGGGCGATAACCGCCAGCACGATCAGGATGTGCACGATTCCCCCCAAGCTCGGAAGGGCAATGAACCCCAGCAGCCAGAGGACGAACAGAATTACAGCGATCCACAGCAGCACAACTGCCTCCTTACATCAGCGGACTCGTGTTCAATCGATACCCGCCGCTGACCGGCTCAAACGTTCCCGTTCGCCTGCCGCGATCACGGGAATCGGTTCAGCCTCGTTGCGCGTTGGCCTTTGCGTGAGCGAGCAGGAGCCACTGGACGCCTATTCACAGGTCGTCACCGACGTTGCGCGGCGGCTCACGCCGCGTGTCGCCTCGGTCCACACAGACCGAGGTGCGGGATCCGCCGTCGTCCTCACCGCCGAGGGCCACCTGGTCACCAATGCGCACGTCGTGGGGCGCGTGGACCGGGGCCAGGTCGCCTTCGCGGACGGCACGAGCGGTCCCTTCGCGGTGATCGGCCGCGACCCCCTCTCCGACCTCGCGGTGCTGCGCACCCGGCTCGACCTTCCTGACCCCGCCGAGTTCGGGGATGCGGACCGGTTGCTCGTCGGCTCGCTCGTCGTTGCCGTCGGGAGCCCGCTTGGCCTCGAGGGCAGCGTGACGGCAGGCGTGGTCAGCGCCCTCGGCCGGTCCATGCCCGCACGTGGGCGCACGGCCTCGCGGCTCATCGAGGACGTCATCCAGACGGATGCGGCCCTCAACCCCGGAAACTCGGGCGGCGCGCTCGCCGACTCCCACGGGCGGGTCATCGGGATCAACACCGCCGTTGCCGGAATCGGACTCGGCCTTGCCGTTCCCATCAATGCCACAACGCGCCGGATCCTGCACTCGCTGCGAGAGGACGGCCGCGTGCGCCGGGCGTATCTTGGGCTCGTGACCGTTCCGACGCCGCTTGATGACCGCTGGACGGCTCGGACCGGGAAACGGCAGGCGCTGCGAGTCGCTGAAGTGGTGACGGGGAGCCCGGCGGGGGAGAGCGGCGTGCGGCCCGGCGACCTTCTCATCGCGATCAACGGCCACCCTCTTGCCGACGCCCAGTCTCTCCAGAAGCTCATGTTCGAGGACGCGATCGGACGGAGGACCGAACTGACGGTGCTCCGGGGCGAGGCGATGGTAGACGTCGTCACGCTGCCGACGGAGCTCGTCGACTAAGCGTTACAGCGCGACCTCGCCGCGGATCCCGGCCACTGTCTCGCCGCCGACGCCGACGTCGATCTGGCTGAAGCGACGGGTCACAGAAGCTCGACCCCGTCCTCGAGCTCAAGCGTCCGTCCCTCCGTGAGGCCGGTCAACGCCGCACCCACGTGCACCGCGCCATGCGAGCCGAAGTACTCGTCGAACTCCTCGGGCCGCACGAACTTCCATTCGGTCAGCTCCTCCTCCTGGAGGGTGACCGCGGCGCCATAGGGGAGGCTGCCGCCGTCGTACAGGAAGGAGAGCCCGTCGCCGATCGGGTCGGGGAACGCCGAATGGGCGATGAGGAGCAGCGCGCCCGGCTCGATGTCCAGCCCGAGCTCCTCGCGCCCCTCGCGCCGGGCCGCCGTGCGCGGCGCCTCGCCCGGATCGACGGTCCCGCCCGGCAGGAGCCAGCCCTCCTTGTAGTTCGGCTTCACCGCCAGCACGCACCCGTCGCTGTCGCGGATCACAAGTCCCGCCGCGACCCGACGGCGCGGCAGCGTGCGGAAGTATTCGCGGCTCACGGGGCTGAGGGGCTCGATGGGGCGCGGGCCATCTGTGGGGCGCTGGGTCTCCGTCGGGCGCACGTTTTCCATAGCTTCGAGCCTACTCGCGGTACCGTGGCCGCGTGAGCTACCTCCGACCAGCGCCGATGGCCTTCGCGCACCGCGGCTTCTCGCTCGCCGGGCTCGAGAATACGCTCACGGCCTTCCGCGCCGCGTGGGACCTCGGCTTCACCCATCTCGAGACGGACGTTCACGCGACGGCCGACGGCGTGCTGGTCGCCTTCCACGACGACACCCTCGACCGCGTCACCGACCGGTCCGGCCCCATCGCCGCCCTTCCCTGGTCCGCGGTCGCGGAGGCGCGGATCGGCGAGGGCGAGCGGGTGCTCCGCTTCGAGGAGCTCGCCGAGGACTTGCCCGACGCCCGCTTCAACGTGGACGTCAAGACCGTCGAGGCGATCGATCCGCTCGTGGCTGCTGTCGAGCGCCTGCAGCTCCACGACCGGATTCTGGTCGCCTCATTCTCCGACGCGCGCCGCCGCGCGGTCCTCGCCCGGCTCTCGCGGCGCGCGGCGTCCTCAGCGGGGATGCGGACGACGGCGCTGCTCGCCGTGGGTGGCCCCGCGCCCGCCGCGGTGCTGCGGCGCGCACTGCACGACGTGGACTGCTTCCAAGTGCCCGAGCGTCGGGGCAGGATTCGGGTGGTGACGCCGCGCTTCCTCGACCGCGCCCACGCCCTGGGCCGCCAGGTTCATGTGTGGACCGTCAACGAGCCCGCGGACATGCGGCGCCTGCTGGATGTGGGCGTCGACGGGATCGTGAGTGACCGTGCCGACCTCCTGCGCGGCGTGCTTGAGGCCCGCGGGGAGTGGCCGCCGCGCTGATGCCGCAGGACGAGGCGCGAAAAGCCAAGGATGCTCGGAGTTTCCCGGCAATTGCCGGGGAGAACGGCAACGGCCAGCCAAAATCTGACGGAACTCTCTCCGGAACGGCCCCTGACGCCGTCGTCGGTTGATGTACCGCTGGCAGGATCGCACCCGTGAAAACGATCACCAGACGCACGGCCGCGGCCGTGCTCGGCGCGGCCCTCACCGCGACCGCTGCCACGGGGGCTGCGGTGGCAGCCCCCACTGCTTCCACCACCTCGAACCGGGCCAGTTCGGACAAGCACGTCCTGCTCCTCTCTGTGGACGGCCTGCACCAGTCCGACCTCGACTGGTACGTCAAGGCCCACCCCGCGTCCGCCCTCGCCGCGCTCGTCGGCCACGGAACGAGCTACACGAACGCCCAGACCCCCGTGCCCTCGGACTCGTTCCCCGGCATGGTCGGCCAGGTCACGGGCGGCAACCCCGGCACCACCGGCGTCTACTACGACGACACGTACAACCGCGCCCTCCTCCCAGCCGGCACCACCACCTGCGCCGGTGTCACCCCGGGTGCCGAGGTCGCTTACACGGAGGCGGCGGACAAGAACCAGAACGCGCTCGACGCCGGGCAGGGCCTCGCAGGCCTGCCGAACAGCATCCTCCAGATGACGGGCAATGCGAAGTCGCTGCTCAACCCGGCCGCGCTGCCCGTGGACCCCACGACGTGCAAGCCGGTCTACCCGAACCAGTACCTCAAGGTGAACACGGTCTTCGAGGTCGCGAAGCAGGCTGGGCTGCGCACCGCGTGGTCGGACAAGCACGTCGCGTACGACATCCTCAGCGGGCCTTCGGGCGCCGGCATCGACGACCTGTTCGCGCCTGAGATCAACTCGGACGCGTCCATCGCCGGCTTCTCGGGCGACTGGACCAAGGACAACGCAGCGACCCAGCAGTACGACTCCTACAAGGTTCAGGCCGTGCTCAACGAGATCGCAGGCAAGGACCACTCCGGGACCCAGAACGTCGGCGAGCCTGGCATCTTCGGCATGAACTTCCAGACCGTCTCGACGGCTCAGAAGCTCCCGACCTCAGACGGCCTCGCGGGCGGCTATTTCGCCGACGGCGTGACCCCGGGCCCGCTCCTGACCAGGGGCCTCGACTACATCAACACCGAGGTCGGCCAGCTGACCGCAGCGATCGCCAAGACCCCGGACGCCAAGAAGACCACCGTGATCCTCTCCGCGAAGCATGGCCAGTCCCCGATGGATCCGGCCTCGCTCAAGCGGGTCGACGACGGCCCCATCATCGACGGCCTCAATGCCGCGTGGCGCGCCGCGGGCCACTCGAGCGATCTCGTCGCCTTCTCCACGGACGACGACGTCATGCAGCTCTGGCTGACCGAGCACACCCAGGCGGCGGCGGACTTCGCGAAGCAGTATCTGGCCTCGCACCCCGCCGCGGGCAACGACATCAATGGGTCGGCGCTCACGGTCCAGGACTCTGGCCTCACGACCGTCTACGCGGGCTCGCAGGTCGCGGACTTCTTCCACACGTCCGCTTCTGATTCGCGCATCCCGGACATCTTCGGCATCGTCCAGCACGGCGTCGTCTACACGGGCGGCAAGGGCAAGATCGCGGAGCATGGCGGCGCGGACCCGCAGGATCGCCACGTTCCAATCGTCGTCTCACAGGGCACTGATTCGGGCGCGTCGACTGTGACGAGCACGGTCGAGACCACGCAGATCGCCCCGACGATCCTGCGCGAGCTCGGCCTCAACGCAAACGATCTCCAGGCCGTCCGGATCGAGGGGACGCAGGTCCTTCCGCAACACTGAGCTGCCTGCCTCGCCCGCGCTCCCGTCCGGTTGTCAGTCCCCAATCGGACGGGAGCGCGGCGCGTCGGGGCAGACACGACACGTGCGGCTCGAGAAACGGACGGGAGCGCTCAGCCGTCCTCGCCCGAGTCCGCCACGGCCCGCTCAAGCCGCCGGTCGGGGATGATCCACATGGCCGCGACCGCAACGTAGGCAGCAACACTGATCCATACGGACAGATACGCGCCGACGCAGCCGAGCACGTAGAGCGCCATGGACCACTTGCCCTTCGCGTCGTTGCGGATCGCCCGCGCGAGCCGGCTGTCCGCGCCCTGGATCCGGATGAGCCGGGTCTGGAGGATCGTGTAGGAGACAGCGGCTGCCAGCAGATTGATCCCGTAGACGAGTACGGGAAGCGGGCTCAGGCTGCTCTCGTCCATCCACCGGGTGGTGAAGGGAACGATCGAGAGCCAGAACAGCAGGTTGAGGTTGGCCCAGAGCGCCCCGCCCGTGACCCGGTCGCTCAGGTGCATGAGGTGGTGGTGGTTGGTCCAATAGATGCCGATGTATACAAAGCTCAGCAGGTAGGTCAGCAGAGTCGGGGCGACCTCTGCGAGTCCATGAAGGTCGGCGGTGTCGGGTGTTTTGAGCTCGAGCACCATGATCGTGATGGCGATGGCCAGGACGCCGTCGCTGAAGGCCTCGACGCGGTTGGTCTCCACGCGCTAATTGAAACACTCAGCAGGCGTTCGCCGGGGCTGGCAGGATAGTGGAATGCGCATTCTCATCGCCCCCGACAAGTTCAAGGGCTCCCTCACTGCAGCCGAGGCCGCCGACGCGATGGCCGAAGGTGCCTTGAGCGTCTACCCGGACGCGCAGATCACGCGCGTGCCGATTGCCGACGGCGGCGAGGGCACCCTCGAGGCGGCCGTCGCCGCCGGGTTCGAGGAGCGGAACAACGCCGTCGTCGGTCCGATCCTGCGGCCGGTCGGCGCGTCGTGGGCCATCAAGGGGACGACGGCGGTCATCGAGACCGCGCAGGCATCCGGCCTTGCGCTCCTTGACGGGGAACCCACCCCCGAGCTGGCCGCCCGGGCGCACTCCTACGGCGCGGGGCAGCTCATCGCCGCAGCGCTCGACGCCGGAGCGACCGAGATCGTCCTCGGGCTCGGCGGCTCGGCCATGACCGACGGCGGGTCGGGCGCCCTCCGCGCCTTGGGCCTCTCGCCGCTCGACGCCGCCGGGAACGTTGTGCCGTTGGGCGGCGCCGCGCTCGCGGACGTCGTCGCGGTCGACACCACAGCGCTCGACCCCCGCCTGGCCCGCGCGAGGTTCCGCATCGCCGTCGACGTCCGCAATCCGCTCTCCGGACCCGAGGGCGCCGCCCATGTCTTCGGCCCGCAGAAGGGCGCCGACGCCGAGACGGTCGAGGTGCTCGACGCCGGTCTCCGCACCTGGGCGCGGGTCCTCGCCGAGGCGACCGGGCGCGACGTCGACGTCCCCGGCTCAGGCGCGGCCGGCGGCTTCCCCGCGGCCTTCCTCGCGTTCACCGATGCGGAGCTCGAAAGCGGCTTCGACCTCGTGGCCGACCTCGTGGGCCTCGACGCCCAGCTCGACGGCGCAGACCTCGTCATTACGGGCGAGGGATCCCTCGACGGGCAGTCGCTCACCGGGAAGGCGCCGATCGCGCTCGCCGACCGGGCGCGCGATCGCGGCATTCCCGTCGTCGCCGTCGCGGGCCGCATCCTCGCGACGCCGGACGAGCTCGCCGAGCACGGGATCGAGGTTGCCGGGGCGCTCGTGGACCTCGCGCCGACTCCGGCCGAGGCGATCGCCGAGGGCGGCGCCTACGTCCGCCGCGCGGTGGCGGAGCTCCTCGCCGGCGCCTGACCCACGCGTGGCCACCTCTCACCCGGCGCGTGGCCACCTCTCACCCGGCGTGTGGCCACGTCTCACCGGGCGCGTGGCCACGTCTCACCCGGCGCGCTCGCCCGCCGTCGTATGCCGCGGGCTGTCCGGGTTCAGCAGGGAATTCCGACGCGAGTAGCCGAAGTAGATCGCAAGGCCCACGACGAGCCAGACGGCGAAACGCAGCCAGGTCTCCCACGGCAGGGAGATGATGAGCCACAGCGAGAACAGGACGCCGACCACGGGGACCACGGGCATCCACGGCGTCCGGAATGACCGGGGAATCTCCGGGCTGCGGTAGCGCAGCACGATAACGGCGACGCACACCACCACGAACGCGGAGAGGATGCCGATGTTCGTGAGCTCGGCGACGGTGGTGATCGGCAGCACGCCCGCGAGGATCGCGGACCCGACTCCCACGATCCACGTGACCCGCGTCGGCACGTGGCGCTCGGGATGGGTCTTGGCGAACCACTTGGGGAGGAGCCCGTCGCGGCTCATGGAGAACCACACGCGAGTGACGCCGAGCATGAAGGTGAGCATGACGGTCAGAATCGAAATGATCGCGCCGACGGCGATCACATTCGCCACCGCGGGGAGCCCGGCCGCCGCGAAGGCGCTCGAGAAGCCAGATTTCGGGTCGATCTCGGTGTACTTCTGCATTCCGGTGAGCACGAGGGTAGCGAGGACGTACAGCGCCATCGCTATGGCGAGCGAGTAGAGGATCGCCTTCGGCATGTGCTTCGTGGCGTCGCGCGACTCCTCGGCGGCGGTGCTCATCGCGTCGTAGCCGAACACGGCGAAGAACACCGTCGCGGCGCCGGTCATGACCCCGCCGAAGCCGAACGGGAAATACGGCGTGTAGTTCGAGCTGTTGATGTGGAAGACGCCGAGCACCACGATGACGACGACGAGCAGCACCTTGAGCGCGACGATCACCAGCTCGAAGCGGCCCGTGCTCCGGATGCCGCGGGTGAGGATCCAGGCCGTCAGCAGGCAGAGGATGATCGCGAAGACGTCCACGACGTGTCCCGGTCCTGTGCCCGGCGCCCCGAGCATCCATGCGGGCAGGTCCACGCCCAGCTGGCTCACGAGGAAGCCGAAGTATCCCGAGATGCCAATGGCGACCACGGCGACGATCGCCGTGTACTCGAGGAGCAGGTCCCACCCGATGAACCAGCCGACGATCTCGCCGAGCGAGGCGTAGCCATAGGTGTACGCCGAGCCCGCCTTGGGGATCATCCCCGCGAACTCGGCATAGGAGAGCGCCGCCGCGGCGCTGGCCACGCCCGCCACGAGGACTGAGATGAGCACTGCCGGACCGGCCGTCTTGTTCGCCACGGCACCGGCGAGCGAGAAGATCCCGGCCCCGATGATGCCACCGACTCCGATGGCCGTCAGCTGCCAGAGGCCGAGCGATTTGGAGAGGTGGCCAACGCCCTGCTCCTCCTCGATATCGCCAATGGGCTTCCGTCGGAGGATGGACTGGTTCGAACGCGTCATCGGGACCTCCTGCTTTGGTCGAAGCTGGGGTGGGCCAGGGGACGCGGGTCAGTCTACGCCTGAGCGGGACCTACTCCACCCGCTCGGTCTCCGGCTCGCGGACGGTCCCCCGCCACCGGGAAAGTGCCGTCATGCCGTGGTAGATGAGCAGCGCGGCAGCGGACCCGAGTGCGATCCCCGCGAAACTCAGCTGCCCGGCGTTCCACGTGTAATCGGCGATGCCCACGATCAAGGCGACGGCCGCCGTCGTGATGTTGATCTGGTTCGAGAAGTTGACCCGGCCCTGAACCCAGATCTTGACGCCGAGCACGCCGATCATGCCGTACAGCATGGTCGCGGCGCCCCCGAGCACGCCCGGGGGAACGGTGGCGATGAGCTCGCCGAACTTCGGGGAGAAGCTGAGCAGGAGCGCGCAGAGTCCGGCGACCCAATAGGCCGCGGTCGAATACACCTTTGTCGCAGCCATGACCCCGATGTTCTCGGCGTAGGTCGTGGTTCCAGAGCCTCCTCCGAATCCGGCGAGGACGGTCGCGGCCCCGTCGGCGATGAGTGCGCGCCCGGCGACGCCATCGAGATTCTGCCCCGTCATGGCCGAGACGCTCTTCACATGGCCCACGTTCTCCGCGACGAGCACGAGGACAACGGGGACGAACAGCCCGAGCACGCCCGCATGGAACTGCGGCGTCTGGAATTGCGGGAGGCCGA
>NZ_JBQCGQ010000130.1:0-24641 GCF_051955515.1 Sinomonas sp.
GCGGGCGGCGCGGTGGGTGTTGTTCTCCGGGTGGGGGCGGTGGGCCTGGGTGCATTGTTTGGTTGGTGTGATCTTTCCATACCCTCCCCGCCCCGGCCGGCGCGGCTTTTTTGTGTGGGGGGGCCCCCCCGGCGCCCACCGCTCATTCCATGCTAAGGCGACCCCCGTCGTGGACGCTAACGTTCCGTCATCGACAGCCCGGCGAGCATGAGGGCCTCCGCGACGATGGCCCGTCTGAACTCGTCGACGTGTACCGATTCGTTGGAGCTGTGCGCCCGCGTGTCCGGATCCTCGACGCCGGTGATCAGGACCTCCGCCTCGGGGAATACCGCCTTCAAATGTGCAACAAACGGAATGGAGCCTCCCATTCCCATCTTCACGGGTTCGGTCTGCCACGCGGCGCGCAGGGCATCGAGGGCGAGCTGGGCAGCGGGGCTGGAGGTGTCCGCGAGATACGGGTTACCGCTCTCCCCCGGCGCGAAGTCAACGCGGGCGCCAAACGGGGTGTGGGACTCAACGTGGCGCCGGACGGCTTCCATGGCGGCTTCGGGATTCTGCCCCGGCGCGATGCGCAGGCTGAACTTTGCCCTTGCCACGGGGTGGATCGTGTTGGACGAGACGGCAATCGTGGGCACATCCATACCGATGATGGAGAGGGCCGGACGGGACCACAGGCGCGCGGCGATGCTGCCGCTCCCCGCGAGCTGGACGCCGTCGAGCAGGCCCGCGTCGACGCGGAACTGCTGCTCGGGATAGTCCACGTCGGGGTCGTCCCCCACCACCAGTCCCTGCACGGCCACGTTGCCCTCGTCGTCGTGGAAGGTCGAAATGAGGCGTGCGAGGAGCGTGGGCGCATCCAGGATCGGTCCTCCGTACACCCCCGAATGCAGCGCGTGGTCGAGGATCGTGAGGGTGATCGTGCCGTCAACGAGCCCGCGGAGGCTGGTGGTGAGAGCTGGGACGCCGATTGCCCAGTTCCCGGAGTCGGCCACCACGATCACGTCAGCGGCAAGCTGCTCCCGATAGGTCTCCAAGAACGTCCGGAAGCTCGGCGAGCCGGCTTCCTCCTCGCCCTCGATGAAGAGCGTGACGCCGACCCCGCCCTCCTCGCCGAGGATCTCGCGCAACGCCCGCCACGCGGCGAAGTGGACCACCAGGCCGGCCTTGTCGTCGGCCGCTCCCCTGCCATAGAGCCGTCCGTCCCGGACGACCGGTTCGAACGGGGCCGATTCCCAGAGCGTGGCGTCGCCCGGGGGCTGGACGTCGTGATGGGCGTAGAGCAGGACCGTGGGCTTGCCCGGCGCTGCGGCATGGCGGGCGACGACGGCGGGTCCCCCGGGTGCGCCGTCCGGCCTTGGGGCCCTCAGGATCTGGACGTCCTCGAAGCCGGACGCCTGCGCGAGCGCGGAGACGGCCCGTGCGCTTCGCTCGAGCTCCTCTGGAGGGAAGGCCTCCCACGCGATTCCCGGGATCGCGACCAGGTTCGACAGCTCCTCCAGCGTGTCTGGGAAGCGGCGGGCCACCGCGGACTGAAGGCGCTCGGCGAGATCGGACTCGACGGGTGGGAGTTCTGA
The DNA here is from genome assembly GCF_051955515.1 of Sinomonas sp. GTDB lineage: Bacteria > Actinomycetota > Actinomycetes > Actinomycetales > Micrococcaceae > Sinomonas. The sequence continues at coordinate 1,575 of NZ_JBQCGQ010000130.1, forward strand.
AATCATGGCTTCACAGTACAAGCCGGCGCGGAGGGCGACAATGGCGCAGCGAGGCGATCCATTCGGGGCCGAGCCGCAGGCCGGTTGGCTATCCTTGAGTGGTGTTTGGACGAAAGAACGAGCCTGCCGCCGAGAGCGCCGGGCAGCCTGAGGAGCAGCCGACTTCCCCCCTTGTCGGCAAGGGAGCGCCGACCCCCCGGCGCAAGGACCAGGAGGCGGCCCGCCGTCGTCCTCTCGTCCCCACCGACCGCAAGGCGTCGAAGGCAGCCGAGCGGCAGGCCGCGGCGGACGAGCGGGCCCGGGTGCGGCGCGCCCTCGAGACCGGCGACGAACGCCACCTGCCCTTCAAGGACAGGGGGCCGCAGAAGCGCTTTGCACGCGACACGGTCGATGCCCGCTTCAACGTCGGCGAGTACCTCATGTTCGCTGCGCTCGTGTTCGTGGTGATCTCGTTCGTCGTCCCGCAGGCCAGCGATGCGCAGGTCTACATCCTCGCGGCGTTCTGGATCGTCTTCATCCTCGTCATCCTCGACACGTTCTGGCTGTCCAGGCAGCTCAAGAAGCGCCTGACGACGAAGTTCGGCGAGGTGGAGCGCGGCACCGTGTGGTACGGCTCGATGCGCGCGCTCCAGTTCCGGCCGCTCCGGCTGCCGAAGCCGCAGGTCAGCCGCGGGCAGTACCCGTCGTGACGAACCCGGCCGCGGCAAGCCCACGATTGACCGCGGCCGCCCAGAACGGCCCCTCGTAGAGGAACGCCGTATACCCCTGGACAAGGCTCGCCCCAGCGGCGAGCCTTTCCTGTACGTCCGCCGCGGTCTCGACACCGCCGACTGAGACGAGGACGAGCCGATTCCCGGCGATCTCGGCGAGCCGACGCAGTACCTCCAGCGATCGGGCCTTGAGGGGGGCTCCAGAAAGCCCGCCTGCGCCGCAGGCTTCGACGGCCTCCGGATCGCTGGTGAGCCCCTCTCGACTGATGGTCGTGTTGGTCGCGATGATGCCTTCGAGCCCCAGATCGAGGGCAAGGCGCGCAACGCCATCGAGATCCGCGTCCGCGAGATCAGGGGCAATCTTGACGAGAAGCGGAACCCGCCGGCCCGTGGCGGCCGTCGACTCCTCGCGCACCGCCTCGAGGAGAGGCCGGAGGGACTCCACGCTCTGGAGCAGCCGGAGGCCCGGAGTGTTCGGCGAGCTGACGTTCACCACCAGGTAGTCTGCGTAGGGGGCGAGGGTGCGGGCGCTGATCCGGTAGTCCTCCACCGCTTCCTCGAGCGGAACCACCTTGGTCTTCCCGATATTGACGCCGATGACGGGGCGATGCACGCCATATTTTCGCTCCAGCGAGGACCGAGCGGCGGCGAGCCGCGGCGCAACGGCGGCAGCGCCGTCGTTGTTGAATCCCATGCGGTTCAGCACCGCGCGGTCCTTGATGAGCCGGAACAGGCGGGGCTTGGGGTTGCCGGGCTGCGCCTGTCCCGTGATGGTGCCCACCTCGACATGCCCGAAACCCAGCTCGGCAAGGGCCTCGATGCCCTTGCCCTCTTTGTCGAAGCCGGCGGCAAGGCCGAAGGGCGACGGAAACTCGACGCCGAACGCGGTGGTGCGCAACTGCGGAGCCGGGGCGGTCGCGCGCTCCAAGACCTTGCCCAACCCCGCCGCGTGCACAGCGCGGATGGCGACGAAGCCGATCCGATGCGCACGCTCGGCGTCCATCCATGAGAAGGCGGCGCGGAAGAAGAGAGGGTAGAAGCGCATGGATCAAGTGTCGCCTAGGCTCGCAGGAGTCGACAAAACCGCTGAGAGGAAGGCCCATGGACGAGTGGATTCCCGACTTCCTGGGACCCGGCTTCGAGCAGCGCGCTACGACCGGCGATCCGGGCGGGACGCTCGTGCGCTTCCTTCCCAAGACGACGGCGGACGCGGCACCGGCGCTCGTCTACGTCCACGGCTGGAGCGACTATTACTTCAACGGGGAACTCGCGCGGTTCACGGTTCGGCGCGGGTGGCGGTTCTACGCGCTCGACCTCCCCGAACACGGCAGGAGCATCAAACCCGGTGGCCTGCCGGGGTATCTTCCGTCGATCGAGAACTACCTCGCGAGCATCGATGCCGCCCTCACCGTGGTGCGCGAGGAAGGTGCAGGACCCGTGGTGCTCATGGGGCATTCGACGGGAGGACTCGCGGTTGCCCTGGAGGCCCAGCAGCGCCCCGAACGCCTGAGCGCTGTTGTCCTCAGCAGCCCATGGCTCGCGCCCCACGGCGGGCGGACGGCCGGGCGTGCCCTCGAACGCATGCTCGACGTGGCGGCGCGGCGCCGTCCCGAGCGGATCCTTCCGCTTCCCGCGCGCGGATACTTCTGGCGTGCCATTGCGCGAGAGGCCGGCGGCGAATGGGATCTGCGGGCCGACTATCGGCCTCGCACCGCGTTTCCGATTCGGGCAGGGTGGCTGAGGTCGATCCTGGCTGCGCAGCGGCAGCTGGCCAGCGGACCCCGCATCGCGGTACCTGCCCTGCTGCTCGCCGCGGCTAAGAGCGACACGGGCCTCGTATGGCGTGAGCACATGCGCAGCCGCGACGCCGTGCTCTCAATCCGGCCGATGCGGCGCGCCGCGGCCGCTGCCTGCTCCTCGCTCGACGAGGTGCTCGTGCCGGGCGGACTGCACGACGTCCTGCTCTCGGCCCCGGCCGTGCGCCATGAAGCCTATGAGCGGCTCGGGGCGTGGCTCGACGCCGCCTTGTCGATCGCTCCCCCATACCGGCGGTCGCGGCGCGCGTAGATTTCGACGGCCTCCCAGAGGGTCCGGCGATCTACGTCCGGCCAGAGGGTGTCCATGAAGACCATCTCCGCGTAGGCGGCCTGCCACAGCATGAAATTGCTCAGCCGCTGCTCGCCCGAACTGCGGAGGAACAGATCGACGTCGGGAAGGTCGGGTTCGTCGAGATAGCGCTGCACCGTCTTCTCCGACACGGCGCGCGGGCTCAGCCGCCCCTCGGCGACCTCCCGCGCTATGGCGGCGGCGGCGTCGGCGATCTCCGCCCGCCCGCCGTAGTTCACGCACATGGTCAGGTGGCAGGTCCTGTTGTTCCGCGTCAGCTCCTCGGCCTCTTCGAGCTCCTTGATCACAGAACCCCAGAGCTTGGGCCGACGGCCTGCCCACCGTACGCGGACGCCCCACGAATTCATGGTGTCGCGCTGGCGGCGCAGCACGTCCCGGTTGAAGCCCATGAGGAACCGGACCTCCTCGGGCGACCGGCGCCAGTTCTCGGTGGAGAAGGCGTAGACGGACACGTACTCGATGCCGATCTCGATGGCGCCTGCCACCACATCGAGAAGCGCCGGCTCGCCGGCTTTGTGGCCCTCGATGCGCGGCAGGCCCCGTTGATTCGCCCACCGGCCGTTCCCATCCATGACGATGGCGACGTGCCGCGGCACGAACTGGGGAGGGATCGATGGAGGCTGGGCGCCGCTCGGATGCGGATAGGGGGCCACAGGCTGGATCGCGCGGCGCGGTGTCACGTGGTGCTGGTCTCCTGTCGGGGATTGCTGGTCGGACTGCTCGAGGGAACGCCCTCGTCGCGTTCCACGAGCCGGAGCGAACGGACGGATCGCTCGAGATGCCACTGGACATACGCTGCAACGAGCCCTGAAGCCTCCCGGCGGCTGGACTGGGCGGCGCCGTCTGCCACTTCCCAGTCGCCCGAGAGGAGTGCGGCGAGGAGATTGACGGTTGCGGGGGCGGGGGCGGGGGAACCCGGCGGGCGGCAATTGTGGCAGACGATGCCTCCGAGCGCAGCCGAGAATGCCGAATGCGGACCGGGTTCGCCGCATCGAGTGCAGTCGGTGAAGCTCGGCGCCCACCCCGCTGTGGAAAGTGCCCTGAGCAGGTACGAATCGAGGATGAGGTCGGGAGCGTGGGCCCCTCGGCTGAGCGCGGCGAGCCCCCCGACGAGGAGCTGGTAGTGCGGAAGCGAGGCTTCGCCGTCGTTCGCTGTGAGCCGTTCCGCGGTCTCGGCCATCGCGGCAGCGGAGGTGTAGCGCGAATAATCCGCCGCGATCTCGCTGCCGTACGTGCCGCGGGCTACCGCCTGCCCGACCACCTCGAGCGAACGGCCGCGGACAAGCTGCACGTCCGCCACCATGAACGGCTCAAGCCGGGCCCCGAAGCGGCTCCCCGTGCGCCGCACTCCCCGCGCCACGGCCCGTACCTGACCGTGATGCTTCGTGAGGAGAACGATGATGCGGTCGGCTTCCCCCAGCCGATAGGTGCGCAGCACGACGCCGTCGTCGCGGTAGCTCCGCGCAGCGAACGTCGATTCGGCCATGGGTTAGATTCTCCCACCGTGCCCTGCCCGCCGGCCGCAATGACCGGCGGGCAAGGCACGATGCCTAGAGATGGCGGCAGACTCAGGCGACCTCGAGGGCGCCGTCCCGCAGTGCGCGGTTCACTGCCGAGATGACGGCCTTGAGGGCGGCGAGGCTCGTGTTCGCGTCGATGCCGACGCCCCACAGGATCCGCTCGCCGATCCCGCACTCGACGTACGCGGCCGCCCGGGCGCTGCCGCCTTCGGAGAGGGCATGCTCGGTGTAGTCGAGGACGCGGACATCGACGCCCTCGTGCGCGAAGATGTCCAGCAGTGCAGCGATCGGGCCGTTCCCGATGCCGGTTCGGCGTACCTGGGCTCCGTCGATCCGCAGAGTGGCCTCGAGGGTCATGCTCCCGTCCTCGCCAGTCTCCGTGCTCACCGAGGAGAGCGCATAGCGGCCCCACGCCTTCCCGCCGTCGACCGATGACGCCGGCAGGTACTCGTCGCTGAAGATCTCCCAGAGCACGCTCGGGCTGACCTCGCCGCCGGAGGTATCCGTGTGCTCCTGGATGACCCGCGAGAATTCGATCTGGGCCCGACGCGGGAGGTCCAGATTGTGCTCGTTCTTCAACAGATAAGCTACGCCGCCCTTGCCGGACTGCGAGTTGACCCTGATCACAGCCTCATACGTGCGGCCGATGTCCTTCGGGTCGATCGGCAGGTACGGCACCTGCCAGGTGAAGTCCTCTACCGCGACGCCGGCCGCCGCAGCATCCCGCTCGAGAGCCTCGAAGCCCTTCTTGATCGCATCCTGATGCGAGCCGGAGAAGGCCGTGAACACGAGGTCCCCGCCGTACGGAGAGCGCTCCGCCACGGGGAGCTGGTTGCAGTACTCGACCGTGCGCCGGATCTCGTCGATGTTGGAGAAGTCGATCATCGGGTCAATGCCCTGCACGAACAGGTTCAGCCCCAACGTCACGAGGTCCACATTCCCCGTGCGCTCGCCGTTCCCGAACAGGCAGCCTTCGATGCGGTCGGCTCCTGCGAGGTAGCCGAGCTCGGCCGCCGCGACGCCCGTGCCCCGGTCGTTGTGAGGGTGCAGGCTCAGGATGATGCCCTCGCGCGGGTGCAGGTTGCGGCTCATCCATTCGATCGAGTCGGCGTAGACGTTGGGCGTGGCCATCTCGACCGTCGCCGGCAGGTTGACGATGACCTGGCTGTCCGCCGACGCCTCGAAGATCTCGGCCACCCTGTTGCAGACCCGCGCGGCGTACTCGAGCTCGGTGCCCGTGAAGGACTCGGGAGAGTACTCGTAGGTGATGTGCGTGTCCGGGATGGTCTCCTCGTACTTCTTGCACAGGAGGGCGCCTTGGACCGCGATGTCCAGGATGCCTTCCTCGTCCGAGTTGAAGACCACTCGGCGCTGCAGCACCGAGGTCGAGTTGTAGAGGTGGACGATGGCGCTCTTCGCTCCGACGAGGGACTCGTAGGTCCGCTCGATGAGATGCTCGCGCGCCTGGGTGAGGACCTGGATCGTGACATCGTCCGGGATGTGGCCGCCCTCGATCAGCTGGCGCACGAAGTCGAAGTCGGTCTGCGACGCCGAGGGGAAGCCGACCTCGATCTCCTTGTAGCCCATCTCCACGAGCAGCTTGAACATCTTCAGCTTCCGCGCGGGGCTCATGGGGTCGATCAGCGCCTGGTTCCCGTCGCGCAGGTCCACAGCGCACCAGCGGGGCGCCTTCTCGATGCGCTTGTCAGGCCACGTACGGTCCGGAAGTTCAACGGTGATCTGCTCGTGGAACGGAACGTAGCGGTGGACGGGCATGCCCGAGGGCTTCTGTGCATTGCGCATGGTTTTACTGTAGGCCTTTCTCAAAAGCTGGGATCCACTGCGGCCGGGCGTGGGAAAACTCCGCGGCGGGGATCCGGCCTAGCCGGTCCGGAATGGTCCGTCCGTCAGCTACAGGGCCCCGCCACGGCAGCTAAGAAGGAGAAGGCGCTGCGCGTGTGGCACATCGTCACCATAGCATGTGCCCCGGGACGCACGACGGCGGTACCCGCCTCGGACCCCTCGCCCGCCTAAGATGAAGCCACCCGAGCATGCCGAGGAGGCACCATGACCGAGAGCACCACTGCGCCATCCGGCGTGGACCGTGAGTACTTCGACGACAGTGTGCGCCCCCAGGACGACCTCTACAGGCACGTCAATGGCGCGTGGCTCCGTGAAACGGAGATCCCGTCCGACCGGGCACTTGTCGGGACGTTCGTGCAGCTGCGGGATCGGGCCGAGGAGGACGTGCGTGCACTCATCGGGGATCTCGCCGAGACCGAGCACCCGGCAGGTTCCGACGAGGAGAAGATCGGTGCGATGTACCGGTCGTTCATGGACGAAGAGCGGGCCGCCCAGTTGGGCGCGCAGCCCCTGCGGGCCCTGCTCGCGGAGGTCGAGGGGATCGCCGACGCCGAAGGGCTCGTGCGCACGTCAGCTCGGCTGGCTCGGGGCGGCAGCGAGGGCCTCTTCGGCTACTACGCTGCGCCCGATGCCGGGAACCCGGAGCGCGTGCTGCTGTACATCTCCCAAGGCGGACTGGGGCTGCCTGACGAGTCCTACTATCGCGAAGAGCGGTTCGCCGAGGTCCGGCAGGCCTACGCGACGTATCTGACGGACGTCTTCACGCTCGTCGGATCCGCTGACCCGGCCGAGGACGCGGCCGCCGTCGTCCGCCTTGAGACCCGGCTCGCGGGCCTTCATTGGGACCGCGTGACCCTTCGCGACCCCCAGAAGACATACAACCTGTACACCCACGAGCAGGCCGAAGCCGTGTTCCCGCATTTCGCCGCGTGGGGGGAGGAGACCGGGGTGACGGAGGCCGCGCGAGCCGAGCTCGTCGTCGGCAATCCGGATTTCCTCTCCGGCGTCGGCCCCCTCCTGGCGGAGGTGCCGCTCGAGGACTGGAAGCGCTGGCTCACCGCTCACGTGATCTCCGCGTCGGCGCCGTTCCTCTCCCCCGAGTTCGTGGACCGGCATTTCGGGTTCTACGGGACTGTGCTCAGCGGCACCCCCGAGAACAAGGAGCGCTGGAAGCGCGGCGTGGCCACCGTCGAGAATGGGCTCGGCATGGCGGTGGGGCGCCTGTACGTGGAGCGGCATTTCCCCGCCGAGCACAAGGAGTCGATGCAGGCCCTCGTGGCCGACCTCGTCGAGGCATACCGCCAGAGCATCTCGGTGCTGCCGTGGATGAGCCCGGAAACTCGAGAGCGCGCCCTCGAGAAGCTCGCCGCCTTCCGGTCCAAGATCGGCTACCCGGACGAGTGGATCGACTTCTCGGCGGTGGAGATCCGTGAGGACGACCTTCTGGGGAATGTGCGGAGGGCCCATGCGGGGGAACTTGATCGGCTCCTCGACGAGATCGGCAAACCCGTGGACCGCATCAAGTGGCTCATGACGCCGCAGACAGTGAACGCTTACTATCACCCGCTCATGAACGAGATCGTCTTCCCTGCGGCGATCCTCCAGCCGCCGTTCTACCACCCGAACGCCGACCCGGCGGTGAACTACGGCGGGATAGGCGCGGTGATCGGCCACGAGATCGGTCACGGCTTCGATGACCAAGGCTCGCAGTTCGACGGAACCGGGGCCCTGCGCAACTGGTGGACTGACGACGACCGGAAGGCCTTCGAGGCGCTGACTGCGCGCCTCGTCGAGCAGTTCGAAGTCCTCTCCCCCGCCGAGGCGCCGGGCCACACCGTGAACGGGCGGCTCACCCTCGGCGAGAACATCGGCGATCTGGGTGGGCTCGGGATTGCCTTCAAGGCGTACCGGCTCCACCTCGGCGACACCGAGGCTCCCGTGATCGACGGCCTCACGGGGGACCAGCGCTTCTTCATCTCGTGGGCCACGGTGTGGCGGCAGGTCTGCCGGTCGGAGGAAGCGATTCGACGGCTCGCGATCGACCCCCACTCCCCCAACGAATTCCGCACCAACACGATCGCCCGGAACCTGACTGCGTTCCACGAGGCGTTCGGAGTCTCCGACGGCGACGGCATGTGGCTCTCGCTCGGGGATCGCGTCGAGATCTGGTAGTCGCTTCTCTACAGAAAGGGCCCCGGTTTCCTTCGCCTTCCTGAAGGAAACCGGGGCCCTTTCGCGTACCCGTGTTGCTGATGGGGCGTGGTAGCTGTACCCGAAACTACTGGCCGAAGGCGGCCTGACAGGTGTTGTCCGCAGCGGTCTGCGCGACGACGCTGTCGGGGAGCTTCGGCGTGTAGTGGGTTCCGCTCGTGAAGTCCTGGCCAGCGTAGACCTGCACGCCGCTGATGGCCGCAGCTTGGACCTGCCCGTCGGGGATACCGAGCGAGGCGGCGACGTCCTTGGCGACGTCCTGGAAATTCGGGCCGTAGTAGACGTTCGTCGTGGCGACAGGTGCCGCCGCGAATTCAGTCGTCTTCGTGAAGCCCTGATCCTTCAGGAAGGTAGCAAGAGCCGTAGCCTGTCCCGCCACGCCCGTTCCGTTCGCCACGGCAACAGGCTGGAGGGCCTTGTTGTAGGCCGGCGGTGCGGTGGTGGGAGCCGCGGACGACGGCGTAGCCCCGCCCGTGCTCGAGGCGCTCGCCGGTGCGCTGGATGCCGGTGCGGTCAGGTCGCGATTCGCCCTGAGGGCTTCGAAGAGCGCGCCAGCGTCCGGCTGCTTGATCTGAACACGGTTGGGATCCTCCGTGTAGGGCTCCCAGGGGACAGTGACGAACGCGACCTTCGAGAGGTCCACGGAACGCAGCCGGGTGGCGATGGTGATCATGGCCTGCGGATTGGCCAAACCCGAGTCGACCGTGAGGTTCTTGGTGATGGTGTCGGCGATGCTCAACAGCTTGGGGACGTCAGTGAGCGTCCCGTCCGACTTGACCTTGCGGGCGAGCGACGCGAGGAACTCCTGCTGCGACTTGATCCTCGAAAGATCACTCCCGTCGCCCACCCCGTGGCGGCTGCGAAGGAAGGAGAGGGCCATCTCGCCCTGGATCGTGGAAGTCCCCGCGGGGAGCTTGAGGCCCGACATCGGGTCGTCAATGGGGGCCGTCACGCAGACCTGGACGCCGCCGATCGTGTTCGACAGGTCCTTGACCGCGTTGAAGTCGGCAACCATGAAGTGATCGATCTGGAGCCCCGTCAGCTTGTTCACCGTGTCCACGGTGCAGCCCGGGCCGGCCTCCATCATTGCAGAGTTGATCTGTCCTACCGCCTGGGCGGGGTAGTCCTTGCCGGTCTGGGGGTCGTGGCACGCGGGAATCGGCACCATGAGGTCCCGCGGGAAGCTGGTCATCGAGACGACCTTGTTGTCCGCGGAGATGTTCATAAGGATCATCACGTCGGAATTGCCGTAGCCCGAGCTGTCCGCCTGAGTTCCGTAGTTGGCGTCGGCACCCGCGCGCGTGTCCGTTCCGATGATGAGGATCTGCAGGGGATCGGTCGCGTCGTTGGTCGCGTCAGCCGTCGCATTGCCCGCACTGAGCGGCGCTTCGTGGATGTTGTTCTGGAGCCGCCACGTCCAGTAGCCGGCAAAGGCCACGACCCCGACGAGCCCGAGGGCGACGAGTCCGCCGAGGATCTTGACCCACAGTGGTACTTTGCGGCGCGTCCGGGCATGACGCGGGACGGGCCCTGATGTGACCAAGTGGATCCTCCGGTAGATGATGCTTCTTTCCAGTTTACAGAAGCACCTGAGCGGAGGCTGTGATGGGTCAGAAGCCCAATCGCCCGAGCTGTTTCGGATCGCGCTGCCAGTCCTTGGCCACCTTCACGTGGAGGTCCAGATAGATCCGGGTGCCGAGCAGCCCCTCGATCCCCTTCCGCGCCCGCGACCCGACGTCCCGCAGCCGCTCGCCGCCGCGGCCGATGATGATCGCCTTCTGCGACGGGCGCTCCACGAAGAGATTCACCCGTACATCGAGGAGGGGATTGTCCTCGGGACGGCCCTCCCGTGGGACGATCTCGTCCACCACCACAGCGAGCGAGTGCGGCAGCTCGTCGCGCACGCCCTCGAGGGCAGCCTCCCGCACGAGTTCGGCCACCATCACGGCCTCGGGCTCGTCCGTGAGCTCCCCGTCGGGGTAGAGGGGCGGCGAGGGCGGCATGTGCGCGATGAGGACGTCCGCCACGGTCTCGACCTGGAACCCGTCCTTCGCAGAGACGGGAACGATGTCCGCGAAACCCTCCCCGCCGAACACCTCCCGTCCGAGCTCCGTGACCGCGAGGAGCTGCTGCGCGAGCGCGCCGCGGTCCACGAGATCCGCCTTCGTGACCACGGCGACGACGGGCTTGCGGCCTACGGCTGCGAGCTGGTTCGCGATGAAGCGGTCACCGGGGCCGATGCGCTCGTTGGCGGGCAGGCAGAACCCGATCGCGTCGACTTCGGAGAGGGTCTCCGCCACGAGGTCGTTGAGGCGCTGCCCGAGGAGAGTGCGGGGCCGGTGGAGGCCCGGGGTGTCCACGAGGATGAGCTGGGCATCCGCGCGGTGCACGATGCCTCGGATGGTGTGCCGCGTGGTCTGGGGCTTCGCAGAGGTGATGGCAACCTTCTGGCCCACGAGAGCGTTCGTGAGCGTCGACTTTCCCGCATTGGGGCGGCCGACGAGCACCACAAACCCAGCCCGGAAGCCGCCGTCGTCCGCTGCCTCTGCCTGCTCCCCGCGCGCGGTGCGCCCGCTGTGCTCAGCCATGCTGCCTCCCTGTTGCTTCGCTGTCATGGCGGCCCGCCTCGCCCGCCCACTGGTTCTCTTCCGTCCCCGCCGGCACGGCACGCCGGGCGAGGAGATGGCTCACGCGCTTACGGCGGCCCTCGAGCCGCTCCGCAGTCAGCCGGATGCCGTCGACCTCGGCGGTGCTGCCCACGATCGGAACCCTTCCGATCGCCTTGGCCAGGAGCCCGCCGGCGGTATCGACCTCGTCGTCCTCGATGTCCTCGTCGAACAGTTCGCCCAGATCGTCGAGGCTCATCCGCGCTTGGATGCGATAGACGCCCGGCTCGATCTCAACCGACTCGACGTCGTCTTCGTCGTATTCGTCCGCAATCTCGCCCACGAGCTCCTCGATGAGGTCCTCGAGGGTGACGAGCCCGGCGACGCCGCCGTATTCGTCGACGACGATGGCCAAGTGCGTCGACTCCCGCTGGAGCTCCTTGAGCAGCTCGCTGACGGGCTTCGACTCCGGGACGAAGCGCGGCTCGCGGACATGCGCTTCGACGGGCTCGACGACGGCCTCGGGCGCCTCGTGGAGACGCGCGGCGACATCCTTCAGATAGAGGATGCCCCGCACGTCGTCGAGATTCTCGACGTAGACCGGAAGGCGCGAGCAGCCGGAACGAAGGAAGAGGGACATCGCCTGCCGGAGGGTCGAACCGGCCTCGATGCCGATGACGTCCGTTCGCGGCACCATGACGGCCCGCACGAGAGTCTCCCCCAATTCGAAGACGGACTGCAGGAGCTCGGCCTGCGCCTCCTCGAAGTCCTCGGAGTCACTCGCGCGCTCCACGAATTCGCGCAGCTCGTCCGTCGAGTAGATCGCGTCTTCTTCGTTGGGATCCGTTCCGGTGGCCGCCGAGCCGATCGAGACGAGCCATCCCGGGATCGGGCCGAGGATGCGGCGCAGCCAGGAGGTCAGCGGCGCTGTCCATGCCGCGACGGCGAGGGCATGGCGCCGCCCGAGCTGGCGGGGCGAGACTCCCACCAGGAGGAACCCGATGAGGGCCATGACGATCGTGGCCGCGAGCCCGGCGAGCCAGATGTTCTCGAGCCAGCTCAGCATGAGGACGGCGACCGCCACGGCCGACGCGGTCTCGAACCAGATGCGCCAGAAGCGCAGGGCCCGCACATGGGGAACCGGCGTCGCGAGCACAGTCGCGAGAGCCTTCGCGTGGCCTTCCTCAATGCGTTCCTCGGCCTCGTGGCGCGGCAGGAACGCGAGGGCAGCCTCGACCGCCGTCAGGAGTGCAGCAAGCGCCGTGAACGCCAGCGCCATGGCCAGCAGGACGGCGACGGTCACGCCATCGTCTCCTTCGGGGCAGGGCGGCCGAGGAACTCGGTGAGCAGCTCGCGCTGCAGGCCGAACATCTCCTCGCGCTCCTCGGGTTCGGAGTGGTCGAAGCCCAACAGGTGGAGGACTCCGTGGGTGGCGAGCAGGAGCATCTCGTCATCGGTCGAGTGGCCGCCGCGTGCGGCCTGCGCGGTGGCCACCTGGGGGCAGATCGCGATGTCCCCGAGCATCCCCTGAGGCGTAGGCCGGCCAGGGGTCCCCGGCGTCAGCTCGTCCATGGGAACGGAGAGCACGTCCGTTGGCCCAGGCTCGTCCATGAGCTCGAGGTGGAGTCGTTCCATCGCAGCTTCATCGACAAGGAGGATCGAGAGTTCGGTCTGCGGATGCAGCCAGAGGCGGTCGAAGATGAAGCGCCCCAGTCGGACGAGGGCCTCCTCGTCGACCGCAATGCCGGACTCGTTGTTGACTTCGATGCTCACGGCTCAAGCTTAGACGCCGGGGAACGCTCGGCACCTGCCGAGCGCCGCTGGCGATCCGAGTGCTGCCGGGCGCGTTCCGCCTTCGCTCGCTGCCGGTCGTCCCACCTCCCATACGCGTCGACGATGTCGGAGACGAGCCGATGCCGCACGACGTCCGCGGCGTCCAGAACGGAGAAGCTCACGTCCTCGATGCCGTCGAGGATCTCCTGGACGATGCGGAGCCCGGAGGATGTGCCAGACGGCAGGTCCACCTGCGTGACGTCTCCCGTGACCACCATCTTCGAGCCGAAGCCGAGACGGGTGAGGAACATCTTCATCTGCTCGGGCGTGGTGTTCTGAGCCTCGTCGAGGATGATGAACGCGTCGTTGAGCGTCCGCCCTCGCATGTAGGCCAGGGGCGCGACCTCGATCGTGCCGGCCGCCATGAGGCGCGGGATCGATTCCGGGTCGATCATGTCGTGCAGCGCGTCGTAGAGCGGGCGCAGGTAGGGATCGATCTTGTCGTTGAGCGTCCCCGGGAGGAACCCGAGCCGCTCCCCCGCCTCGACGGCCGGACGCGTCAGGATGATCCGGCTCACGTCCTTGTGCTGGAGCGCCTGGACTGCCTTGGCCATCGCCAAGTAGGTCTTGCCCGTGCCTGCTGGACCGATCCCGAAGATCACGGTGTTCGCGTCGATCGCGTCCACGTAGTTCTTCTGGTTCGCGGTCTTCGGCCTGATCGTGCGGCCGCGGCTCGTCAGGATGTTGTGGGTGAGGACGTCAGACGGGCTCGTGACCGTCTGCTCGCGCAGCATGGCCACGAGCTGCGCGAGGGACGCTGGCGTGACGGGCGTTCCGCGCTCGGCGAGGGCCGCGACCTCTTCGAAGAGGCGCTTGATGTTCGGTGCCTCGGCCGGCGGCCCGACGATCGTCAGTTCATTGCCGCGGACGTGGATCGACACCGAGGGGAACTGCTCTTCTACGTACCGGAGGGCCTCATCGCGAGGGCCGAGGATGTGGACCATGTCATCCCCAGACGCGAAGCGGATGACTTCTGTCCGGGTGGTGGGCGTCGTGTGCGGGAACTCCGCTGTCAAAGGCCTTTTCTCTCCTCGGTCGGTGCGTGTCGGTCCATGCTAACGCTAGGTATCGATCCCGCATCACTTGGGCCACGAACAGGCTCTGGCCCGCGTTGGGGCCGATCGCCTGTGTCAAGCTGGATCAGTCCGGGGAGGCGCTGGCAGGGGGGGCCATGCGCACCCCTGTCTCCCGGGCATCTGCGCGATGCCCTGCGACCAGCACGGAGGACTCCATGACCGCCAGACGACCAGGCCGGAAGCCGCTCAGGCTCCGCGCCTTCGGCGTCGTCGCCGTCGTCGGAATGCTGTTCCTCTCGGGCTGCACCGCGAGCGGGCAGCCGCAGCCCACCATCGCGGCCGGAGCCTCACCCGGGATCTCCGGGCAGGGAGCGAGCGCGAGCGTGCCCCTCGAGACCTCGCAGACCTCCACGAAGTCGCCCGTGTACTGGCTGGGCAGGGCCAGGGACGGGATCTATCTGTACCGGGAGTTCAGAGACGCGAGCGGCAACGAGAACCCCGTGGCCAAGGCCCTCCGCCTCATGATGTCGGTCAAGCCCCTCGATCAGAACCTGTTCACTCCGTGGCAGGCGCCCAAGAAGCTCGCGGCGTCGATCTCAGGGCGCAACGTCATTACCGTGGACGTCTCCTCTGACGCCTTCAACAGCAGCGTCGACGAGCAGACCGCGCAGCTCGCAGTCCAGCAGCTTGTCTACACGGCGACCGCGGCCGCAGCCAGCGCGGGCGTGATCGATACCGGGCAGCCGGTCCAAGTCATGCTCCTGGTGGATGGGCGCACCGATCAGCTGGCGTTCAACCGCGTCCAGCTCGGGCAGCTCATGCAGCGCGATCCCTCGATGGTGGCGCCCATGTGGATCATCGATCCTCAGGCCGGGGCCACCTCCGCCCACGGTCAGCTGGCCGTCTACGGGCGTACGACGACTCCCGGCCAGCAGGTGTTCTGGCAGGTTTCCCGTGCGGAGGTCAAGGGCGAGAAGGCAGTGCCGCTCGCGAGCGGTCACGTTGATGCCGCAGGGGCGGGGCCCACTCAGGGCCAGTTCCGCTTCTCCGTCAACCTCCCCGAGGGCAAGTACGTGCTGCGTATCTTCCCGAGCGATCCCGGCACGGGCGACACGTCCGCCTCGGCGTGGGACTCCAAGGACGTCACGGTCGGGCCCTGAGGCCCAGACCTTCACATCAGCGCCTGGCCTTCTCAATCAGCGCTTGGCCGGCCACCGCCCCAGACGATCGCCGGCGATGGCGAGGGCCGCGGGCCCGGCCGTCGACGACCGCAGGACATGCGGGGCAAGCAGTGCCAGACGGGCACCGGCAGCTACGAAGCGGTCCAGTTCGGCGGGCGAGATGCCACCTTCGGGCCCGACGACGAACAGCACCTCGCCCTCCCCGTCAGCCGTCTCGGAGAAGGCGTCCAGCAGAGCGCCGAGCGGTTCCTCCGCGTCCTCATGGAGAACCACGGACAGAGCCGCCCGGTTCATCCGGGCGGCGAGGGCGGCGCCGTCGTGCACGTCTTCGACGTCAGGCAGCCACGCGCGCCGGGCTTGCTTCGCGGCAGCGCCGACCACGCTGCGCCACTTGCTGAGCGATTTCGCAGCGCGGTCGCCCTTCCACCGCACGATCGATCGTTCGGCCTGCCACGGGATAATGCCGTCGACGCCGAGTTCCGTCGCGGCCTCGGCGGCCAACTCGTCACGGTCGCCCTTCGCGAGGGCTTGGACGAGGACGAGCTGGTAGGGCGGCCGAGGCTCGCGTTCGACGGAGTCGAGGACGACGGCGAGAACGTCGCCTTCCGCACGCTGGACGTGGCCGCGGCCACGGGTCCCTCGGCCGTCCACGAGATCGACGGGCTCCCCGGTCGCGAGCCTCTTGACGGTGGCGGCGTGGCGTCCCTCGGCGCCGCTCACCGTGGCGACAGAGTTGGCTCCGAGGCCGTCAAGGCTTCCGGGCGCGACGAAGAAGACCGGGTTCGACACTCAGAGGTTTCCGAACTTGTCGCGGAGCTTCGCGAACACTCCCCCACCCGTGCCGACGAGCTTTCCCTCGGCGACGTGCTCCCCGCGGAGCTTCGCGAGCTGGCGGAGCAGCTCCTCCTGCTCGGCGTCGAGCTTCGTGGGGACCTCCACGTTGATATGCACAAGCAGGTCCCCGCGGCCCGCCCCCCGCAGCCGCGCGACGCCAAGATGCGGGAGCGTGATCACGTCGCCGGACTGCGTTCCGGGCCGGAGCGTGATGGTCTGCTCGCCGTCGAACGTCTCGAACGTGAGGTCGGTGCCGAGCGCCGCTGCCGTCATGGGAACGCTCAGCGTCGCGTGCAGGTTGTCACCGTCCCGCGTGAACATGCCGTGCGAGGCGACGCGGATCTCGACGTAGAGATCACCCGTCGGACCGCCCGCCGTGCCGGCCTCGCCCTGCCCGGCGAGTTGGATCCGCGTGCCGGTCGAGACGCCAGCCGGGATCTTGACGGTCAGCGACCGCCGGCTGCGTACTCGTCCCTCCCCGCCGCATTCATTGCAGGGGCTGGGGATCTCCGTTCCGAAGCCGCCGCAGGTGGGGCACGTCGCCGTCGTCATGACCTGGCCGAGGATCGAGCGCACAGCCCGCTGCACGTGCCCGGAACCGCCGCAGACGCTGCAGCGCACGGGGTGGGTTCCGGGCTCGCAGCACGAACCCTCGCAGCGCGTGCAGAGCACGGCCGTGTCCACTTCGATCTTCTTGTTGACGCCGAAGACGGCATCCTTGAGCTCGATGCGGACCGCGATAAGGGCGTCCTGGCCCCTGCGGACCCGCGACGCGGGGCCGGCCTGGCCGCCTCCGCCGCCGCCGAAGAACGTCTCGAAGATGTCCTGGAACGCGAAGCCCGCGCCGTTGTAGGCGCCCGAGAAACCGTTATCCGTCCCGTTCTCGTTGCCCGTCATGTCGTACACCCGGCGCTTCTCCGGATCCGAGAGGACCTCGTAGGCGTGGGTGACGGCCTTGAACTGCTCGGCCGCCTCGTCACCCGGATTGACGTCCGGATGAAGCTTGCGGGCCAGCTTCCGGTAGGCCTTCTTGATCTCCTCGCCGCTCGCGTCCGGAGACACGCCGAGGGTTTCGTAATGGCTGCTCACTGTCTTCTTTCTCTTAGCTTCCGGCGAGGATCTTCGAGAGGTACCGCGCGACGGCGCGGACCGCCGCCATGCTCGCCGAGTAGTCCATGCGGGTTGGGCCCAGGATGCCGATCTTGGCGTCGTCGCGCCCGTAGCCCGTAGCGACGATCGAGGTCTCGGAAAGCGAGTCTGCCGCGGTCTCGTGGCCGATGGCCACCGCGACGCCCCGCGCGTCGGCAGCCATCTCGGACAGGAGACGCAGGAGCACGACCTGTTCCTCGAGCGCCTCGAGCACGGGTGAGATGCTCATGAGGAAGTCACTGTTGGACCGTGCCAGATACGCTGTGCCTGCCGTCACGATCCGATCCTCTCGGCTCGAGGCCGCCAGGGCAGCGAGCCCCGCGGCGAGCTCCGCCGCGACGGCCCTGTCCTCGGGCAGGAGGGAGTCCATGAGCCCGGCCAGGTTTGCCCCGAGCTGCGACACGGGCTTGCCCGACGTCGCGGCGAGGAAGCTCTGGCGCAGGAGGGAGAGCCGATCGTGGTCGAGGTCCTCACCCACCGTCACGACGCGCTGCTCGACCGTTCCGCTGTCCGCGATGAGCACCAGGAGGACCTGACGGGGCGCGAGCCCCACCGCCTCGACGTGGCGCACCCGGGCGCGCCCCAGCTGGGGATATTGGACGACGGCGACCTGATTCGTCAGGTGCGAGAGGAGGCGCACGGTGCGTTCGAGGACGTCGTCAAGGTCGTCGGCGCCGTCGAGGAGCGACTGGATCGCCTGCTTCTCGGCCGGCGACAGCGGACGGACCGCAGCCAGCTGGTCGACGAAGACGCGATAGCCCTTGTCCGTGGGCACCCGGCCCGCACTCGTATGGGGCGCCGCGATGAGCCCCTCATCCTCGAGCGCAGCCATGTCGTTCCGGATCGTCGCACTGGACACGCCCAAGCGGTGGCGCTCGACGAGGGCCTTCGAACCGACGGGCTCCCGATAGTGGACGTAGTCCTCGACGATCGCCCGCAGCACCTCGAGTTTGCGCGGCTCGTTCATTACACCTCCCCCGCAGACAGCACCGGCGCGGTGGCCCGCGCCGTAGCTTGTGCAGACTTGCTTAGCACTCTCCATCTCCAAGTGCTAGATCTATTATGCTCCCCGGTCGCCACGAGCCCGTACCGCAGACACGCCGCAGGGCCTCGTGAGGCCCTGCGGCTGCGCGGAATAGCATGGGCCGGGCCCCGCCAGAAGTGCGGGTTCCCCTTGGAGATCCCGCAGGAGGCAGGACCGAATGTCCTACGAGCAGTGGGGGCCGGCTGAGCTCGTCGCCCCGAAGAAGACCACGCCGCCGGACGTGCCGATCGAGCTGGGCATGGTCCTCGAGGACACGCAGACCGGATGGGTCGGCGCCGTCACCCGGGTCGAGAAGTCCGGCGGCATGCACGTGTTCAGCCTTGAGGACAGGCGCGGGAAATCCCGGACGTTCGAGCTCGGCCACGGTTTCCTCCTCGAAGGCCGCGCGGTGCGACTCACGCCACCGGCTCCGCGCTCTGCTCCGAGTGGCCCTCGGCGCACCGCCTCCGGGTCCGTTGCCGTGGGGGGCGCCCGCGCGCGAGTGGCCCGCGCCAGCCGGATCTGGGTCGAGGGCAAGCACGACGCAGAGCTCGTGGAGAAGGTGTGGGGCGACGACCTGCGCCTCGAAGGGATTGTGGTGGAGCCCCTCCACGGAGTGGACGATCTCGCCGCTGCCGTTGCGGAGTTCCACCCAGGCCCCCAGCGGCGTCTGGGGATCCTCGTGGACCACCTCGTAACCGGCTCGAAGGAAAGTCGCATCGCCGAGCGTGCCCTCGCCGTGGCAGGCGCTGCCGGGAATGTCCTCATCGTGGGCCACCCCTACGTAGACGTGTGGCAGGCGATCCGCCCGCAGACACTCGGAATCCCCGCCTGGCCGAGCGTCCCCAGAGGAACCGACTGGAAGACGGGCATCCTCCGCGCCTTCGGATGGCCCCACGCCACGCCCGAGGACACTGGACTCGCGTGGCAGAAGCTCCTCGGGGCGGTGCGCACCTACGCGGACCTCGAGCCTGCGCTGCTCGGCCGCGTCGAGGAAGTCATCGACTTCCTCACGGCCTGATTGGGTATTCTGAGGTCGAACCCCGGTCCTCGAGCTATGCAAGGAAGTGCTGTGTCCCAGAACTGGCAGGATCATCGCGAGCCTCGCACCGGACGGCTCGGGAACGTCGGTGGCGGCGAGCAATTCACGGCGGGCGAGGACCGTCAGTGGGCGACCCTGGCCCATTTCGGGGGGATCCTCGGATGCGTCCCCTCGCTGCTCGTGTACCTCGCCTTCAAGGACCGGGGCCCGTTCACGGCCCAGGAGTCCAAGGAAGCGCTCAACTTCACGCTTCCACCCACGCTCGCCGCTCTGCTGTTGAACCTGCTCTCGCTGATCCCGGTGGTCGGCAGCGTCTTCGCGGTCCTCGCGACCCTCGGGTGGGTGGCGCTCGCTGTGATGTCCGTCGCGGCTGGCATCGAGGTCAACCGCGGCCAGCCGTTCCGCTACCGCTACAACCTGCGCTGGATCAAGTAGCGCTACGGGTTGGGCCCGTCAGGGCATGAGCCGGCGAACCACGGCGTCTGCGAGGAGCCGCCCGGCAGGCGTGAGCACGAGTCGCCCACGGAAGGCTTGAGGGCCGTCCACGAGTCCCTCAGCAATGAGCCCCGCCACCTCCCGCCGCCCCGCAGGGTCGAGCAGCTCGACCGGAAGCCCCGAAGCTAGCCGAAGCTCGAGGATGATGCGCTCCTCGAGGCGAGTGGCGTCGTCGAGCGTCTCGCGTCCCGCCGCCGGTGAATCGCCTGCCGCAAGGCGGGCAGCGTACGCGCGCGGATGCTTCACGTTCCACCAGCGCACCCCGCCCACGTGGGAATGGGCGCCGGGCCCGATCCCCCACCAATCGCCGCCCTTCCAGTACGCGAGATTGTGCCGGCATTCGAAGCGCGGCTCATCGGCCGCGCCGCGGGCCCAGTTGCTGACTTCGTACCAGTGGAAGCCCGCGTCGGCGAGCACCGAGTCGGCCAGCTCGTATTTGGCGGCGTGATCGTCGTCGTCAACCGCTGGAACCTGGCCGCGGCGGATCTGGGCTGCGAGCTTGGTGCCCTCCTCCACGATGAGCGCGTAGGCGCTGAGGTGGTCAGGCTCGCACTCGAGTGCGGCGTCGAGCGAGGTCCGCCAGTCGTCCATGCTCTCGCGCGGCGTTCCGTAGATGAGGTCCAGACTGACGTCGAGGCCCGCGTCCCGGGCCCAGCGGACGGCTTCGGGAACGCGGCTGGGGGTGTGCGTCCTGTCGAGGACCCGCAGGACATGCGGGACCGCGGACTGCATGCCGAAGGAGACGCGGGTGAAGCCGGCAGCGCGGAGGGCGCTCAGCGACTCTGGCGTGACCGAATCGGGATTGGCTTCCGTTGTCACCTCGGCGTCCGGCTCAATGCCCCATTCGTCGATGGCGGCGCCCAGGATCGCTGCAAGGTCTTGGGACGGCAGGAGCGTGGGCGTCCCTCCGCCGAAGAAGACCGTCGAGAGACGACGGCGGGGCACGCCTGAGGAGTCCAGCGCCCGGGCGGCGAGGCGGACTTCCGCCACGGCGGTCGCCGCGTACTCCGCCTGCGAGGCACCGCCGCCGAGCTCGGACGCCGTGTAGGTGTTGAAGTCGCAGTAGCCGCAGCGCACGGAGCAGAACGGGATGTGGGCGTAGAGCGAGAAGCCGCGCGCCTCGGCGCCGATGGCCGCCTGGGGCGGCAGAACGCCATCGGCCGGTGCGGGATCTCCTAGGGGCAGAGCGCTCGGCACTTTACTTCTTGGCCTTGTCCTTCGACTCGTCGGTGGTCAGCGCCGCGATGAAGGCCTCCTGGGGCACCTCGACCCGGCCCACCATCTTCATCCGCTTCTTGCCTTCCTTCTGCTTCTCCAAGAGCTTGCGCTTGCGGGTGATATCGCCGCCATAGCACTTGGCGAGCACGTCCTTGCGGATGGCCCGGATGTTCTCGCGGGCGATGATGCGAGACCCGATGGCCGCCTGGATCGGGACCTCGAACTGCTGACGCGGAATGAGCTCGCGCAGCTTCGAGGTCATCATCACGCCGTAGGAGTAGGCCTTGTCGCGGTGCGTGATCGCGCTGAAGGCATCGACCTGCTCGCCCTGGAGCAGGATGTCGACCTTGACGAGATCCGCGGCCTGCTCCCCATCGGCCTTCCAGTCGAGCGACGCGTACCCGCGGGTCTTCGACTTGAGCTGGTCGAAGAAGTCGAACACGATCTCCGCCAACGGTATCCAGTAGCGGAGCTCGACGCGGTCCTCCGAGAGGTAGTCCATTCCCTTCATCTGCCCGCGCCGGCCCTGGCACAGCTCCATGATCGCGCCCACAAACTCGTTGGGGGCGAGGATCGTCGCCGAGACCATGGGCTCCCGCACTTCCTTGACCTTGCCGGTCGGGAATTCGCTCGGGTTCGTGACCGTGACCACCGAGCGGTCCTCCAGCGTGACCTCGTAGATCACGTTCGGGGCTGTGGAGATGAGGTCCAGATTGAATTCGCGCTCGAGCCGCTCGCGGACGATCTCAAGGTGCAGCAGGCCGAGGAAGCCGACGCGGAAGCCGAAGCCGAGGGCGGCCGACGTCTCGGGCTCGTACACGAGCGCCGCGTCGTTCAGCTTGAGCTTGTCGAGGGCGTCGCGGAGGTCAGGGTAGTCGGAACCGTCCAAGGGGTAGAGGCCGGAGAAGACCATGGGCTTGGGGTCCTCGTAGCCCCCGAGGGACTCGGCTGCCGGCCGGGACAGGTTCGTCACGGTGTCGCCGACCTTGGACTGCCGGACGTCCTTCACTCCCGTGATGAGGTAGCCGACCTCGCCGACGCCGAGCCCCTTGGTCGGGACAGGCTCAGGCGAGATGACTCCGATCTCGAGGAGCTCGTGGCTCGCCTTCGTGGACATCATCTGGATGCGCTCACGCGGTGAGAGCGCTCCGTCGACCACGCGGACGTAGGTAACGACCCCGCGATAGGTGTCGTAGACGGAGTCGAAGATCATGGCGCGCGCGGGAGCCTCCGCATTCCCCACCGGCGCCGGGATGTCCCGCACGATGCGGTCGAGCAGGCCCTCAACGCCGACGCCCGTCTTCCCGGAGACCTTGAGGACCTCGTCGGGGTCCCCGCCGATGAGGTTCGCGAGCTCTTCCGCGTACTTCTCCGGCTGGGCCGCCGGGAGGTCGATCTTGTTCAGGACGGGAATGATGTGGAGGTCGTTCTCCATGGCGAGGTAGAGGTTCGCGAGCGTCTGGGCCTCGATGCCCTGCGCGGCGTCCACGAGGAGCACGGCACCCTCGCACGCTGCCAGCGAACGGGAGACCTCGTACGTGAAGTCGACGTGGCCGGGAGTGTCGATCATGTTGAGCGCGAAGGCGGTGCCGTCGACTTCCCAGGGCATCCGGACGGCTTGGGACTTGATCGTGATGCCGCGCTCGCGCTCGATGTCCATGCGGTCGAGGTACTGGGCCTTCATGTCACGCGGCTGCACCACGCCAGTGAACTGGAGCATGCGGTCGGCCAGCGTTGACTTCCCATGATCGATGTGCGCGATGATGCAGAAGTTGCGGATGATCGATGGATCGGTCGCGGCGGGCACCGGAGCGGTGCGGGCCTGTGGAGACACCCTGTACGTCCTCTACTGCTGTGTGCGGCTATCCTGTTGCCGATTCTGACAAGTGCTGACTTCCAAGTCTCCCACGGATCCCGCTCGTGCGGAGATCCTCGGGACGCGCCGCGCCCGCCCGTGCTGAAGCCTTCGGGGCGGCCCGTTCTGGTAAGATCGAATGCTGTGTGTCCGTGCAGGTCGACGGGCACTGAAGGCCAGCTGCCATAGGCATCCCCACGCCGCTCAGTCGAGGCTGGCCTGAAAGCCCTCTAGACCCTGTCAGCGAAAACAAGAAAGTTCACACGTGGCGAACATCAAGTCCCAGAAGAAGCGGATTCTCACCAACGAGAAGGCCCGCCAGCGCAACATGGCTGTGAAGTCCGAGCTCAAGACCCTCATCCGCTCGGTCAACACCGCCATCG
>NZ_JBQCGQ010000131.1:0-4678 GCF_051955515.1 Sinomonas sp.
GTGAAGGAGCGGTCTTCGTAGACCGTGATCTCCACGGGGATGACGTTGCCGCGCTGGGATTCCGTTGCGGCGTTGTACGCCTTGCAGAATTCCATGATGTTGACACCGTGCTGACCGAGCGCAGGACCGATCGGCGGGGCCGGGTTGGCGGCGCCTGCCTGGATCTGCAGCTTGATGAGGCCGGTGACCTTCTTCTTGGGAGCCATTGAGGATCCTTCTCTTCCATTGCTTCCTGGGCAGCAGGAGCGCCGACCAGGTGGTGACTGCCCTGGCTAGACAGTCGGCCGCCCCGGGGCCGGCAAAGCAACCGGACCCGGGGCGAAGTCTTCAGTTGGAGGTCTCAGATCTTCGAGACCTGGTTGAACGCGAGCGTCACGGGCGTCTCGCGTTCGAAGATCGAGACCAGCACCACAAGAGTCTGGGACTCGGGCTTGATCTCGGAGATCGTGGCCGGAAGCGTTTCGAAGGGGCCTTCCTTGACGATCACGGACTCGCCGACCTCGAAGTCGACGGTCACGGGGGCGCTCGGCTGGCGTCCGCCGCCCTTGCCTGACGCCTTCGCCTCGGCCTGCTGCTCCTGCTCGAAGACCGGCGCGAGCATGCTGAACACCTCATCGAGGCGCAGCGGAACCGGGTTGTGCGCGTTGCCGACGAAGCCGGTGACGCCCGGCGTATGGCGGACAGCGCCCCACGAAGCATCGGTGAGATCCATGCGGACCAGGACGTAGCCGGGGATCCGGACGCGCTTGACGATCTTGCGCTGCGCGTTCTTGATCTCGACGACTTCTTCCATCGGGACCTGGATCTCGTAGATGAAGTCTTCCATGTCCAGCGTCTGGACACGGGTCTCGAGGTTCGCCTTCACGCGGTTCTCGTAGCCTGCGTACGAGTGGATCACGAACCAGTCGCCCGGCTGGCGGCGGAGCTTGGCCTTGAAGTCCTCTGCGGCCTTCGCGGCTGCTTCGGCAGGGTCCACCGGCGCTTCCGCAGGAGCCTCACCGTCCGCGGGCTCTTCCTCGGAGGCAAGCTCCTCGTCCGCGGCGAGCTCCTCCTCGCCCGCGAACTCGTCCTCGGCCACTTCCTCCGTCGCGGAGGAGTCCTCGACTGAGGAATCCTCGGTGAACGAGGAATCCTCATCGAATGCAGCCGACGCTGAGTCGGGCACCGCAGCGGGCACCGGGGCAGCGTCGCTGAAGACGGCGGCCTCGGGTGCCGGGGCCTCGCGCTCGGTCTCGTGCTCAGACACTTAGTCTCCTGCTCTCCTCTTGCGACTTAAATGCGAATCCGCACACCACGCCGCCGGACCGACTTTCCCGGTCCGGACGCGGTCTGCGGAGACTGGCCTTACTTGCCCTGCGACGACCCATCGAAGACCCAGCCGACGCCGAGCCCGAAGAGGAAGTCGAGAACGAAGACGACCACCATCATGACCACCACGAATGCCAGCACCACGAACGTCATGTTCAGGAGCTCCTGCCGGGTCGGCGTGACGACCTTGCGCAGCTCACCGATGACCTGGCGGAAGAAGAGCGCGAGCCGTCCGAAGAAGCCGAGCTTCTTCGCCTGCTTGGCCGGGCGTCCCTGCGAGCTGCTCGCAGTTGTTTCGGTCACCTGATCCTCGCTCATCCTGTATGGCCGCAGGCCACTCTCCGCTGGACCCGTCGTGCGCGTGCTGACTCGCCCCCGCAATGCCGGGACATGCCGTGCGCAGGGCAGACAGGACTCGAACCTGCAACCTGCGGTTTTGGAGACCGCTGCGCTACCAATTGCGCCACTACCCTTCGATCAGAACACCGAGTTCCCAGCCTATCAAGGATCCCGGCCCGGTTCCTCCGCGAGGAGGTGCTGGGCACGGGGCACTCAGTGGCAACTGACACCGATGGACTAGTTTACGCATATTCGCGCCCTGCGTCGAACTGACCCTCAGACACGTCCAGCGGGGACTCAAGCGCCTAGAGTTGGAGGGGCGGGCCAAGCCCGCCCCTCGCCAGCATTCCGCCGACCGAAAGTCAGGAGAGCCCCATGACCTCCGCCCGCGTCTCCCAGCGCATCGGATCCATCGCCGAATCCGCCACTCTGGCCGTCGACGCGAAGGCGAAGGCGCTCAAGGCTGCAGGGCGCCCGGTCATCGGCTTCGGCGCGGGAGAACCGGACTTTCCGACCCCCGACTACATTGTCGAGGCTGCCATCGAGGCGGCCAGGCAGCCCAGGTTCCACCGCTACTCCCCCGCCGGCGGCCTCCCCGAGCTGAAGCAGGCGATCGCCGAGAAGACCCTCCGCGACTCGGGCTACGAGACGCAGGCCTCGCAGGTCCTGGTGACGAATGGCGGCAAGCAGGCGGTCTACAACACGTTTGCTACCCTCCTCGATCCGGGCGACGAGGTGATCCTCCCCGCGCCGTACTGGACCACCTATCCCGAGGCGATCCGTCTCGCCGGGGGCGTCCCCGTCGAGGTCTTCGCCGGCCCCGAGCAGGGCTACCTCGTGACCGTCGAGCAGCTCGAGGCCGCCCTGACCGAGCGCACCAAGATCCTGCTCTTCGTCTCGCCGTCGAACCCGACGGGCGCCGTCTACGAACCCGAGCAGGTCAAGGAGATCGGCGAATGGGCGGCCTCCAAGGGCCTCTGGGTCGTGACCGACGAGATCTACGAGCACCTCACCTATGACGGAGTTCCGTTCACCTCGATCGCGACGGCCGCACCCGCGCTCGGCGACAAGGTGGTCATCCTCAACGGCGTCGCCAAGACCTACGCGATGACCGGCTGGCGCGTGGGCTGGATGATCGGCCCGTCCGACGTGATCAAGGCGGCGACGAACCTGCAGTCACACGCGACGTCCAACGTCTCGAATGTCTCCCAGATGGCGGCCCTCGCGGCTGTCTCGGGTCCGCTCGATGCCGTGGAGGAGATGAAGGTCGCGTTCGATCGGCGCCGCAAGGCCATGGTCGGAGGCCTTTCCGCCATTGCGGGAGTCGACTGCCCCACCCCCCACGGCGCCTTTTACGCCTACGCGGATGTGCGGGGACTCCTCGGCAAGGAGATCGGCGGGATCCGCCCCGCGACGTCGGCCGAGCTGGCCGCACTCATCCTCGACAAGGTCGAGGTCGCGATCGTGCCCGGCGAAGCCTTCGGTCCGAGCGGCTTCGTTCGCCTCTCGTACGCCTTGGGCGACGACGATCTCGCCGAAGGCGTGGGCCGCATCCAGGAATTCCTCGGCACCGCGCGCTGAGCATGCCTCTCGACGACCGGCCGGCGGAGCATTCCGCCGGCCGGCGGTCGTTCACGGCGATCGTGAACCCGGTGGCCGGCGGCGGCCGCGCAGCGGCGGCGTGGGCGCCGATCGCACAGATCCTCCACGAGGCGGGCGCTACTGTGCGCACCGAAACCACCCGGACAGCGGCCGACGGCGCCCGGCTGGCTTCGGCGGCAGCGGCCCGGGGCGATGTCGTGGTCGCCGTGGGAGGCGACGGGGTCGCGCGCGACGTCGCGGACGCCGTCGCCCGCTCCTCAGGGACGTTCGCGCTCGTGCCTGCCGGCAGGGGGAACGGACTCGCCGCCAAGCTGAGCCTTCCCCGGGAGGCCGCGGCGCTCGCCGAGCTGCTGATCTGCGGCACCGAGCGCCGGATCGACCTGCTCGAGGTCGCGGGGAAGCTCGCACCGGGAAACGCATATTCGGGACTCGATGCCGTGGCGAATCTCATGATGAACGATTCCCGAATCCCAGCGGGCATCGCGTATCGGGTGGCCCCCGTGCTGGCCGTCGTCCGCTGGAAGCCTGCACGCTTCGAGATCGACGTGGACGGCGAGCGGCACAGCCTCGCGGCTCATCTGGTGGTCATGGCCAATTCGGGGCGGTACGGCCACGGCCTGGACATCGTTCCCGACGCTGTGCTCGACGATGGGCTCGTCCACGTTCTCGTCGCCGGGGCCGAGATCCCCAAGCGGCGGATCGCGCGGTTCATGAAGCTGGCCGAGGAGGGTCTTCACATCCAGGAGCCCGGAGTGCGGCGCTTCAGCGGGACGCACATTTCGGTGTCCGCGGATCGTCCGCTCCCCCTCTGCGCCGACGGCGACCAAGTCGGCGAGCTCCCTGCCACCGTGACCAGCAGGCCACTGGCCCTGCGCGTCGTCGCGCCCTAGCCACGCGGCTGCCAGATACGGGCTACCAGATACGGCGGTCCGCGGCCCACCGGCTCAGCTCGTGCCGGTTGGTGAGCTGGAGCTTGCGGAGCACGGCCGAGACATGGGTCTCGACCGTCTTCACCGAGATGAACAGCTCCTTCGCAACCTCCTTGTAGGAGTAGCCGCGCGCGATGAGCCGCATGACCTCGAGCTCGCGCGCGGAGAGCCGATCGAGCTCATCGTCAGCGACCGCGGAGGTTCCGAAGGCATCGAGCACAAAGCCGGCGAGCCGGGGGGAGAAGACGGCGTCGCCGCCCGCCACCCGCAGGATCGCGTCTGTGATCTCGGGGCCCGAAGCCGTCTTCGTGACGTAGCCGCGGGCGCCGGCACGGATCACGGAGACCACGTCCTCGGCCGCGTCGGAGACGCTGAGCGCGAGGAAACGCACACGCGGGAGCAGCGCCGCCGAGCGCGTCAGGACTTCCCGTCCTCCCCCTCCGAGTCCACCCGGAAGGTGCACGTCCAGCAGCACCACCTGGGGCCGCAGCTCGCCGATG
>NZ_JBQCGQ010000132.1:0-7886 GCF_051955515.1 Sinomonas sp.
GACTGCGGGCCCGAGTCGGCGTAGACGTTCGTCTCGGCGCCCTTGAGCGTGTGCCGCCCCGGCTGCACGCCCAGGGCCGCCGGGGCGATCGGCAGCTGCCGCAGCTGCGCCTCGGTCACCGCCACCACCGCCCCGCCCCCCGGCCGCTCCGGCGCCACCCCCGGATACAGGCACCCCGAATCCAGCCGCTCCGGCTCGGACCCGCCCAGCTGCCGGTACCAGTTCACCAGCATCCCCTCGGGCCGCTCCCGGCACGCCGCCCTCGCCGCCCCGCAAGACTGCGAATCCCCGAAACCCACCTCATCCGACAGACACGCATGCCCATACGAATAGGAATAAGGATCAACCGCACCCCCCGGCAAAGGCGGGAATTCGGCCTTCACGCGACCGGCAGATTTTGCATGGACCTGGACCGACTCGCCGTGCCATTCCCCGCCGATTTCGCTGAGATCGCCGTTCAAGAGGGCGAAGAGCGCAATTCCCAACGAAAGGACCAGTGTCCTCATGATCGGCCAGCCTCGGCAATTGTCCATTTTGTTCCGTCGAAATGGGCGAAGACGACCTGAGCCCCCTCGGCCGTGCCGGCGGGGTAACGCGTCAGCACAGAACCATCCTTGGCGTAATTGACGGAGCCAGACTCCTCGAGCAAAAAGTAGGCGATCACGTTTCTGTTGGGGTCAAGGACCATGTCCGCTTGAAAGTCTCTGACCACTCTAACTGGCCCAACGGACCAGCCTCCGTCGGTGTGAATTTGAGATGCCTTGTCGATTTGAAATTGGCACATCTTGCATGATTTCTGAGACGCTTCTCTGAGCGGTGTCACGTCTCCGGTCTCTCGTGCGTACCTAATCGTGTCGAACCAGTACTGCGTGAAGGCCTCAAACCCTTCCTTGGTGTTCTGCTTTGCAGACTCGGGCAGAACAGGTCGTTCCAGATTCCGTGCTGGGCCTTTGGAACTGGCGGGCGTGGGGCGTGGATCGGCAGTCGGCGGAGCCGCAGCACTGGCCGAAGCGGCCGATGAGGAAGCCGGGGACTCCCCGCCGCAGGCGTTGAGTGGCAGCAGAAGGGCCAGAAGAAGAACAATCAGGAGCGAACGAAGGCAGCGGCGAAGCGCCATTGACATCCCCCAAGAGTCAGTGGTGCGAACGGACGGTACGAGACGGACGAACAGTGCGTGTCGTCGGAGCGTAGCAACGCCCGTCGACCACTGAGAGGCCCTTGCCTCGGGGCCATGCAAGCCCACGTCAAGCGGAGTCTCGCAAACAGCGCCCCGCACTGCCCAACGGCTAGAGTTGGGGGCGTGAAATACGCCAACTCCGTCGTCGAGCTCATCGGCCATACACCCCTGGTCAAGCTCCAGAAGGTGACCGAGGGCATCAAGGCAACCGTCTTGGTGAAGCTCGAGTACCTCAACCCGGGTGGGTCCATCAAGGACCGGATCGCCCTCAAAATGATCGAGGAGGCCGAACGCAACGGGCGCCTGCAGCCTGGCGGGACGATCGTGGAACCCACCAGCGGCAACACGGGTGTCGGTCTGGCCCTCGTGGGGCAGCAGAAGGGCTACAAGTGCATCTTCGTGGTGCCGGACAAGGTGGGCGAGGAGAAGCGCGCCGTCCTAGAGGCTTACGGCGCCGAGGTCGTGGTGACGCCAACGGCGGTGCCACCCGACTCGCCACAGTCCTATTACGGGGTTTCGGACCGCTTGGTCCGGGAGATCCCCGGCGCGTTCAAGCCCGACCAGTTCTCCAACCCGGGTGCGCCTGCGAGCCATTACGAGACCACCGGTCCCGAGATTTGGGCGGACACGGACGGAAAGATCACGCACGTGGTCATCGGCGCGGGAACTGGTGGCACGATCACTGGAACGGGCCGCTACCTCAAGGACATCTCGAAGGACCGCCCCGACGAGGAGGGCGGCCAGGTCAAGGTCATCGGCGCCGATCCCGAGGGCTCGGTGTACTCGGGCGGTTCGGGGAGGCCGTATTTCGTCGAGGGCGTCGGCGAGGACATGTGGCCCGCGAACTACGACAAGGCGATTCCGGACGAGGTTCTCGCGGTGAGCGACGCGGAGTCGTTCGCGATGACCCGCCGTCTGGCGCGCGAGGAGGGTCTCCTCGTCGGAGGCTCGTCCGGCATGGCAGTCGTGGCGGCCCTGCGCGCGGCGAAGGACCTGCCTGAGTCGGCGATCGTCGTCGTCGTCCTCCCGGACAGCGGCCGCGGCTACCTCGCCAAGATCTTCAGCGATGACTGGATGCGTTCGTTCGGCTTCCTGCCCGGCGAGTCGGAGGCGACCGTCGGGGACATCCTGAAGGGCAAGGACGGCAAGCTCCCGGATCTCGTCCACACCCACCCGAACGAGACCGTGCGCGAGGTCATCGACATCATGACCGAGTACGGCGTGAGCCACCTCCCGGTGCTTTCGAACGAGCCCCCCGTTGTCATGGGCGAGGTCCTCGGGGCCGTTGACGAGCGCGCGCTGTCGGCCAAGCTGTTCAAGGGCGAGGCGAAGCTCACGGACAAGATCTCGGAGCACATGGGCGATCGCCTGCCCGTCATCGGCTCGCTCGAGAGCCAGGCGACGGCACGCGAGATGCTCACCGAGGCGGACGCCCTCATGGTGACATTCGTCGGGGCGCCGATCGGCATTGTCACGCGGCACGACCTGCTCGCGAACCTCAACAAGTAAGGAGCCGCAAGTGAGCGAGACCAACCAGGGCTTCAATACCCGCGCCGTCCACGCCGGGCAGGAGTTCGAGCCGCGCACGGGCGCGGTCGTCCCTCCGCTGCATTTCAGCTCGACCTATGCCCAGGACGGGATCGGCGGGCTGCGCTCGGGCTACGAGTACGGCCGTGGCGGCAACCCGACCCGCGACGCGCTGCAGGAGCAGCTCGCCGCGCTCGAGGGCGGCAAGCACGCCTTCTCATTCGGCTCTGGCCTCGCCGCCGAGGATGGTCTCATCCGCGCCCTCTGCACCCCGGGGGATCGGATTGTCCTCGGCAACGACGCGTATGGCGGCACCTACCGCCTCATCAACCGGGTGCTCGGCAGCTGGGGCATCCAGAACAAGCCCGTCGACATGTCGGCGCTCGACGGCGTTCGCGCGGCCGTGGGTGACGGCGCCCGTCTCGTCTGGGTGGAGACCCCGTCCAACCCGATGATGAAGATCACCGACATCGCCGCGCTCGCCGAGGTCGCGCACGACGGCGGCGCCCTCCTCGTCGTCGACAACACCTTCGCCTCGCCCTACCTCCAGAACCCGCTCGCCTTGGGTGCCGACGTCGTCGTCCACTCGACGACCAAGTACATCGGCGGGCATTCAGACGTGGTGGGCGGCGCCGTCGTCCTCCATGACGACGAGCTAGCCGAGAAGATCGGCTTCGTGCAGTTCGCGGTGGGCGCGGTATCGGGCCCGATGGACGCCTTCCTCACCACGCGCGGCCTCAAGACCCTTGGCGTGCGCATGGAGCGCCACTCCGACAACGCGCAGAAGATCGCCGAGTGGCTCGTGGGCCGCCCGGGCGTCGAGAAGGTGCTGTATCCGGGCCTCCCGGACCACCCCGGCCACGAGCTGGCGGCCAAGCAGATGCGGCGCTTCGGCGGGATGATCTCGATCCAGTTCTCGGGCGGCGAGGCGGCCGCGCGCAAGGTCGCGGAGTCCACGAGCCTGTTCACGCTGGCCGAGTCGCTCGGCGGCATCGAGTCGCTCATGAACTACCCGTCCGAGATGACCCATGCGTCCGTGAAGGGCACCGAGCTCGCCGTTCCGGAGAACCTCGTGCGACTCTCGGTGGGAATCGAGGACGCGGACGATCTCATCGCCGATCTCGACCAGGCCATCGGCGCGCTCTGATCCCCCGAACGAGAGGACCACCCCCACGATGCCGTCGTCGCCGTCGACCGCCCCCGCCTGGACCAAAGCGGCCTGGTTCAAGCCCGTTGTGATCGCCGTTGCCGCGATCGTGGTCCTCGCCATCGTGGTGCTGCTCGCCAAGTGGCTGCGCAGCACCACGGGCGTCCAGCAGTTCATCGCGACCTACCCGGGGCACGCGGCGCTCCCCGGCGACACGCCGACGGGACTGCCCGCCTGGCTGAACTGGTCCCACTTCTTCAACATGTTCTTCATTGTGCTGATCGTGCGGTCGGGCCTGCAGGTCCGGTACACGACCCGGCCCCAGGGCTACTGGAAGCGCAACAACAAGGGCCTCGTGAAGACGAAGGGCCAGCCGAAGAAGATCAGCCTCGACCTCTGGTTCCACCTCTCGCTCGATGCCCTCTGGGTGCTCAATGGGCTCATCTACGTGATCCTGCTGTTCTCCACGGGCCAGTGGAAGCGAGTGGTCCCCACGAGTTGGGACGTGTTCCCGCACGCGGTCTCGGTGGCCATCCAGTACGCCTCGCTGGATTGGCCGCTCGAGGACGGCTGGGTGAACTACAACGCGCTCCAGTTGCTCGCCTACTTTGTGACCGTCTTCATCGCCGCGCCGCTCGCAATCCTCACCGGCCTGCGCATGTCCGGCGCATGGCCGGCCAAGGCTGCGCGCCTCAACAAGGCCTATCCGATCGAAGTGGCCCGCCGCATGCACTTCCCGATTGCCATCTACTTCGTGGTGTTCGTGATCGTGCACGTGTTCCTGGTCCTCACCACCGGCGCTCTGCGGAACCTCAATCACATGTTCGCCGCGAACGACGGCGAAAGCTGGCTCGGATTCGGATTCTTCGCCGCCGCCGTGGTCGTCATCGTCGCGGCGTGGTTCCTCGCCCGGCCGCTCTTCCTGCGGCCCATCGCCTCGCTCATGGGGTCCGTGACCCGCAACTGACCATGGTGCTGGCGCTGTGTGACAGCATGGTGCCATGGCCCAGCGCGCCCCCCTCCTCCCGGCCCGCGAGCACCGGCTCGGGCTGTCCGAGCTGGGTGTGCTGGACCGCCGTCGGACCTTGCTTGGGCTCGCCCTCGCGCTACTGCTGCCCGCCGCCGTAGAGACAGTCGTGGTGCTGACCGGCTACCACAACTTCTCCATGACCATGCTGCTCCAGCTCGCGGCTGCCGTCGTCGTCGCGGTGGTCGGCGGGCTGTGGCCGGCCGCGGTGGCGGCCGTCGTCGGCTCTCTGCTGCTGAACTACTACTCAGTGGATCCGGTGGGGACCTTTCTGATTGCGGATCCCCAAGTCGTGGGCGAACTCGTGATCTTCCTCGCCGTCGCGTGCGCGGTGGGCCTCGCGGTCGGCGCGGCGACGCGCCGCTTCGAGCAGGCGAGCCGGGCGCAGGCGGACGCCCGGGCCATGGCCGAGCTCGCCCGGGGCATCCTCGGCTCGGGCGGCAGCGTGGGGGAGTTCCTAGAGCGCGTCCGTGCCGCGCTCGGCCTCCGCGCCGTGACCCTCTTGGACCGGCGGGAGCCGGGGACTCCGCGGGAGGTCAGTCCAGGCTGGGAGGTCGCCGCAAGCGCCGGCGAGGCGCCTCCCGTCACCCCGGCCGCGGCCGACGACGTTGTGGTCGCCGACGAGCACTACACCCTCCTTGCCGGGGGGAGGGCCCTGGAACCAGCGGAGCGGCGCATGATGGAGGCCTTCGGCGCCTATCTCGTCGCCATCCGTCAGGGGCGCCAGCTGGCCTCGAGCCGGGAGGACAACCGGCGCCTCGAGGAGGGCAACTCCATTCGCACCTCGATCCTGAGGGCCGTTTCGCATGACCTGCGCACACCGCTTTCCGGCATCAAGCTGAGCGTGAGCAGCCTCCGGCAGCCTGGCGTCGACTTCGATCCGGAGGAGCAGGCCGAACTCCTCGCAACAATCGAGGACTACACGGACCGTCT
The DNA here is from genome assembly GCF_051955515.1 of Sinomonas sp. Taxonomy (GTDB): domain Bacteria; phylum Actinomycetota; class Actinomycetes; order Actinomycetales; family Micrococcaceae; genus Sinomonas. Next base: position 5,812 of record NZ_JBQCGQ010000132.1, read on the forward strand.
CTCCGTGCTCGTGGGGAACCTGCTGGACATGTCGCGCATTTCGGCCGACAGCGTCACGCCTCTCCTGCGCGCCGTGCACTGGGGCGAGGCGCTGCCACCGTGGCCGCCCGGCGCCCGCGTCGAGGTCCGCGTCCCCGAGGAGGCTCCCGCGGTCGAGGCCGATCCCGTCTTGCTCGAGCGAGTTGTCGCGAACCTGGTGGAGAATGCGCTCAAGCACGCCCCGAAATCGGCCGTCGAAATCGACGTGCGGCAGGGCGCCGAGAACAACGGGCATCGGACTGGCGAGCTGCGCGTGGTCGACCACGGAGGGGGGATCCCCGCCGAACGGATCGCCGAGGCCTTCCGCCCGTTCCAGCACCCGGGCGACGCCGGGGGCCACGGCGGGGGAATCGGCCTGGGGCTTGCGGTGGCGAAGGGGTTTGCCGAGGCGATGGGGGGACGGATCGTGGCTGAGGAGACTCCCGGTGGCGGCCTCACCATGCGCGTGATTCTGCCGCTCGCGGCGGACGGCGGGGGAGCGGCATGACCCGCGTGCTCGTGGTCGAGGATGAGGCGCAGATCGCACGAGCCCTCCAGATCAACCTGCGCGTGCACGGCTACGAGGCCGTCACCGTGTCTTCGGGCGAGGGGGCGCTCGAGTCTGCGGCTGCGACTCCGCCGGACATCGTGGTCCTGGACCTCGGACTGCCAGGCATGGACGGCGTCGCCGTGATCCGGCGGCTGCGCGAATGGACCACCGTCCCGATCATCGTGCTCTCGGCGCGGCATGCGGCGGAGGACAAGGTCGAGGCCCTCGACGCAGGCGCCGACGACTACGTCACCAAGCCGTTCGGGCTCGAGGAGCTCCTGGCCCGGCTCCGTGCCGCCGCGCGGCGGGGGACGGTCCGGCCGGAGCCGCCCCGCGTCCAGACGGCCGAGTTCAGCGTGGACCTGGCCGCACGCAGAGTGGTCCGCGACGGCAAGGACGTCCGTCTCACGCCCACCGAGTGGAGCATCCTGGCCCTTCTGGTGCGCCAGCCCGGAACGCTGGTGACGCAGCGTGAACTGCTGACGCAGGTGTGGGGGCCGGCCTATGCAAAGGAAGCGCAGTACCTTCGGGTCTACATGGCCCAGCTGCGGCGCAAGCTCGAACGGGATCCGTCGAATCCCCGGCATCTGAGGACCGAGGCAGGGATCGGCTACCGGTTCGATCCGTGAGCCGCGCTACGCTGTGGGCCATGAAGACCCCCAGCATTCTCGCCGTCTGCCGCGTTCAGCAACTCCTGCCGGATACCGGAGCAGTCGGCGTCACCGCGATCGACAAGCGGCCCGTCGAGGGGCCGGTTCGGGTGCGGAGGCTGGGCCTCCATGGCGACGTGCAGGCAGACCGCGCGAACCACGGCGGCGAGAACAAGGCGGTGTATGCCTACTCGGAGGACGACGCCGGGCTGTGGGCGAGGGCGCTTGGCCGCGAGATCCCGCCGGGGTATTTCGGCGAGAATCTGCGGGTGGCGGGCTACACTGCGAGCAAGGCGGTGATCGGGGAGCGCTGGCGCTTCCCGGGAGGGACCGTGCTCGAGGTGACGATGCCCCGCGTGCCGTGCGCGACGTTCGCCCGCCGGGTCGGCGAGGACAGCTGGGTCAGGCGCTTCCGGGACTCGGGGCTTTCGGGTGCCTACTTTCGCGTCATCACCCCCGGCGACCTCGAGGCCGGCGAGCCGTTCAGCGTGGAGCACGTCCCCGACCACGGCGTCCGTGTGGGGGAGTGGCTGGCGGAGCCCACCCGCGATCGGGCCGAGGCCCTGCTCGACGCCGAGGCAGAGGGGTCCATCCGGCTCGCGGCGGAGATCCGCCCCTACATCGAGCGGGCGCTCGCCGGCGAATAGCTCCCTGTGCCCAAGCTCACGGGGTGATGGCAGACGACGGCGGCAGGTCGCCGTCGTGCGTCCTGTAGTATAGATGTATCCCCCACTGCGCCGGATTCCCTCTTCCTGCCCAATTCTTGAGGCAGGAGTAGTGCGTGTTGGGGCCCGCGGGGCGGGCAGTTTCATAGGGGAGCCGGCTGAAGTAAACGCTGACGGTGCGCGTGTGGCGCC
>NZ_JBQCGQ010000133.1:0-9881 GCF_051955515.1 Sinomonas sp.
GACGTCGTCATCCTCGCCGTGCCCGACGTCGTCCTCGGCAAGGTCTCCGAAGGCGTCGTGCCCCAGCTCAAGCCCGGCGCGATCCTCCTGACCCTCGACCCGGCCGCCGCCTACGCGGGCCTGCTCGCCAAGCGCGAGGACGTCGTCCAGGCCGTCGCCCACCCCTGCCACCCCTCGGTGTTCCTCGAGCGCACCACCAAGGAGGAGTGGGCCGACACCTTCGGCGGCGCCGGCGCACCCCAGAACGTCGTCGCCGCGATCGACGACGACGCCCCCGCCGGTGCCCGCGACCGCGCCGAGGCCGTCATCCGCACCATGTACGCCCCCGTGATCGACGTCCACTGGGTCACCGTCTACCAGCTCGCCGTCCTCGAGCCCACCCTCGTGGAGACCGTCGCCTGCATGATCGGCACCCTCCTGAACGAGGCCCTGCACGAGACCGTCCACACCGTAGGGGTGCCCGAGGAGGCCGCCAAGGCCATGCTCTTCGGCCACACCCAGATCGCGCTCACGAACGCCCTCCGCGGCTCGAACCCCTTCTCCGAGGCCTGCGAGATCGCGATCCAGTACGGCAAGCGCACCATCATCAAGGACGACTGGAAGAAGATCTTCCAGGACTCCGAGCTCGACGCCGTCATCGCCGAAATGCTCAAGCTCGACAAGGTCAACCGCTAGAGGACCAGCACGAACCCGCGCACCGGGGTTTCGGCGCACTGCGGGAACGTGTACGGACCCCCGGACATCTCTCGGCCCAGACTCTGGCGCGCCCCCTTCCAGGTGCGCTGTGCTGGTGTGATGAGCGAAGTCACCTCTCCCGCCGTGTCCACTGATGTCTCCCCTGCGCGCGACACCTCCCCTGCGCCTGACGTCTCTCCCATGCCCTGGACCGGGCGGCACGACGGCGACTCGCCCGAACACCGCCGCTGGTGGCAGGCCGTGCAGCCGTGCACGCCCCAAGCCCTCGCCGAAGCCGCGGTGGCCGCGGAAGCGCAGGGCGCCGGCAGGCCCGCTGTCCTCCTCGGCTTCGCAAGCGACGAGGGCGTACGCCGCAACAAGGGACGGGTGGGCGCTGCGGCCGCACCGAACGCGATCCGCGCCGCCCTCGGACCGCTCGCCTTTCACTTGGGCAGGGACGTGTTCGACGCCGGCGACGTCACCGTGGAGCTGGGCGAGGAGGTGGCTCCGGGTGACCTCGAAGGCGGACAGGAGCGCTGCGGCGAGCTGATCACGTCCATGCTCGACGCCGGAGCCCTGACCGTCACGCTCGGCGGCGGGCATGAGACCGCGTACGCAAGCTACCTCGGCGTCGTGGACTCGGAACGCGTGGCCGGGTCCCGCGTCGGCGTGCTCAACCTGGACGCCCACTTCGATCTTCGCGCGGAAGACCGGGCGAGCTCCGGCACCCCGTTCCTCCAGATGGCCCGCGCGGAAGCCGCCGCGGGGCGCACGCTCGAGTACGCCGTCGTCGGCATCTCGCGGCCCAACAACACTCTCGCGCTGTTCCGGCGGGCGGACGAGCTCGGCGTGCGCTATCTTCTCGACGAGTACGCCACGCGGGAGACCGCGGAATCGTTCGTCGAGGACTTCCTCTCCGGGCTCGACGCCGTCTACCTGACGATCGATCTGGACGTCCTGCCGGCCGCCGTCGCCCCCGGGGTCTCCGCCCCCGCGGCGCTCGGGGTGCCGCTCGAGGTGATTGTCGCCGTCGTGCGCCGTGTGGTGGCCAGCGGCAAGCTGGTCCACGCAGACCTCGCCGAGCTCAATCCGTCGTACGACGTCGACGGCCGCACCGCCCGCGTGGCCGCGCGATTGGTGGACACCATTCTCTGCTAGAGATGCATAATCTCCTTATGTCATAATCGGCCTATGAGTCCGGAACGCCTCGCCGATCCTGTTCTGGTCGGCCGTTTCTCGACCCTGCTCGAGCAGCTGGTTCGGCGCCTGCGAACCATCTCCGCCGTCGGCGGCATCTCCCCGTCGGTCGCGTCTGCGCTCAGCCGCCTGGGCGCCGACGGACCGTTCCGCGTGACCGAGCTCGCGCGCGTCGAAGGCGTGTCGCAGCCGGCCATGACCCAGCTCGTCGCGCGCATGGAGAGCGAGGGCCTCGTGGCCCGCGAAACGCCCGAGGGAGACCGCCGGAGCGTCTTCGTGAGCGTGACCGACCGCGGCCGCGACGTGCTCGAGCAGCGCCGAGCCCGGCGAATCGCCTTCCTCGACGACCTCCTCCGGGGGCTCGGACGCGAAGACCGGGCCGCGATCGCGAACGCCCTCCCCGCACTCGAGCGCCTGGTGGACCAGGGCTTGGTGGACCAAGGCAAAGCCGGGCAACAGGACGACGAGGCCGAGAACTAGGAGGAGCCGACGATGAGTGCACCACACGGCCAGAAGACGAATCCCTTCAAACAGCCGGGCGCGGTATGGGCGGTGGCGTTCGCATGCGTCATCTCGTTCATGGGCATCGGGCTCGTGGACCCCATTCTTCCCGCACTGGCGTCAGGGCTCCACGCCTCGCCAGCCGACGTCTCCCTCCTGTTCACGAGCTATCTCGTGGTGACCGCTGTGGCGATGCTCGGCGTCGGCTGGGTCTCGAGCCGCATCGGCTCGAAGTGGACCCTCGTTGTGGGGCTGGCCGTCATCGTGGTGTTCGCCGCCCTGGCGGGGACCTCAGACACCATCGGCGGGATCATCGGCTTCCGCGCCGGCTGGGGCCTCGGCAACGCCATGTTCATCGCCACGAGCCTCGCCGTCATCGTCGCCTCAGCCAAGGGTGGCTTCTCGGGGGCGATCATCCTCTACGAGACCGCGCTGGGGATCGGCATCGCCGTGGGTCCGCTCCTCGGCGGCGAGCTCGGCAGCATCAGCTGGCGCGGCCCGTTCTACGGGGTTGCGGTCCTCATGGGCATCGCACTCATCGCGACGCTGCTCTTCGTCCCCAAGCAGCCCAAGCCCGCGCAGAAGACCAAGCTCAGCGCCCCCATCACGGCGCTCCGCCACCGGGGCCTGCTGATCATGGGCCTCATGGCCCTGCTGTACAACTGGGGCTTCTTCACGATGCTGGGCTACGCCCCCTACCCCATGAAGCTCGACGCTCACGAGCTCGGGCTCGTGTTCACCGGCTGGGGCATCCTCGTAGCCCTCTTCGCCGTGTTCTTCGCGCCCCGGCTCCAGCGCCGCTTCGGCACCGCACCCGTGCTCTACGCCAACCTGCTCGGCCTCGCCGTGGTCATGGCCGTGATCGCGCTCGGTGTGGCGACGCCGGCCGTCGTCGTGGTCGCCGTCATCATCAGCGGCGCGTTCATCGGCATCAACAACACGCTCACCACTCAGGCCGTCATGCTGGTAGCCCCGGTGGAGCGTTCGGTCGCGTCTTCGTCGTATGGCTTCATCCGCTTCATCGGCGGTGGCCTGGCGCCGTTCGTGGCCGGCAAGATCGCCGAGTCCACGAACCAGAGCGTGGCGTTCTGGGTCGGTGCCGTCGCGTTCCTGCTCGCCATCCCGGTCCTGGCCTCCGGCCACAAGCTCGTGGCGAAGGCCGAGCGCGAGGCCGAGGAACCGGAGGTCATCCGGCCGACGCTCGAGCCGCTGAGCCCGGTTACGCGCGGCGCCGGGCGGCCCGTGGTCGTGGCCGTGCGCGCCAACGAGTCGGCCGCGGGCGTAGTGGACCAGGCCGCTCGGATCGCCCGCAGGGACGGCGCGCCGCTCGAAATCGTCCACGTTCGCGAGACCGACGTCATCGAGGAGCTCGCGGTGAGCCCCGAGACCGAGGAGGAGGCCCGCGCCGCCGTGACGTCCCATCTGGACCGGCTCGCGGCGCACGGCCTGACGGCCCGCGGGCTGGTCCTCCACAGCGTCGGCGATCGCGCTGCCGCCGCTGAGGTCCTCGCGCGGCATGCTCACGACGTCGAGGCCCGCGCCCTCGTGGTCCGCCGCTCGGCGCGGAGCGTGGTGTCGAAGCAGCTCGACGCGCGCCTCGCCAGTGTGCCCGACGGCGCCGCGCGTCCCGAGCTCGTCCTCGTCGACACCCAGCCCGAGGCATCCCAGGCCTAACTCTCGGGACGAACCAGCGAACAGCCACGAGGGCCCGCACCATCAGCGGTGCGGGCCCTCTTGGCTTGCAGCGTTCCCCGTTGCGAGCGAGGGAACTCAGGCGCGGCGCACGAGTACGCCGTCAGACTTGAGGAACAGGCGGCGCGGCTCGGTGCCCTCCGCGCTCAGCCAGAGCACATTTCCACTCAGCGAGACCTCCTCGACCCGCCCCGCGGCAACGACCTGTGCGTGCTTGACCACCTCTACCGGCTCATCGGCCCGAAGCTCGCCCCAGTGGGTGAGGGGCGCCTGGTGCGCCTCTCGCCTGGTCAGTACTGCCTCGCGTGCCTTCATGTTCCTAAACCCCTCCGGTATCTGTCCCTGGTGCCCATTGTGACCCGCGTCATTGCGGATACATCGTTTCTATCGGTTCCTGAGGCGCGTCGCCATGTAACCCCATACGACGATCCTCAGGAACCGTTGTGCACTTCTCCAGCGCTGTGGTCAGACCAGACCGCCGACGGCGGAATTCACCGCCGTGAGCACCTCGCCGCGCGCGAGGAGGGCGTCGGCCTCCTCGAGCTCGGGCGACATGAATCGGTCGACGCCGGGCCCCGGCACCGTCTGGCGGAGCACCTCGAGCGCGGCCTGGCCGCCGGGACCCGGGACGAGGGCGCCGTCGGACATCGCGGTGCGGAGGTCGATCGCGCGCGCCGCGGTCACGAGTTCGATCGCGAGCACCCGCCGCACGTTCTCCACCGCCTTGCGGAGCTTGCGGGCCGCGTGCCAGCCCATCGACACATGGTCCTCCTGCATCGCCGAGCTCGGGATCGAGTCCACGGAGGCCGGGACGGCAAGTCGCTTGAGATCCGAGACCAGGCCGGCTTGCGTGTACTGCGCGATCATGAGGCCGGAGTCCACGCCGGGATCGTCCGCGAGGAACGCCGGTAGGCCGTGCGAGCGCGCTGGATCGAGCATCCGGTCAGTGCGGCGCTCGGCCATGGACGCAAGGTCCGCGGCGGCGATCGCCAGGAAGTCGAGCACGTAGGCCACCGGGGCTCCATGGAAGTTGCCGTTCGAGCTCACGCGCCCGTCGGGAAGCACCACGGGGTTGTCGATCGCCGCCTCGAGCTCGCGCTCGGCCACCATGCGCGCATGCGCGATCGTGTCGCGGACGGCGCCGGCAACCTGAGGGGCGCAGCGCAGCGAGTAGGCATCCTGAACGCGGGTGTCGCCGGTCTTGTGGGACTCGACGATCTTGGACCCGCGCAGGACGGCAAGGATATTCGCCGCCGAGGCCGCCTGCCCGGGGTGCGGCCGAAGAGGCGCGTGAAGCTCGGGCAGGAACACCTGGTCGGTGCCCATGAGCCCATCGATGGAGAGTGCAGCCGTGATGTCGGCGGTCTTCACCAGTGCGTCGAGGTCGTGGAGCGCCATGAGGAGCATGCCGAGCATGCCCTCCGTGCCGTTGACCAGCGCGAGGCCCTCCTTCTCCGCCAAGGTGACCGGCTCGATGCCGTGCTCGGCGAGGAGCTCCGCTGTCGTCCGCTGTCCGCGGCCGCCGAACGCCTCGCCGTCCGGGCCTACCGCCTCGCCCTCGCCCATGAGCACCAGGGCGACGTGGCTGAGCGGCGCGAGATCGCCCGAGCAGCCGAGCGAACCGAACTCGCGGATCACCGGGGTGATCCCGGTGTTGAGGAGCTTGACGAACGTCTCGAGGACCACGGGCCGCACGCCCGTGCGGCCCGACGCGAGGGTCTTGGCGCGCAGGAGCATGAGCGCGCGGACCACCTCGCGCTCGACCGCCGGCCCCATGCCCGCCGCGTGGCTGCGGATGAGGGACTTCTGCAGCTGCGTGCGCAGCTCCTGCGGAATGTGGCGGTTGGCGAGGGCGCCGAAGCCCGTGGAGATGCCGTAGGCGGGCGTCTCGCTCGCGGCGAGCGCCTCGACGTGGGCACGGACGCGTGCCACCTCATCGAGAGCCTCAGGCGCGACGGCCACCTTCGCGTCGTAGCGGGCGACGGCGACAACGTCGGCCGCCGTCAGCCCGCCGAGGGCGAGGGTCACCTCGGTGGGAAGGCCGGTTTCGGGAGCGGTGAGGGTCATGTCAGGTTCCTTTGTCAGCGTCCGGCCATGGGGATCTTGACGCCGCGTTCGGCGGCGACGTCGACGGCGCGCTCGTAGCCGGCGTCGACGTGGCGGATCACTCCCATGCCGGGATCGTTGGTGAGCAGGGCGGTGAGCTTGGCGGCCGCGAGTTCCGTGCCGTCGGCCACGGAGACCTGGCCGGCGTGGATGGAACGGCCGATGCCGACGCCGCCGCCGTGGTGGATCGAGACCCAGGTGGCGCCGGAGGAAGCGGCCGTCAGGGCATTCAGGAGGGGCCAGTCGGCGATCGCGTCGGAGCCGTCCTTCATGGCCTCGGTCTCGCGGTACGGAGACGCCACGGAGCCGGAGTCCAGGTGGTCGCGGCCGATCACGATCGGGGCCTTGACCTTGCCCTCGGCGACAAGTTTGTTGAACAGCAGGCCCGCCTTGTGACGCTCGCCGTAGCCGAGCCAGCAGATGCGGGCCGGGAGCCCCTCGAACTCGACGAACTCCTCGGCGGCGTCGATCCAGCGGTGCAGGTGCTCGTTCTCCGGGAAGAGCTCCTTGATGGCCTGGTCTGTGACCTTGATGTCCTCCGGATCGCCGGAGAGGGCGACCCAGCGGAACGGGCCGAGGCCCTCGCAGAACAGCGGGCGGATGTAGGCCGGGACGAAGCCGGGGAACTCGAACGCCCGCTCGTAGCCGCCCTTGCGGGCCTCGTCGCGGATCGAGTTGCCGTAGTCGAAGACCTCGGCGCCCTCGTCCTGGAACTCGACCATCGCCTGCACGTGGCGGGCCATCGCGTTCTGGGCCTTCTTGGTGAAGCCCTCGGGGTCGGCCTCGGCCTCGTGGTGCCATTGCTCCACGGTGTACTCGCTCGGGAGGTAGCTCAGCGGGTCATGGGCCGAGGTCTGATCGGTCACAATGTCGACCGTGAGCTCGCCCGCGCGGTGCCGGCGCAGGATCTCCGGGAACACGTCGGCGGCGTTGCCCACGTACCCGACCGAGAGCGCACGGCCCTCCGCCTTCGCTGCGACGACCTTGGCCAGGGCCGCGTCGAGGTCCGTCTCGACCTCGTCGAGGTAGCGCTTGCCGGCGCGGCGGCGCAGGCGGGTCTCGTCGACGTCCACGATCAGGACCGCGCCGCCGTTGAGGGTCACGGCCAGCGGCTGCGCGCCGCCCATGCCGCCGCAGCCGCCCGTGAGGGTGAGGGTGCCCTTCAAGGAGCCGTCAAAGCGCTTGGCAGCCACGGCGGCGAACGTCTCGTACGTGCCCTGCAGGATGCCCTGGGTGCCGATGTAGATCCACGAGCCCGCGGTCATCTGGCCGTACATCGTGAGGCCCTCGGCCTCGAGGCGGCGGAACTCGGGCCAGTTCGCCCAGTCGCCCACGAGGTTCGAGTTGGCGATGAGCACACGCGGCGCCCACTTGTTGGTGCGGAAGACGCCCACCGGCTTGCCGGACTGCACGAGGAGGGTCTCGTCGTCGTCCATGTCCCTGAGCGTGTCGATGATCGCGTCGAAGGCCTTCCACGCGCGGGCCGCGCGGCCCGTGCCGCCGTAGACGACGAGCTCGTCGGGACGCTCGGCGACCTCGGGGTCGAGGTTGTTCATGAGCATGCGCATCGGCGCCTCGGTCTGCCAGGACTTTGCGGTGATCTCCGTGCCGCGAGGGGCGCGGACCGGGCGGGCACCGGTCGTGAAGTCCGCCTTGCCTGCCGCGGCTGCGGTGGACTGGGACTGATGGGTGATGGTCATCGTGACTCCTGCGTCGATGATGGAGGCCTGTGCGGGGAAGGCGTCCGGGTGAACCTTCTGTATCCATGACACCGCGACGACGACGCCGGAAACAGGGGGTTTCGTTGGGCGTTGTCCGGGATTCCAGACGTGCCCAGGGGGCTGAACGGTTTCCGACCGGGATTGCCGGCGCTCGTGCGGCGAGCCGCGACGACACGCCGAAGAATCGCCCCGATCCCCGCCCGATTCCGGTCGGAATCCGGCAGGGCTCAGCCGCGCCCGTAGATCCGGTGCGAGAGCTCCGCCGCCACCCGCGCGACCTGCCGCGCCAGCTCGTCGCGCTCGCCCCCCGGCACCTTCTCGCCGAGGAAGGTCACGGCGACGGCCGCCGTCGGCCAACCCGCGTGGTCCTTGACCGCGGCGGCGACCGATGCGAACCCCGAGGTGACCTCGCCGTCCTCCGTCGCGTAGCCACGCTGGCGGACTTGATCGAGCGCGGATTGGAGCGCCGCGTAGCTGCGGATGTGCTCGCCCTCCTCGGTCCGCTCGCTGAACGCCGCGGCGTTGGGGTAGAGCGCACGGACCTGGGATTTCGGCAGGGCCGCGAGGATCGCGCGCCCGCTCGCCGTGAGATGGCTGGGGAGGCGGACGCCGACGTCGGTCACGAGCGAGGGCCGGTTCTTGGCCCGCTCCTCGACGATGTACAGCACGTCGCGGCCGTGCAGGACCGCGAGGTGAGCACTCTCTCCGAGGGTGTCGACGAGCGAGGCGAGCATGGGGCGGCCCAGGCGCGAGAGGGGCTCCTGGCGGGAATAGGCGCTCGAGAGCTCGAACGCGCCGATCCCGAGCCCGTACCGCCGCTCCTCCGCGAGGTGCATCACGAAGCCGTTCTCCTCCATGACGGCGAGCAGATGGTAGACGGTGGACCGCGGCAGCCCGAGGGCCGAGGCGATGCTTGCGGCGGGCTGCGGGCCCCGACGCGAGGCGAGCAGGCGCAGGATGCGCAGCGTGCTCTCGGCGGCAGGGACCTTGGACTTGAGTTCGGACATTGTGGGAACCTCGGGAGCGGAGTGTGTCTGAAATACCGAACTCCAGTGTGCAGGCGGACGACAGCGGAGCGCACCTCCTGCGCGCAGGCGCGAGTCTGCAATGCCAGACACCGGACGCTCGTGATGCCACTCACAGGCCCTTCCCGGCCGGGAGAGTGGAAGGGATCTTCCCAGCGACGCGAGGAATCCCCCATGCAGCATTCACCCGCCGTGCTCAGTCGCGGCCTCAACGTCCGCCACATCCGGTTCATGGCCTTGGGATCGGCCATCGGGACCGGCCTGTTCTACGGCTCGGCCTCCGCGATCCAGGCCGCGGGGCCCGCCGTCCTCATCGCCTACATGATCGCCGGAGCCGCCGTCTTCATGGTCATGCGGTCCCTGGGCGAGATGGCCGTGCGCCACCCCGTCGCCGGCTCGTTCAGCCAGTACGCGGGGCGCTACCTCGGCCCGCTCGCGGGCTTCGTGACCGGCTGGACGTACGTCTTCGAAATGGCGATCGTGGCCATCGCCGACGTCACAGCCTTCTCCATCTACATGGGCTTCTGGTTCCCGGAGACGCCTCGATGGATCTGGATCCTGGCCGTCATCTTCTTCCTCACGGGCATCAACCTTCTGAGCGTCCGCGTCTTCGGCGAACTCGAGTTCTGGTTCTCGCTCGTGAAGGTCGTTGCCATCGGCGCGATGATCCTCGGCGGTGCCGCGCTCATCGTCTTCGGTGTCCAGCTTGGCGCCCACCAGCCTGGCTTCGGGCAGCTCGTGGACCACGGCGGCTTCATGCCGAACGGCTTCGGGGGGATGCTCGCGGCGTTCTCCGTGGTCGTGTTCGCGTTCGGCGGCGTCAAGACGATCGGCGTGACCGCCGGCGAGGCGGCCGACCCCAAGCGAGCCATACCGCAGGCCGTCAACACGGTTCCGGTCCGGGTCCTCCTCTTCTACGTGCTCACGCTGACCGTGCTCATGAGCCTGTTCCCCTGGAACGAGG
>NZ_JBQCGQ010000134.1:0-9280 GCF_051955515.1 Sinomonas sp.
GCGTCCAGCGCGAGAAGCCACACGTCCCGGGACTGATGGTCGAGCACGGCGGCCCGCGCCGCGAAGAGGAGTTGCGCATCGGGCACCTGAGCGTCCACATCAGCGCCGCCGCATTCCCGCTTGAGCTCGTACCCGAGATACCCGAGCCACCCCAGCGCGAAGCCGCACTCGAGCCCCTTCAGGCCCGCCGAAATCCCGCTCCACGTGGAGTCGAGCCAACGGAAGAATGGCTGGTCGAAGCGGGCGGTGGCCGCCGTCGCCGTCGTCGGACCGAAGGTCACCTCGGTCCGCCCGTTACGGTGAGACATCCTGCGCGCGAGGTGGCCGCCGTCGTCGGCCATGATGCTGAAGCGGCTGCGCGCGCCTGTGCCGGGGACGCCCGCATCGGAGGCGTCGAGCCAGACGCTGTGCGAGGCGCTGCCGAAGAGCGATTCGAAAAGGACGTCGGGCTGCGGCTCTGCCGCGATGCGGCGGACGACGACGCCCGCCGACTCACGCTGCGCCCGCTCCGGAGCGAGCAGATCCCGGAGCGGGGGGAGCTCGGCGAGGGCGTCGAGGACTCGGCGAGTTGCTTCGTCGGGCCGTGAAGCACCGGGCGCGGACTCGACCGTCACCGTCGCCGCGGCGCGCACATCGTCGCCGGCGAGCCACGCCTCCTCCTGCGCCGCCCATCGATCCCAGTGAGGCTCGTAGGTCTCGCCGTCCCGTTCGAGCGCGCGGCGTCGGCGCTCTTCCGCAGATGCCTCGAGCCAGACGACGGCGTCTGAGAGCGAGCGCAGCTCCCGGGATCCGGCCCCTACCCCTTCGAGGACGACGACGTCGGCCGGCTCGGTGATCCTCTCTTCGCCATCTGCGTCGGCAAGCCAGTCCCAGGCCCGCCAGTGCGCGGACTCGCCGCGGCGCAGCGGGGCCAGGATCTCCGCAGCACAGCGTTCAACGCCGCGCGCGAGCCCGGCCCAGCCGGGGTACAGGTCTTCGAGGTGCACGAGCGCTACGGATCGGTGCTCCCGAAGGGCGGCGGCGAGCTCCACCGCGAGGGACGTTTTGCCCGCCCCTGAGCGGCCGTCCACAGCGACGACAACGGGACGGGCAGAGTGCTGCCGGTTCACGCCCCTGCGAGAAGCGGAGGGCGGCGCGCTAGCTCAAGACGCACATGGTCGACGATCCCGGGCACCGCGGCGTGAATGAGCTGCCACGTCGTCTCGAAGTCGCTCTGATCGCCGAACCAGGGGTCCTCGATGCCCTGATCGAGCTGGTCGAGACGAGTGACGGCGGGGTCGAACGAGCGCAGCATCCGCACCTTGTGCTCGGTGCCTGCGGGCGCGAATTCGCGGAGGTGGCCGAAGTGGTCGATGTCGAGCGCGAGGATCAGATCCCGCTCCACGTACCACTCGGGCCGAAACTGCCGCGCGACGTGCTCGCGAGGGTGGAGGCCGTGGGCATCGAGCACGCGGGCGGCGCGTGGGTCGATTGGCCTCCCGGCCTCGAAGTTGGTGGTGCCCGCCGAATCGACCGTTGCGTGCTCCTCGAGGCCCGCAGCGCGGAGGGCATCGGCGAGCATGAACTCGGCCATGGGCGAGCGGCAGATGTTCCCGGTGCAGACCGTGATGATCCGGTAGGGGCTCGCCGTCGAGTTCATGGGATCAAGCATAGAGTTCTGGTGCCCTAACCCCGGAATCGCCAAACTCAGACGATGGCGAGGAGGACTCCGACCCCCACGAACAAGGAGCCGAACACCCGGTTGAGGACGCGCTGCCCGCTCTCGTTCCGGGTGAAGCGCTGGAAGCTCTTGGCGGCGAGGGCGAAGAAGAACCACATGACCAGAATGTCGACACAGATGATCGTCGCGCCGATGACGAGGTACTGGTTCACGAGCGGCAGCTCGGGCCGGACGAAGCCGGGAATGAATGCGAGGAAGAAGACGATCGCCTTTGGGTTGAGGAGATTGACCCAGAGGCCGCGCTGGAACATGGACCACCACGGCTCGTTCTCGAGCGTTGCGGCGGCCTCCTGCGATACGTCCGGCTTCCGGAGGAACTGGCGGATTCCGAGGTACGCGAGGTACGCGGCGCCGAGATACCGAATGACGTTGAAGGCGAGCTGTGAGCTTGCCACCAGCACGCCGAGCCCGGCCGCCACCAGGGCGAGATGCGCCACGAGCGCTGCCTGCTGGCCGAGGACTCCCCAGATCGAGCGGCGGAAGCCCGCATTGAGCGAGTTGCTCATCGTGTTGATGGCGCCGGCGCCGGGGGTGAAGCTGATCAGGAGGCAGGCACCGAGCAGGGTGGCCCAAATCGAGAAAGGCACCTTTCAAGATTAGGGCCATTGTTCGCTCACGCTCGGCCGGTGACCTCGCCGTTCGGACTGAGGAACCAGCCGTCCGACGACGAGCCCCACCGGTGCCAGCCGGCGGCGATCCGCTCGAGATCGACGAGGTCGGCGAAACCGTATTCGAGCGCCTGATCGGCGAAGGCCGAGTGCAGCACGCGTTCGCTCCAGACGCGCGCCTGCCAGGTCCGCAGCTGAGGCGTGGCATAGAGCCAGTTGCTGCTCGTGGGGGAGACGTCGGTGAAGCCCGCCTCCTGCATCCAGCTGACCAGCCGACGGCCCGCGTCCGGCTCCGCTCCGTTCCGCCGGGCGATGCGCTGGTACAGCTCCATCCACTCGTCGAGCTCGGGGACTTCGGGGTACCAGCTCATGCCATGGAAGTCCGCATCGCGCACGGCCACGATCCCGCCCGGTTTCGCCACCCGCCGCATCTCCCGCAGGGCGGCAACGGGGTCGGTGAGGTGCTGGAGGACCTGGTGTGCGTGGACCACGTCGAACGTCTCATCGGCGAGGTCGAGATCGTAGACGTTGCCGACGGCGAAGCGCACGTTGGGGACATCGCGCTCCTCGGCGAGGGCGTGGGCTTGGGCGACGATGTCCTCGGAACGGTCGATGCCGAGGACCTCGCCGGGCGCGGCGAGCACGGCGAAATCGCACGTGATGCTCCCCGGCCCGCAGCCGACGTCGAGCACCCGTGCGCCCGGGGTGAGGTGGGGGAGGACGAACGCTGCCGAGTTCTGTGCAGTGCGGGCGGCGTGGGCTCGGACCACGCTTTCGTGGTGGCCGTGCGTGTACACGTCGTCGGGAGTCTGGCCGTCCATGGCACAAAATTACGCGGCACTACGTCAAGTCGGTGACAGGCGCGACAGGCCCCTGTGAGGTTGGCGACGAAAACCGCTCTCTGGCGAAAAGTCAACACCCTACCTGCCTACGCTTGAAACGACAACACGAGGGGCAATGAGGCCCTGACTGCCCGAAGCGAAAGGAGCGTTACCCCATGTCCCTTCTGGACAGCCACACCCCCCACCGCCGCAAGGGCCTCCTCGGCCGCCGCCCCGCCATGCACCTTGGCGAAGACATCCTCCTGGCCCGTCACGGCTCTCGCATCGACCGCATTAGCATCGATCGTCGCAACCACCGCACGGTGGCGGTGTTGAACGACGGAACCGTCGACTCTGCGCCGAACCGCCTTGTGGCCGTCCCCGTCACTCCGCTCGAGCGCTTCACCCAGCACGTCCGGGACATGCGCGAGACCGCGAGCCCGCTGACCAAGGAGGATCGGCAGGTCCTCCTCTGGTTCACGCTCGGCTGGATCGTCGTGTCGGTGCTGTTCGTCGTGGGCGTGGTCGCGCTCTCCTCCGTCACCGGGCCCCAGACGTTCGCGCAGTCCGCGACGTTCTTCCCGACGTACTGAACCGTTCCATCTGGCGGACGCCCGATCTCCGTAGGGTCACCCCGAGCGTAGGCTGGATCGGTGACCCAGCAGCCCGCGGGCCCGTCCGCCCAGCCTGACCCGTCGCCGTCGTCTGCGCCGCTCTCGCCGCAGGCGACCACGTCGTGGAGCCCGCGGCTCGCGCTGCTCGTGGCCGCGACGTACTTCATGGAGTTCCTCGACGGCACCGCGCTGTCGACGGCGCTTCCCGCGATCGGTTCGGACTTCCGTGTCGTGCCGGCGGACGTCAACGTGGCGATGACGGCCTACCTCATCGCCGTTGCGATGGGCATCCCGTTCAGCTCCTGGCTCGCTGAGCGCTTCGGGCCTCGTCGGGTCTTCTGCTCGGCGATCGCCGTGTTCACCTTGGCCTCGCTCCTGTGCGCGCTGAGTCCCAACCTCGCCGCCCTGACCTCCTTCCGGGCCCTTCAGGGCTTCGGCGGGGCCATGATGGTGCCCGTCGGGTCCCTGGTGGTTCTGCGGGGAACGCCCAAGGACCAGCTGCTCAAGGCCACCGCGTACCTCGTGTGGCCCGGGCTGCTCGCGCCGGTCCTCGCGCCCCTCGTGGGCGGCGCCCTCACCCAGTACCTCTCGTGGCACTGGATCTTCCTCGTCAACCTCCCGCTCGGCCTCGCCGCGTTCCTCATTGCTCTCCGGCTGGTGCCTGCGAGCGGCGCCGACCCGAATCGGCGCCTCGACTGGCCCGGCCTCGCGCTCACGACGCTCGGGGTCGCCGCCGTCGTCGTCGGCCTGGAGCTGCTGAGCGAGGGTCGCCCCTCGGAATGGGCGACGGCGGCGCTCGCCGGCGGCATCGCAGCCTTGGCGGCGGCGGTGTGGTGGATGCGCCGCGCACCAAAGCCGCTGTTCGACTTCGCGGTCCTGCGCGTGCGCACGTTCCGCGCGACCCAGACCGGCGGCTTCATCTACCGCCTCACGATCCAGTCCGTCCCGTTCCTCCTTCCGCTCCTCTTCCAGGACGGCTTCGGGTGGGACCCGGTGCATTCCGGACTCCTGGTCGCGGCCGTGTTCGTGGGCAATATCGGGATCAAGCCGGCGACGACGCCGCTCATCCGCCGCTTCGGCTTCAAGACGGTGCTCGTGGTCGCCGCGGCGGCATCGGCCCTCACGTTCGCCGCGTGCGCCGTGCTGACTCCCGAGACTCCTGACCTGCTGATCGCGGCGCTTCTGCTCGCCTCGGGCGCCTTCCGCTCGATCGGATTCTCGGCCTATATGAACGTGCAGTACGCGGACGTTTCCGCGGCCCAGCTGCCGAGTGCCAACGCGATTGCGAACACGCTCGTCCAGCTCGCGGCCGCGCTCGGCGTCGCGGTCGCGGCCCTGCTGATCCGGACGGGCATCTCGTTCCTGCCGGCCGGGGTCGACCATTCGGGTCCGTATCGCGTGGCGTTCGCCGCCATCGCGGTTCTCATGCTCGGGAGCGTCGTCGACAGCCTCTTCCTGCCCCGGCATGCCGGAACCGAGGTGAGCGGGCGGCGCTGACCCTGAGGAAGTCCGCCTGCGGCGAACTTGAGCCGAGTTGACTCAAGTCAGGTTGACAGCTGACGCTGGGTGCGTAGAGTTGAGTGCAGATCGCTCAACTTGACCGGGTGCCGAGAGGCGCCGCGGCCCAGTTGGCTTCTCACGGCACCAGCAAACAGCAGGAGGAATCATGAGCCGCGCAGTCGGTATCGACTTGGGCACCACCAACTCCGTCGTGTCCGTCCTCGAGGGCGGCGAGCCGACGGTCATCGCGAACGCCGAAGGCGGTCGCACCACCCCGTCCGTCGTCGCGTTCTCGAAGACCGGCGAGGTGCTGGTCGGCGAGATCGCCAAGCGCCAGGCCGTCAACAACATCGAGCGGACCATTTCGTCGGTCAAGCGCCACATGGGCACTGACTGGACCATCAACATCGACGACAAGAAGTACACGCCGCAGGAGATCTCCGCGCGCATCCTCATGAAGCTCAAGAACGACGCCGAGTCGTACCTGGGCGAGAAGGTCACCGACGCGGTCATCACGGTTCCGGCGTACTTCAACGACGCCGAGCGCCAGGCCACGAAGGAGGCCGGTGAGATCGCGGGCCTCAACGTGCTCCGCATCATCAACGAGCCGACCGCCGCGGCCCTCGCTTACGGCCTCGACAAGGGCAAGGAAGACGAGCTCATCCTCGTCTTCGACCTCGGCGGCGGCACGTTCGACGTCTCCCTCCTGGAGGTCGGCAAGGACGAGGACGGGTTCTCGACCATCCAGGTCCGCGCGACCGCCGGCGACAACCGCCTCGGCGGCGACGACTGGGATCAGCGCGTCGTGGAGTACCTCCTGAGCCAGCTGAAGCTCAAGGGCATCGACCTCTCCAAGGACCGCATTGCCCTCCAGCGCCTCCGTGAGGCTGCAGAGCAGGCCAAGAAGGAGCTCTCGTCCTCGACGAGCACCAACATCTCGCTCCAGTACCTCTCCGTCACCCCCGACGGTCCGGTGCACCTGGATGAGTCGCTGACCCGCGCGAAGTTCCAGGACCTCACCAAGGATCTCCTCGAGCGGACCAAGAAGCCGTTCCACGACGTCATCGCCGAGGCCGGCATCAAGGTCTCGGACATCAACCACGTCGTGCTTGTGGGCGGTTCGACCCGCATGCCCGCCGTGTCCGAGCTCGTCAAGGAGCTCACGGGCGGCAAGGAGCCGAACAAGGGCGTGAACCCGGACGAGGTCGTCGCCGTCGGCGCCGCCCTCCAGGCTGGCGTCCTCAAGGGCGAGCGCAAGGACGTCCTGCTCATCGACGTCACCCCGCTCTCGCTCGGCATCGAGACCAAGGGCGGCATCATGACGCACCTGATCGAGCGCAACACGGCCATCCCGACCAAGCGTTCGGAAACCTTCACCACGGCGGACGACAACCAGCCGTCCGTGTCGATCCAGGTGTTCCAGGGCGAGCGCGAGTTCACCCGCGACAACAAGCCGCTCGGCACCTTCGAGCTGACCGGCATCGCGCCGGCCCCGCGCGGCATCCCGCAGATCGAGGTCACCTTCGACATCGACGCGAACGGCATCGTCCACGTCTCCGCGAAGGACAAGGGCACCGGCAAGGAGCAGTCGATGACGATCTCGGGCGGCACTGCGCTGTCCAAGGAGGACATCGACCGCATGGTTGCCGACGCCGAGGCACACGCCGCCGAGGACAAGAAGCGCCGCGAGGCCGCGGATACACGCAACACGGCCGAGCAGCTGGCCTACTCAGTCGACAAGCTCATCGCCGACAACAAGGACAAGCTGCCGGAGGAGGTCCGCAGCGAGGTCCAGGGCGATGTCGATGGCCTCAAGAAGGCTCTGGAGGGGACCGACGACGAGGCCGTGAAGGCCGCGTTCGAGAAGCTCCAGCACTCGCAGTCCAAGCTCGGCGAGGCGATCTACGCGTCGTCGCAGGGCGCGGCCGCTGGCGCTGACGGTTCGCACACGGCCGACAACGCCGGTGCCGCCGGTTCTGCCGGCCAGGACGAGGACATCGTCGACGCGGAGATCGTCGACGAGGACGAGAAGAAGTAGCCATGGCCCCTCACCACGGCAATGAAGAAGAGCACGAGGTCCGGGGCGAGCCGCAGAAGCCGGTGATCCGGGACAACCGCAAGGTTGACCCGGTCACGGGCGGCGTGCGGAAGCCCGGCGAGGGTGCGACCCCTGACGAGGGCGCCCGCGAAGCCGGCCCAGCGGCCGATGCCGAGCACGAGGAGATGCGCCCCGTGGACGAAGCCCACGACTCCGAGGACGTCCTGGCGCAGGCCGAGCGCATCCTGAGCGAGGCGGCCGGCGTGCAGAACGAGGCGGCCGAGCTCCGCGAGGACCTCCAGCGCCTGCAGGCGGAGTACGTGAACTACCGCAAGCGGGTGGACCGGGACCGTGCGGTCGCGGGCGAGGTTGCCGTCATGGGTGTCCTCTCCTCGATCCTGCCGGTCCTGGACGACATCGATGCGGCGCGCGCGCACGGCGACCTCACCGAGGGGCCCTTCGCTTCCATCGCGGCCAAGCTCGAGGGGATCCTCACGAGCCACGGCCTCGAGCGCATCGATGCGACCGGCGTCGAGTTCGACCCGAACATCCACGAAGCCCTGATCCAGCAGCAGGGCGAGGGGATCGAGGTCGACACGGTCCAGCAGGTGCTTCGCGCCGGCTACCGGACTCAGTCCCGGGTGCTCCGCGCGGCGCAGGTCATCGTCGCCGTCCCGTAGGGCTTAAAGGACGACGGCGCAAGGCGAGAGGACGACGGCGGGCCCCCACCCGCCGTCGTCCCCCTCCTCCGTTTCGGGTACAGATAATCCCCTTCGGAGGCGTTTCGGGTACAGATACTTCAGCAGTTGGCGTACCCGAAACGAGGAATCAGGAG
The DNA here is from genome assembly GCF_051955515.1 of Sinomonas sp. Lineage (GTDB taxonomy): Bacteria > Actinomycetota > Actinomycetes > Actinomycetales > Micrococcaceae > Sinomonas. The sequence continues at coordinate 8,137 of NZ_JBQCGQ010000134.1, forward strand.
ATTATCTGTACCCGAAACGATAAGACTGATGGAACGACGAGAAGGAGGCCTCATTGGCTAGTCAAGACTGGGTGGAGAAAGACTTCTACTCCATTCTCGGCGTGCCCAAGGATGCCTCTGACGCCGACATCAAGAAGGCGTACCGCAAACTCGCCCGCAAGTACCACCCTGACCAGAACCCGGGAGACGCCGAGGCCGAGAAGAAGTTCAAGGACATCACCGAGGCCAACTCGGTGCTCAGCGACCCGGAGCAGCGCCAGCAGTACGACGCGATCCGCGCCATGGGCGGCGCGCGCTTCACCGCGGGCGGACCCGGCGCGGGCCAGGGCGCGGCGGGCTTCGAGGACCTCTTCGGCGGCCTCTTCGGCGGGGGCGCGGGGCGCCACTCGCGCGGCTTCAACACGGGCAACCTGCCGCCGGAGTTCGCCGACCTGTTCGGGGGCTTCAGCACCGGCGGGGGCGGCGGCGGCTTCCAGGCGCCGCCGCAGCGCGGCTCTGACCGACAGGCGACGACGACGATCTCCTTCGCCGGCTCGATCCGCGGCACGACCGTGGGGTTGCGCGAGCAGAACGGGGAGGTCATCGAGGTCCGCATCCCGGCGGGGATCCGCGACGGGCAGAAGGTCCGCGTTCGCGGCAAGGGCGGTCCGGGTTCCGCCGGACCGGGAGACCTCATGGTCACCGTCCACGTCACGCCGCACGAGTTCTTTACCCGTGAGGGCGACAACATTCGCATCCACGTCCCCGTGAGCTTCGACGAGGCCGCGCTCGGGGCCCAGATCGAGGTCCCGACACTTGACGGCCACACCGTCCGGATGAAGGTCCCCGCCGGCACCAATTCGGGCCGGACGCTCCGGGTCAAGGGTCAAGGCGTGAAGACCTCCAAGGGCGCGGGCGACCTCTTGGTAACCATCGACGTCGTCGTCCCCCAGAACCTCTCGAAGGAGGCGGAGGAGGCCGTGCGCGCCTTCGCGGCCGCCGCCAAGAAGAACTCCGAGTCCAACCCGCGCGCCGGGTTGGCTGCCAAAGCGAGGCTGTAGGCCATGGCCATCGATCCGTACGCGCCGATCTTCGTGATCTCCGTGGCGGCGGAGCTGGCCGAGATGCACCCCCAGACCCTCCGCCAGTACGACCGTCTGGGGCT
>NZ_JBQCGQ010000135.1:0-10493 GCF_051955515.1 Sinomonas sp.
GCGGTAAAGTTCTGCTTCGCTGCCGGCGCGAGGTTGAGGCCGATGAGTGCAACGATCGTTCCTGTCACAACCGGCGGCATCACGATGTTGATCCAGTGCGCCCCGAATGCCTGGACGACCGCGCCCACCAGCGCGAGCACGATTCCCGCGACGACCACCCCGCCGAGCGCCCCGGCGACGCCGAACTGCTGCTGCGAGGCGAGGATCGGTGCGATGAACGCGAACGACGAGCCGAGGTAGCTCGGCACTCGGCCCTGCGTGACCACGAGGAACAGGAGGGTCCCGATCCCTGAGAAGAACAGCGTGGTCGCCGGCGGCATGTGCGTGAGGATCGGGACAAGGAAGGTTGCACCGAACATGGCTACGACGTGCTGGAGCCCGATCCCGATGGTCAGCGGCCACGCGAGCCGCTCCTGCGGTGCCACGACCTCGCCGGGGCGGACGGAACGGCCGTCACCGTGCAGCTTCCAGCGCGTTCCGAGCATGCTCATGGGGGTCGCCTTCCGGGAGGGGGGTGGGTGCCAGAGAGAAATATTACTTGGGCGTACGACGACGGGCGGCGGGCCATGTGGCCAACGTCACCGCGGATTCCGGAAGGCCAGCGTACGGCGCGCGGTTAGTACGGGGGAGAGCGCGGCTCACCCGAGCCGCGGTTCCGAAACCCCGCAGAAGGAGATCAGCATGAGCATCGCCCACGAGGAAGCCGCGCTGGACGCCGCCGCCGTCGACGCCCTGTTCGTTGAAGCCCGCACCGCCAATTCGTTCACCGGCGAAGTGACCGACGAGCAGGCTCAGGCCATTTACGAGCTCACGAAGTTCGGCCCCACGGCCTTCAACAACCAGCCCCTTCGCATCACCTACGTGCGGTCTCCCGAAGCGCGCGAGCGTCTCGTGGCCCACATGATGCCGGGCAACCAGGAGAAGACCCGGAACGCCCCCCTCGTCGCGGTCCTCGCGTTCGACACCGAGTGGCATGAGAAGTGGGACGAGTTCCTTCCGGTCGCCCTGCGCGCCAAGGCGATGTTCGACAACGACGAGTCCCTCCGCTACGGCACCGGCCGCGACAACGCGCACCTCCAGGCGGGCTACTTCATCCTCGCGGTCCGCTCCCTCGGCTTCGCCGCTGGCCCGATGACCGGAGCCAACTTCGACGCCATCGACGCCGAGTTCTTCGCTGAGGGGGGCCGCAAGAGCTTCCTCGTGGTGAACATCGGCCTTCCCGGTGTGGACGCCTTTGGGCCTGCAAAGACGAAGTTCGCGTACGAGGACGTCGTCGAGACGCTCTGACTCGATTCCCGGCTGTACTGCCGGAACGGAAACGGCCTCCGCTGCCTTGCTTGGCAGCGGGGGCCGTTTCGTTGATCTGGTCTTCGCTCTCAGCCTTCGCGGAGGGGTTCCGTGGGCCGCCGCGGTGCTATCCGGGGCATGCTGCCGGTGGCCACGCGGCCGATGGAGCCGGTCTTGGGTCGGGAGTCCCCGCGGCTGCAGGCCTTCACCCGCGTAGCTTCCGTTTCGGGTACACGAACTGCCCCTGTCTCGGGTACGCCAACTGTTTCGGGTACGCCAACTGTCGTCTGACCGGCGAGGGCCGCCTGCGGCTCGGTCGCCGCGCGAGGTGAGGGGACGCCGTCGGCCGCTGTGGCAGCCTCGAGGCGCCGGGCAGCCCAGACCGCGCGCACTTGATCGCGGAAGGACCCCTCGCCCCAGCGGTTGAGCGCGACGACGCCGAGCAGGCCGGCGGCTAGGGCCGCGAGGCCTCCGATGAGGATCGACCAGCGCGCTCCCGCAGTGTTGGCAACCCAGCCGATGAGTGGTGCGCCGATGGGGGTTCCGCCCTGAATCACGGCCATGTACAGCGCGAGGACTCGACCCCTGTACTGCGCATCCGTCCCCAGCTGAACGATGGTGTTGCAGAGGTTGAGGAACGTGATCGACGACAGCCCGACGAACATGAGCATGACCGCGAACCAGAAGTAGCTGGGCATGGTCGCGGCGACGACGGTCGCAATGCCGAGCAGAATGGCGGCTGCCACGATGAGGGTCATACGCGGCTTCTTGCGACGGGCGGCCAGGAGGGCACCGGCAAGCGTTCCCACGGCCATGACGGATCCCAGAAGGCCGTAGCCATCCGGTCCCGCGTGGAAGACGTCCGCGGCCATGAGCGCGTTCGTGACCTGGAAGTTGAGCGTGAACATCCCCACAACTCCGGCCATCGCGAGGATCAGCACGATCCTCGGCTGGGTGCGCACGTACCGGATGCCTTCGATGATCTGGTGCTTGCCCCGCGGCACCCGCGGGCTTGGATGCAAGAGGTCGGTCCGCAGCTTTGACAGGGACAGCAGAACACCGGCAAAGGAAGCCGCGTTCAGGAGGAACACCCACCCGGTGCCGATGACTCCGATGAGCAGGCCAGCCACGCCAGGGCCTGCGAGTCGTGCGAGGTTGAAGGACGCGCTGTTGAGGGCCACAGCGTTCGGGATGTCCTGACGCCCCACGAGTTCGGAGACGAACGCCTGCCGCGGGGGCGCGTCGAACGCGCTCGCGACGCCGAGGCCGAGCGCGATGGCGTAGATCTGCCACAGCTGGACCGTCCCCGTTAGGACAAGCACGCCCTGCAGGAGTGCCAGCAGCCCCATGGCGGACTGGGTCGCGATGAGTAGCTTGCGCTTGTCGAGCCGGTCCCCGAGGACCCCGGCATACGGGCCCAGCACAAGGATGGGAAGGAACTGGAGGCCCGTGGTAATGCCGACTGCGGCGCCGTCGTGCTGCGTCAGCTGGGTGAGGACGAGCCAGTCCTGGGCGACGCGCTGCATCCAAGTGCCGACGTTCGAGACAAGGGCACCGGCGGCCCACAACCGGTAGTTGGGGTGACGGAGGGCGCTGAACATGGCACTCATCGGGCGCTCATCTCCAAGAGGATCTCGGAGGCGCGGTGCATGACGGCCCGGTCTGCGTCGGAGAGGTCTTCGAGCCGTTCGGCCAGCCACGCCGACCGAAGCCGTCTGGACTCCTCGACCACTTCGCGGCCCGCGGCGGTGAGCGCCACGACGACTTGGCGCCCGTCGCTCGGGCTGTCCGTGCGTTCAACGAGGTTCTGGGCGGACAGCGCGTTGACGGTCCGGGTCATGCTCGGGGCCTGGACTCGCTCGGCGTCGGCGAGCTGCCGCATGGTCTGGGGGCCACGCTTTGCCAGCAGGGCGAGTACCGTGGTCTGGCCGGGCGTGACTACGTCGCTTCCCGCCTGATGGCGGAGCACACGCGACGTGCGCATGACCGCGATACGCAGTTCAACGGCGAGTTCGCCGAGGTCGGGTGCTGTGAGTTTGAGATCGGGGGAAGTGTCAGCTGAAGTCATTGATACTTAGCATAGCTCATTACCCTTGCTAAGTAAATCTGGTTGAGCCGTCACATCCGCCGGGTGTGCACCCTGCGGACGTGACGGCGCAACGGGGAGTTAGGAAATCACGGAGTCGACGAGGGCCTTCGCCTCCGACTGGACCTGCTTGAGGTGCTCCTCGCCCTTGAAGGACTCGGCGTAGATCTTGTACACGTCCTCAGTGCCCGAGGGGCGGGCCGCAAACCACGCGTTCTCGGTGGTCACCTTGAGACCCCCGATCTTCGCGCCGTTCCCGGGAGCCTCCGTGAGCTTCGCCGTGATCGGTTCCCCGGCGAGTTCCGTCGCCGTCACATCCGAGGCCGAGAGTTTGCCGAGCTTGGCCTTCTGCTCCCGGCTCGCCGCGGCGTCGATGCGCGCGTACGACGGCGACCCGTACTTCGCGGCGAGGTCCGCGTAGCGCTGGGAGGGGCTTTGGCCGGTCACGGCCTGGATCTCGGACGCGAGGAGGCACAGCAGGATGCCGTCCTTGTCCGTGGTCCAGACGCCGCCGTCCTGCTTGACGAAGCTCGCGCCCGCGCTCTCTTCGCCGCCGAACGCGCCTTCGCCGCTCAGCAGGCCGGGGACGAACCACTTGAACCCGACCGGAACCTCCACGAGCTTCCGGCCCAGCCCCTCCGCGACCCGATCGATCATCGACGAGCTGACGAGCGTCTTGCCGACCACGGCGTCCGGCCGCCAGCCGGAGCGGTTGCGGTAGAGGTAGTCGATGGCCACCGACAGGTAGTGGTTGGGGTTCATCAGGCCGGCGTCCGGGGTGACGATGCCGTGCCGGTCCGCGTCGGCGTCGTTGCCCGTGGCGATGTCGAACTTCGTGTCGCCCGAGTTGACCTTCGTGATGAGACCCGCCATGGCGAAGGGCGAGGAGCAGTCCATGCGGATCTTCTCGTCCCAGTCGAGCGTCATGAAGGCCCACTGCGGGTCGACCGTCGGGTTCACCACGGTGAGGTTGAGGTGGTGGCGCTCGCCGATCTCGCCCCAGTAGTCTACCGACGCCCCGCCCATGGGGTCCGCCCCGATGCGGACTCCCGCATCACGGATCGCGGCAATGTTGAGGACGAGCGGGAGGTCGTCGACGTAGTTCGAGAGGAAGTCGTACTGTCCCGTGGTGTCGGCGTTGAGGGCTTCCTGGAGCTGGACTCGCTTCACGCCGCTGAGGTTGGCCTCGAGGAGTTCGTTGGCGCGGTTCGCGATCCAGCTGGTCGCATCCGTGTCGGCCGGGCCGCCGTGCGGAGGGTTGTACTTGAAGCCGCCGTCCGCGGGCGGATTGTGGCTGGGGGTGACGACGATGCCGTCCGCTCGAGCAGGATCGTCCTCCGATCGGCCAGCGTTGTACTTGAGGATCGCGTGGCTGAGGGCGGGCGTGGGGGTGTAGCCGTGGCGGGCGTCGATGAGGACCGTCACGCCGTTGGCGCCGAGGACCTCGAGCGCCGTGTTGGTGGCCGGCTCGCTGAGACCGTGCGTGTCCTTCGCGAGGAACAGAGGCCCGCGGATTCCCTGCCCCGCCCGGTACTCGACGATCGCCTGGGTGATGGCGGCGATGTGCTTCTCGTTGAAGGAGCCCTTCAGGCTCGACCCCCGGTGGCCCGAGGTGCCGAACGCCACGCGTTGGCCCGGGTCGTTGAGGTCGGGCGAGACGTCGTAGTAGGCGTCCAGGAGGGCCGTGATGTCGACGAGGTCACTGGGAAGGGCTACGGTGCCCGCTCGGTTAGCCATGCCCATAGCTTGGCAGAGAAGAGGAACGCTGGGTGGCGCGGACATGAAGATTTCCCGTGGTGACGAGATTCAGGCGCATTCACAGAGCGGACGACGGCGTCACCCGCCTTCCGCGAGGACCCGCTCCGCCAGTTGGCGGAGGGGGCCGGTCAGCGTCGAATCCGGTAGGTCCACACGCTGGCGCCCGAGCTGAACGGTCCATTGGAAGGCGTCCCGCGCGAGCCGATTTCCCGAATCCCGCTGAAGCTGGTCAGTCTGGCTGCGCGCGGCCCGGTAGAGGCCAGCCCATTCGTTGTCGGATGGCGAGCGCTCGCCTCGCATCACGAATTCGACGGCGCCCCTCCGCGGAATCCCGGTGACTCCGCCGGAGCGCGAGACGCTGACCCTCACGCCGATACCCCCTGCCTTCCTCTTCAGCTCTCGCCTGCACCCACCCCAACCGTCCGCCAGGCAGCCGCGATGGCCCGCTCCTCATCGGAACGCACGCCGAACAGCCGCCCCGCCGTGACAACAGTCTCGCGGGCGAACCCCTCGAAGTCGACGCGATCGTTCAGCTTCGCTCCGGCCACCGTCTCGAACCATACTCGGCCAGCGCGCTCCCACGCGCGGCCCCCCAACGCGGTGGCGGCGAGGTAGAAGGCACGATTGGGGATCCCGGAGTTCACATGGACGCCCCCGTTGTCCTCACGAGTCCGGACAAACCCCTCCATGTGGCCGGGCTGCGGATCCTTCCCGAGGATCGGGTCGTCGTAGGCGGTCCCGGGTGCCGCGAGCGACCGGATGCCCACACCCTGAATGCCGGGAGCGAAGATGCCTTCGCCGATGACCCAGCTGGCTTCATCCACCCTCTGCCCCAACGCATGCTGCTCCACCATGACTCCCATCACGTCCGCGAAGCTCTCATTGAGGGCGCCCGACTGGCCTTCGTAGGCCAGATTGGTGGTGTATTGGAGAAGGCCATGGCCGAGTTCGTGCGCGATGACGCTGAGCGACGACGTGAAGGAATTGAACACCTTCTGGTCCCCGTCGCCGAAGACCATGCGGGAGCCGTCCCAGAAGGCGTTGTCGTACGCGGACCCGTAGTGCACCGTGCCCTCAAGCGCCAGCCCGTCGCCATCCAAGCTCGACCGCCCGAAGGCGTCGTCGAGGAAGCCATAGGTAGCCCCGAGCCCGTCGTACGCACGGTTGACCTCGACGTCGTCGACCGCTTCCTGCCCCTCTTTGCGCACGAGGTGCCCGGGCAGCTCCTCGGAACCCCCTGCGTCGCTGATTTCGCGGTGAAGTCCTCTTGGCCCGTCTGGGCGAGCTCCGCCGTCGGCCTCCAGGGTCCTCGCGACGCGCAGCCGGCGGTCTGCCACAAGCGTCAGACGAGCCTCCCGGGAGGCCTCGCGGGGCGCAGCGCCCGCGATCCGTTCGAGAAGATACGGCGGGATGACTCCTTGTCTCAGCATGCGCTCACGGTATTGGCCCCCACCGACATTTCTGGCCGACCTTCGTGGGGCCTCGACGACGGGCCGGCGAGTAGGCTGGAGTCGGTGCTGAGCGAAGCACCTGTGCGGAGACACATCGGTTGGGGAACGAGGGGACATGGCTGACGCGCACGACGATCCCGAGCAGGGCGTGCCCCAGTGGAATAAGCGCCAGGGAACGCAGCCCACCGAGCCCATCCAGCCTGAGTCCCGGCACGCCACCCGCCCAATACCCCCAGTTCCTCAGGCGCCCACCTCGCCAGGCACCTCGGCCGCCCCGCCCACCGCAGCCGGCAACCCCTACGCCCAAGGCGCCTACGGCCAATCCCCGTATGGCCAATCCCCGTACGGCCAGCCCGGATACTCCCAGCCCAGCTACCCCCAGCCCTCGTACGGGTACCCGCAGCCCTATTCCTACGCCCAGCCTGAGCCGAAGGGCCTCAGCATCGCCTCGATGGTGTGCGGGATCGCGGCCCTGGTGGGCTTCGGCTTCTTCCTGCTGCCGCAGATCGCGGCGGTCGTGCTCGGCCATCTCGGGCTGGCCCGGGAACCGGCCGGCCGTGGGTTCGCCATCGCGGGGCTGGTGATGGGCTACGTCGGCCTGCTCATCGCCGTGGTGGTCATCGCCTTCTTCGTGATCGCGATCGCCTCGATCAGCCAATCCCCCTACGGCTACTAGCAGGCTCTTCGAGCACCCGCGCGAGCTGGAGGAGCAGCGCCTCCGAGCCCATCGGTCCCACGAGCTGCACGCCCATCGGCAGTCCGAGGTCGGTCCAGAGCGTCGGGACCGAGACGGCGGGAAGGCCGCAGACGTTCACCATCGACGACCACGGCGCGAACTCGCATTGACGCGCGTAGTCGTGGTCCGCCGTCGCCTCCCACTCCTGTCCCGAAAACCAGCCGATGGGCCGGGGCGTCTGGGCGAGGGCAGGCATGAGCATGACGTCCCACTGCCGATACTGCGCCACCGTGTCGCGTTCGAAGCGTCGTAGGAAGGCGAGCGCCTTGTCGAGCTTGGCTCGGCTCCGCTGCTGGGCCCTGCGCCGGAACGCGCGGGTGAGCGGGGTGAGAAGGGGCTCTCGCTCCGGCCTGATCCTCAGGCTTCCGACCCCGGCCGTCCATGCGGCGGTGAACGCGTCGGGGTACCGGTTGTCGTACCGGATCTCCGCCTCGGCGACGAGGTGGCCCGCGGCCGCCAGCCGCTCCACGGCTGTGTCCAGCGCAGCACGTGCCTCAGGCTCGGGTGCTATGCGGTAGCGCTGCTCCCAGGGGCTGGCGAGGGTCACGCCGACCTTGAGCCGATGCGGCTCGCTGTGAACGGCGTCGAGGTACGACGCCGAGTGGCGGCCCGAGTGCGCTGCCCGCCGATCGCTGGGCGCGCCTCGGGCGACGAGTGCGTCGAGCAGGAGCGCAGCATCCTCGGCGGACCGTGCAAGGGGACCCGAGACGACAAGCCGTGCCAGGTCCCCCGTGCTCTCACCGGCAGGGATCAGGCCGCGGCCCGGCTTGAGGCCGACGAGCCCGCACGCAGCAGCGGGAATCCTGATGGAGCCTCCGCCGTCGCTGCCGGGTGCCAGCGGAATCAGTCCTGCCGCCACCGCCGCCGCCGAACCTCCCGAGGAGCCGCCGGAGCTCAGCGCAAGTCCATGGGGATTCCTGGATGGCCGCGCAACACGGTTCTCGGAGTAGGCCGTGAGGCCGAACTCGGGGACTTGGGTCTTCCCGAGGGAGATCGCCCCGGCTGCGCGCAGCAGGGCCACAACGGGGCCGTCGCTCGAGGCGGGCGGGTGGTCGATGGCCGCGCTTCCGTGGGTCGTGGGAACGCCGGCCACGTCGTGGAGGTCCTTGAAGGCGGTCGGAACGCCGTGCAAGGCGGGGAGCGCGTCGAGCGTTCCGTTCCGGCGGGCTGCGGCGTGCGCCTCGTCGGCAGCTGCGGCCGCCTCGAGCGCCGCTTCGGGAGTCACGGTCACGAACGCACCGAGTTGCCGATCCGAGGCTTCGATCGCCTCGAGGCAATGGCCGACGACGTCGCGAGCCGAGAGTTCGCCCGTGCGCAGAGCGTCGCGGAGCCCGCGCGCGGAAAGGCGGGCTACGCCGTCGTCCATCCGTCTCCTCCCGGGCGCCCGTCGCGGACCTACCCACTATAGGCTTGAGGGAAAATCCCCTATTTGCTGTTGACGGAGGGCATCACCATGGCCGAGTTCGAATCCGTGCGCGTCGACCAGCTGCCGCAGGGCACGCTGCTCGACGTCCGCGAGGACTACGAATGGGAGGCCGGCCACGCCGACGGCGCACTGCACATTCCCATGGACCAGCTGCCTGCTCGACTCGGGGAACTCGACCCGGACGAGGACCTTCTGATCGTGTGCCGCACGGGAGGTCGTTCGGCGAGGGTGACGAGTTGGCTCGTCGACCAGGGCTACTCGGCGTTCAACGTGGTGGGCGGCATGGACGCGTGGCTTGAGGCGGGGAAGCCGATCGTGTCCGAAAACGGCCAGCGCCCCACGGTCCTCTAGTGATCTACACCTTCCTGGGCCCCGCGGGGACGTTCACCGAGGCCGCCCTCTTCAAGGTGCCCGGCGCCCGCGACGCCACGCGGATCCCCTCGGCGAGCGTGAACGAGGCACTTGAGCTCGTGCGCTCGGGAGGCGCGGATGCGGCGATGGTGCCCATCGAGAACTCGGTCGAAGGCGGCGTGACCGCCACGTTGGACGCCATCTCGACCGGGCCCGAGCTGCGGATTGTCCGTGAGGAGCTGGTGCCGATCACGTTCGTCCTTGTGGCGCGCCCTGGGACGAGGCTTGGGGATGTCCGTCGAATATTGACCCACGGGCACGCCTGGGCGCAGTGCAGAGGATGGGTCACGGCACATATTCCCTCTGCGGAATACGAACCGGCATCGTCCACGGCCGCTGGCGCGTTCAGCCTTCTTGAGCCGACTGCCCGTCCCGGGGACGCGGCGATCTGCAGCCCGATCGTTGCGGAGGAGCACCCCGAACTCGATGTGCTCGCGGCCGACCTGGGGGACACACCGGGCGCCGTCACGCGGTTCATCTTGGTCACACGGCCCGGGACGCTCCCCGAGCCGACGGGGGCCGACAAGACCACCGTCGCCGTCCCGCTTCCAGAGGACCACCCCGGCGCTCTCATGGAGATCCTCTGGCAATTCGCCTCCCGAGGCGTCAATCTCTCCCGCATCGAATCGCGGCCCACGGGCGAGTACCTCGGCCACTACTTCTTCAGCATCGACGCCGAAGGCCACCTACGGGATGCCCGGGTCGCCGACGCCCTCGGTGGCCTGTACCGGCTGAGCCCGGAGACGCGATTCCTCGGCTCCTACCCGCGCGCCGATGCCGTCCAGCCGACTGTCCTCCCGCATAACGCGGACGGGGCGTTCGAGGCCAGCCAAGCCTGGGTGCGCTCGATCCTCGGGTGAGGCTCAGTGCGCCACGCGTGCGAGCAGCGAGAGCGGTTTCACCTCAACGCGGATATCCGTCGCAGGCCCTGTGGGGTCGCCGTCGGCCTGTGTCTCGACAGGCTCCGCACTCCGGATGCGAACGTTCTGCGCGCCGTAGAACGACATCGCCGGAACCGGCCGATTGTGCTGGAACGTCACCTTGAGGTACATCGCGATCCAGCCGATGAGGGTGCGGGGGCTCATCACCACGATGTCCAGAACCCCGTCGTCCACGTAGGCCTCGGGAATGAAGTCGACGCCGCCGGGCAGCTTGCCGCAGTTCGCGAAGAGGACGCTGCGCACGCGGCGGGTCTGGAAGTCGCCGTCGTTCAAGGAGATCTCCACGCGCTTGCGGCGACGCCCCGGCATGTGGCGGATTCCGGCCTCGGTGTAGGCGATCCAGCCCACCGCGCGCTTGAGGTCTTCGTTGGTATCACTCAGGATCTCGGCGTCCATG
>NZ_JBQCGQ010000136.1:0-3301 GCF_051955515.1 Sinomonas sp.
CGGACGGCCGAGTGATCCCCGTAGTCACGCGCGCCGGACACGAGGACACTCAGACCATGCAGTCCGGCGATTGCGTCCGCGTCTCGGGCGTCTCGATCCAGCACACCCCTGCTACAAAGATCTGGTTCGGGCAGGTCTCCAACAAGCCCGGCTACCGCTCGCTCCCCCACCACCACGGGGAAGCCGAGACCGGCGGCTACGTGCTCCGCGGCCAGGGCCGGATCTACTTCGGCGAGGGCTTCAAGGACTACCTCGACATGAGCGCCGGCGACTGGGTCTTCGTCCCGCCGTTCATGCCCCACGTCGAGGCGAACATGTCCGTCACCGAGGAGCTCGTGTGGCTGACCACGCGCACCCCGGAGAACATCGTGATCAACCTCGAGGACGTGGACGACTCCGAGCTCGAAGGCTATCGGCGGGCATGAGCACCGAGTCCACGGCCGCCTCCCTCGAAGTGCGCGGGACCGCCGCCCCACTGCTCGCGGCGCTCGACCTCAGGCCCTGCGAGCCGGAGCACTACGACCTGGCCTGGTCCGCCACGACGCAGTACTGCCCCTGGCCCAAGGCCTACGGCGGGGACATGGTGGCGCAGGCCGCGGCGGCGGCGATGCTCTCGACGGAGACGGACCGCCGGCTCCACTCGATGCACTCCTACTTCATGCGGCCCGTCGATATCGGGACCGAGGTCCGCTACGAAGTGGAGCTCCTGCGCGACGGCCGCGGCTACTCGACCCGGCAGGTGCGGGCCTTCCAGAACGGCAAGCCCGTCTACACCGCGCTCGCCTCGTTCCAGGTTCCCGAGGAGGGCGAGGAGCTCAGCCCGGCGGAGCCCGCCGGAATCCCGGCCCCCGAGACGCTGCCGAGTTCCGCGGAGTACCTCGCCGCCCTCGAGCCCGGCACGCCCGAGGCGGGGACCCTCACCGAGGCGTCCAAGGAGTACTGGTCCACGGGCCGCTCCTTCGACATGCGGCACGTGCCGGGGCCGGTGTACGTGCGGGTCGAGGGCGAGCGGAAGCCGCACCAGGCGCTGTGGGTGCGGGCGTTCGAGAGCCTCGACGCCTACGAAGGAGCGCTCGACGGCGAGCGCCTACACACCGCGGCCCTCGCCTACGTCTGCGACTACACGATCATCGAGCCGACGCTCCGCGCGCTCGGGCACGCGTGGGCCGACCCGGGCCTGACCACCGCGAGCCTCGACCACGCCATGTGGTTCCATCGCCCAGCGCGGGTGGACGAATGGCTCCTCTACGTCCAGGAGGCCGCCGGCGCGCAGTCGGGCCGCGGCCTGGGCCTGGGCCGGTTCTTCGACACCGATGGCCGCCTCGTCGCCACCGTGGCCCAAGAGGCCATGGTCCGGCCGGGCCGCTGAGAAACAGCTTTAGCGAAAGGCGCTTTTCGATGGCCCTCTCACCATCAGCACACGTCGACTCGTTCACGCGCGACAGCCTTCCCCCCGCCTCGCAGTGGCCGACCTTCGAATTCACCCTCCCCGAGCTGCAGTACCCCGACCGGCTCAATGCCGGCTCCGCGCTGATCGACCGCGCGGTCGAACGGTTCGGAGCCGACCGCACGGCCGTGCTCGCCCCGGACGGCACGCGCTGGAGCTACGGCGAGCTGCAGACGCGGGCCAACCAGGTCGCCCAGGTCCTCGCCGAGGACCTCGGCCTGCTCCCCGGAAACCGCGTCCTGCTGCGCTCCCCCAACAACCCGTGGACCATCGCCGCCTGGCTCGGCGTGCTCAAGGCGGGCGGCGTCGTCGTCACCACGATGCACGCGCTGCGCGCCGCCGAGCTCGAGCCGATCATCGCGAAGACGAAGCCCTCCGTGGCGCTCGTCGACCACAGGTTCGGCGACGTCGTCGAACTCGCCTTGCGCTCCCTCGGCACCGGCGCCGTGCCCGTCGTGCGCTACGGCGGCGAGGGCGCGGACGATCTCACCCAGCGCGCGGCGGCCAAGAGCGGGGTCTTCGAGGCGGTGCCGACGGCGGCCGACGACGTCGCCCTCCTGGGCCCGACGTCCGGCAGCACCGGGGTCCCCAAGATCACGATGCACTTCCACCGGGACATCCTCGCCAACGCGGACACCTTCGCGCGGCACATCCTCAAGCCGACGCCGGAGGACGTCTTCGCGTGCTCCGCGCCGCTGGCCTTCACGTTCGGGCTCGGCTCCCTCGTGGTCTTCCCGCTGCACTTCGGGGCGGCATCGCTGCTGGTCGAGAAGGCGCCGCCGGTCGAGTTCGCGCAGCTCGTGGCCGCGCACGGGGTGACGATCCTCGCGACGGCGCCCACCGCCTACCGAGCGATCCTCAAGGCCGGGCACGCGGACCTCCTCGCGGGCGTGAAGAAAGCCGTCTCCGCCGGGGAGCACCTGCCGCAGGAGACCTGGCACCACGTGCACGAGGAGACGGGCCTGAAGCTCATCAACGGCATCGGCGCGACCGAGCTCCTGCACGTGTTCATCTCCGCCGCAGGCGATGACATCGTCCCGGGCGCCACGGGACGCGCCGTCCCCGGGTACCGCGCGACCATCCTGGACGCCGAGGGCAACGAGGCCGCCCCGGGCGAGCTCGGACGGCTCGCGGTGATCGGCCCGACCGGATGCCGCTACCTCTCCGACGAGCGTCAGCTCTCCTATGTGGTGAACGGCTGGAACGTCACCGGCGACACGTTCTACCGGGACGCCGACGGCTACTTCTACTACCAGGCCCGCGCCGACGACATGATCATCTCCTCCGGCTACAACATCGGCGCCCCCGAGGTCGAGGCAGCCGTGAACGAGCACCCCGACGTCGTCGAGTGCGGCGTCGTGGGCCGCCCGGACCCAGAACGCGGAACGGTCGTGTGCGCCTTCGTCGTGCTGCGCGAAGGAGTCGAGGGCGACGACGCCAAGCGCAAGGAGATCCAGGACTTCGTCAAGTCCCAGATCGCCCCCTACAAATACCCCCGCGACGTCCGCTTCGTCGACGCCCTCCCGAGGAATCCGAGCGGAAAGCTCCAGCATTACCGCCTGCGCGAGCAGGCCGCCGAAACCAACGGCACCCAGGTCTGAAAGGAATTCACGCAGTGAAAATCGCAGTCATCGGCGGCGGCCCCGGCGGCCTGTATTTCTCCGCCCTCATGAAACAGCTCGACCCTTCGCACGAGGTGACCGTCTGGGAAAGGAACCGGGCAGAGGACACGTTCGGCTTCGGCGTCGTCTTCTCCGACGAGACGCTCGGCGGCATCGGGAACGCGGACACCGTCGTGGCGGAGTACATGTCCGAGCATTTCGCGCGCTGGACCGACATCGACATCAGCCTCAA